>JAFGHA010000251.1 GCA_016930275.1 Chitinispirillaceae bacterium
GACGATTACCCTGGTGTCACCATCCAAAGATACGGTGATCGGTGAAAGTTCCCTTACGGTCAGTGTCCGTTGTACCGATGAGAGTGGTGTCGTATCGGTACGAATGGTGGTTGGTATCGACACGGTTGATGCGGAAGAATCGAGTGAAAACATATTTACCGGTACAATAAAAAACCTGGTTGCAAATGTTGCTACCGATATAACTGTTATCGCGGTTGATTCAACTAATGCCCAAATTACTTCATTCGCGACCGTTAAGGTAACATGGGTATACATCGCCATCTTTTCGCTTGATATTTCTTCAGATCATGGAAGAGTGGAGAGAGATCCGGACGGGACATCCTTCGATTCAGGTACGGTCGTAAATCTTACACCGATTCCGGAAAGTGATTATCACTTCAGCGGCTGGGGTGGTGATTTGAGTGGGAGTGATAATCCTGCAACAATCCTTATGAACAGCGATAAATCCGTAACCGCGATATTTGTTGAGAATCCGCCAAATACCTATTCCCTTACCGTCGTTGCCACGAATGGCAAGGTGACCAGGACTCCAGATCTTCCACAATATGAATCAGGAACGGACGTCGGGCTTAAGGCCGTGGCAAATGAAGGCTATCACTTCGTCAACTGGGCCGGTGATGCTTCGGGAACCGGCGATTCAGCTACTGTTACCATGACTGCGGCAATGAATGTGACTGCCAACTTCGCTTTGAATACCTATAAGCTGACGGTAAATGCGGGTACCGGCGGATCGATCGATACCCCTAAATCATCTCCGGTAATGGTCAACCACGGCGAGCCAACTACCATTACGGCAATACCCGACGAAGGGTATACTTTTAATGGATGGACTATTGAGCACGGTGGGGGTATTGATGATGTCTCCGAGGCAAGCACTTCCGTGATGCTAACGTCGGGTGATGCAACAGTGACGGCGACTTTCACACGGATAACCTATACACTTACCGTGACTGATGATGGTCACGGGACAACGGATCCTGATGGTGATGTAACAATTAATCACGGCGCCGAAACAGTAATAACCGCAACGTCAGAGAGCAGCAGCCATTTTGTTGTCTGGCGCATCATATCGGGAACTGTTGTTTTTGAGGATTCAACCCAGGCAAGCACCACCGTCGCACTGCGCAGCGGTAACGCGGAGATAGAAGCGGTATTTGCAATCAACCGTTATCTGCTCACTGTAAATAAAAGCGGTAACGGCACCGTCGAGCCTGTTTCCGATTCGGTAACACACGATATTCCCTTCTCGATTGAAGCGACCGCTGCAATCGGGTACCATTTTATCGAATGGAGGGTAACAAACGGTAGTGCGGTGATCGATAATCCATCCGGTACTGCAACTGCCGTCACACTGACAAGCGGCAATGCTACCGTGGAGGCTGTATTTGAACCCGACAACTATCTTCTCACGGTACAAAGCGCCGGAAACGGAACGGTATCCGGTTCTGATTCCGTCGGGCATGGCGTTGGTCACGCCATTACCGCGACTCCGGAACTGGGGTATATGTTCATTAAATGGAATGTTGTAAGTGGAACGGTAACGATTGTCGACAAGAATGCGGCATCAACAACTGTTATCCTGGAAAATGGTGATGCGGTGGTCGAGGGGCAATTCAGGAGTATCACTTTTTCGAAATCGATCGCAGGCATTCCAAACGGTGGAACCGGTATTTCCGTTCTGCAGACCAGCGATAGCGGATACGTTATTTTAGGAACAACAAATTTCGGGACTCAGGATATCATTCTTGTAAAAACAGATATGTATGGAGATTCCGTGTGGACAAAAATAATCGGAGGTACTGAATGGGAAGGAGCCAGATCATTACAGCAGACCAGTGATGGCGGATATATTATTGCAGGACAAACGCGATCGTCTGATGACGGATCATATGATCTATTCCTGGTTAAAACAAATGAAAACGGCGTTGTCAGCTGGACTAAAACTTATGGCGCCGCTGGTGAACAATTTGCACGTTGCGTTCGCCAGACAAGTGACGGTGGGTATATTATTGTCAGCTCCGGACTTAATGATTCATACCTTGTCAAGACCAACAGCCTTGGTGATACTGTTTGGACAAGAATAGTACCAAACGTGTCCATAAAAAGTCTTCAACAAACGACCGATGACGGTTATATGATGGTTGCGGAGAATAGAAACGGAGAAGTGGAACTGACCAAAACAGATCCGGGTGGCGAAACGGAATGGAAAAAGACATTCAAGGGTTCCGGCATGGCAAGACCATACTCGATTCAGAAGACAAGTGATGATGGTTATGTTATCATCGGCAATACTAAAATAGACGCAATGAGCGATGATAATATTTACCTTTTAAAAACTGATGAATCGGGTGATGCCATCTGGACGAGAATATTTGGCGGCAGCGGAGAGGATTTAGGATATCCCGTTCAGCAGACAAGCGACGGAGGATATATTATTGCTGCCGGCACCACATCGTACGGTGCAGGCGATTGGGATATATATCTGATAAAAACAGATGCAACCGGTAATATCACCTGGTCAAAAACATTCGGCGGTACAAAACAAGATATTCCAAGCTCAGTCAGGCAGACAAGTGATCATGGGTATATTATTACAGGTGAAATGAGTTCATTCAGCACAGACATCCATTTGATAAAAACCGACGAAAATGGTGATGTATTTCAGGGAGAGTGATGGATATTGCAGGAATCATGATTATTTAAAATTGCATCAGCCGAGGTTTTTTCCCAAACCGTGCGATTCAACGAAAAATAGTTAATAAATGCTCATTTCTTTTCTTTGGGGGATAATAAATCAGGGGAATCTCTACAACCGGTGGCTGGAATCCCACGATCTGGATCGAAAAAGAGTATTGTTACTATTTATTCGGTATCTCCAGCACTGCTAAAATACAGCCACGAACAATTGAATTTGAAAAATCCGTGCACATTCATAAATTTGAATTTATATTAAATTCGAATGTTTTTCTAAGCCAACAGTACTAGTACACTGGTACAATAAAAGTTTAAATAAATTAAATAATCGGAAAATAGTAAGAGAAAGCCAATAAAAACCTTGATAAAGCCGATATTTTCACGTTCAATTAATAAATGGTATGTCCTCAACCTCTATGGGGAGGAGCGGGGGCAAATCGGGAAACGATCCATTACCAGAAACAAGTGGGGTTTAGAATGAAGCTTCGTTCACTTTTTGCTCTTCTGATATGTTGTGCGGTAACGGCAGCATTCAGCGCAGACATCTACGTTTCTCCAGCCGGAAATGATGAGGCAGAGGGAACCAGCCCCGGCTCCCCACTTGCCACTATTGCGAAAGCACGAGATAAAGCCGACGAACTCAAGTCGGGTGGTGCCGTAACGATTCATATTATGGAAGGTACCTATTACCTCAAAGAACCGCTTGTTATCGGAAGCGCCAATTCAGGAAAGGCCGAGGCTCCAATTGTGTATAAAGGGTATGGCAAAGCGGTGATAAGCGGCGGCATTCTTCTGCCTGCTGCAACGCAGTGGAGCTCCGCCTCCATCAACGGTGTTTCCGTCCAGAAAACCACCATCGATAAAAATCTGCACATTGATCAGCTCTTCCTGAATGGAAAACGGCAGATCATGGCGCGGTATCCGAATTTCAACTGGAATACTAAAATCCTTAATGGGTATGCAAATGATGCTATTCGAAAAGGACAATCAGCAGCCAATGCAGCTGAGGGTCCGGGATACATAAGGGCCTTGCATACCGGAGGCTGGGGGGGAGAAAGTTATTATTTCACCAGTAATACCGCATATCAGTGGGTTGGTGATAATAACCGTGGTGGTGCTCCGCATGGTACGAACCAGATGGCTGAAAACATTTTTGAATTTCTCGATGCCCCGGGTGAGTGGTTCTACCGGAAATCCACCGGCGAACTCTGGTTCTATCCTCCACAGGGAACGGATATGGCCTCTGCTGTAATAGAACTGGCATCACTGACACAGCTGGTGCTTTTCAAGGGTTCCGGCTCAGGATCGGCAACCAGTGTCAAGCACGTAACCTTCGATAATCTTGTCTTTACTCACACCTATCGTTCTCTCTTCGACAGCACCGGCCAGTTCTACGAACTTATCACCGGATCGGACTGGGGTATCGTTCGCAAGGCTGCGGTTTTCATGCAGAACGCCGAAGAGATCAAAATTCAGAACTGTCTTTTTGATCAGCTCGGCGGCAACGGTGTCTTCATGAGCGGATATAACCGGCATTGTGTTGTGTATAACACTGAATTTAAAAATACCGGTGCTTCCTGTGTCCTGCTGATGGGGCTACGGAGTTCGATCAGGTGCCCGAATAAATGGAATAATGCAGGGAATGCACTGGCACCGGATCCCTGCAATGACCGGACACCCGGGCCGCTGACCCAGGACTATCCGGCATACTGTGTGGTTGAAAACTGTCTGATGGATACCCTCGGCATATTTGAAAAACAGGTATCGGGAATCAATTTTTCAGCCAGTGAATTCGATACCATCCGGCATAACAGCATGGCGCATATGCCGCGGGCAGGGATAAATTTCTGTGACGGATGCTGGGGCGGACACATTGTTGAGTATAACTGGGTATATGATGTTGTACGGGAAACAAGCGATCATGGTCCTTTCAATGCATGGGGGCGGGACCGGAATGCAATATACGGGTCAAACGACAGGGCCGCGACTTATTATGATGCAAGAAATGCGACGATTGTTCGTATGAATCGTTTTGAAACTCCCGACCACATGTTCGGGATCGATCTGGATGATCAGGCCTCCAATTATTATCAGGAAAAGAATCTCGTACTTGGAGGAGGCTTCAAGGTTCAGTGGACCCGGGGGAATAAATACATCAATAACATATCGTTAGCAACCAATAATGGTAATGTTCAGTTTCACGGAACCTGGGGTTCAGCAAGTCAGCCCTCGGACCATCATGGCGCCCACAATATTATTTATGCGACGTCAACCTGTGTTTATCAGTTCTGCTGCGGCAGTAATCCCTCGCAGGTTGCGGGGACAAAAACGATCTGGGACACCAACATGGTTTATACCACTGCCGGTCAACCAAACTGCTCGGACTGGAACAATTGCGGATCGGGGAATTATTCCTGGCAGCAATGGACCTCTGCCGGAATGGATGTTCATTCAACAATTGCAGATCCTCAGTGGGTGGATAAAAATAAAAAATGGACGGGAAGGGTTCCCGAATATCTGCCGGTGGGTGATTTCAATCCGTCAAACACCACCGCGATCAATGCCATTAATTTCAAGACATTCCCCATGGATTCATTCGGCATTGTAGGAACGGTACCGGGACCGGATTTCAGCACAACTGTCGGTGTGCCTCATCAGACGCACCGTCACTCTAGTTCAGATAAAAACAAGGTCACAATGTCATTCAACGGCGGAGTGCTGAAAATAGGTTGCAAGGGTGACTATCAGGTTTCGATCATCTCTCCCGCAGGGCGGACGGTAACCCGGTTCAGCGGTACCGGCTCCACCAATTATATTTTTGATGCGAAGCAGATAAAACCAGGTATGTACTTTGCCCTGATCCGGGCAAAACTGGGGATGGTTTCAAAGCGGTTTCTGGTGAGCCGGTAACAGTTGGAAGGATATGAGTGATACCCGGATAGCTCTTTGCTCCCGCCGGAAGGACTTCATGTCTGCAGATCGATGCCGGCGGGCAGCGACTGATTCCGTTCAATAAACCGGACAGTTGAAAAAACATTGAATAAGGAGTAATCATCCGGCGTGTCTTCAGGCTGATTCCATCCGGAGCTATCTTGTTTTCAAGGGACCGGCTGTTGAGTGGATTCGGTGAACAGTCTCATGATAGTAAGAATATAAATACCTAATATAAACCAAAAAAAAGGATGCTCTATGATTCGAACGATTCTTTTATCCGGAGTAATGATCGTATGCGGCATGATGGTGATGACTGGTTGTAACGACCCGGTGACCGGTCCGTCCGATAACAGGAATGTCATCTTTTCCGAAGGGTTTGAGGGAACACTGGCTGCCTGGGAGGGGGTGTACATGGTTAATTCGGAGGAAATGTACCGGCAAATGCGCATTACCTCCGACGCCGCTCACGGTGGAAACAGTTCCCTTACCACCGATTCCAACATGACGGCTCTTTACCATAGGGAAGGAGAACGGTTCGAAACCGGTACGGTTGGCGTCGAGTTCTACCTTATGGCGACTGCTACCGGAAAGGCGAATTTCGGTGTTCGTATGGGACAGAACCCCGGCTCGAGTGGAGCGGTTTCACCATCGTTCGGTATTGAATTCGATCCATCAGATTCGATTAAATGCATATTTTTCACTACCTGGCCGGCGAACGACATACAGACGACGATCGCGCCGATTCAACCGGGAAAATGGTATAAATGTCAAGTAGAGATAAATTGTGAAGATTCAACCGCGACCTATTATATCGATGATAAAAAAGTACATACACAAACCTACACCGAAGACATTGGTTTCTATGGCATCGATCAGCTACTTGTTTTCCGTGGCAAGTACGGAAAAATCCCGCTGGATTCCGAAGAAGGGGCCAAGCCCTATTACGTTGATGATATCACTTTCTATACTCTGAAAACGGCCGACTGAAACCGTTCGCTTCATGCGTTTTTCCTCTTTCCGGAGGAGAAACGCTGGATATTTTCCATTTTATGAAAGGTAAATCGATGAATGTTTTCCGGACTTTCGGAACCGGTGCGATTATTGTCCTCTCCGTTATGTTCTGCTTTGGACAGGACTCTTCCGGTATTACAATTTCCCCGCATGGTCTGGGTATCATGGATGAGGGGCTCATTTTCAGCGGATACGATAAGAATGCGGGTAATATATCCAAAGTTCTTTTCAACAGGATTTTTCTGAGAATCGGACTTGATGTCAATCTGAGTGAAAAGACCTCGTTTGCGGGAAGCATGGAGCTGAAAACATTCAACGAGTTTCCCCGGCTGGTCAATCTGGGAGGAACCCGACGATTCTATTACTACATTTACGCACATCAGGTGGAACTGACCAGGAAATTGATCGAAAACAGTAAACTGCACTGGTACATCGGCGGAGGATACTTCCCTTACAAATACAATAAAGACGTCCGGAACCTCGGGGAATATCTGTTCCGGAGTACCGCCTATCCGCAGACGATCACGACGGAATTCGACTTTGCCTTCGCGCGTCTTCTCGGGTTGTATTCACGGGCGTCCTACAGTACTGGACCGCACACTCTGAATGCGGATTTACTCCTTACCCATAATACGGAATGGATCGCGATAGGTGATGTCAATCTCTCACTCATCGCATCGTACAACCTGGCTCAACTGTTTGAAGTCGGTGCCGGTGTTGAATTCAGCAGTCTTATTTCGGTCGATGAGGCGACCACCTCGCCGCCGAGCCGATCGACACGGTATCTGGACGGATCGGATACCTCCGGGTATTACACCTTCCGTGGGACGAAGGTGATGGGACGGCTCTCCTTCGATCCGAAGAAGCTTTTCAATGCGTCAATTTTCGGGGACTCGGACCTGGTACTATACAGTGAAGCCACGTTGCTGGGAACAAAGAATTACGATGTCGCTCTTTATTCTCCGATCTGGTACAACAGCATTCTGGAGAGGATTCCGGTAACCGGTGGTTTCAACTGGCCGACTCATCCACTCATGTCGTATACGGTCGTACCTGCATTTCTTACGTTCGGGCTTCAGGATAAAGGAGAAATTGATTTTTCCGATTTCGTTGATCCTCAGGTGCTGGCTGCCGCTGGTGCAGGTGCGGTATCGGGAGTGGGGCTCTGGCTGCTCCAAAGAAAATTCAAGATAAAAACCGGTCTTGATATCCTGAATTTTGAACTTGAGTGGTGGGGAAACCGGTATCCCAACAGTATGCAGGGAATCGTCGATGACGGTCTGCCGCTGCCGTTTCGTGAGGGGACGACGGAAATCGATTCCACAACCTATAAAAGGGATAACTGGAAATGGAGCGTTTACGGTGCAAAATCCTTTGCAAAGCATTACCGGCTCGCATTTCAGATCGCCAGCGATCACATGCGGACGTTCGCCTGGGACTGGAACCGTCAGGACTGGGAAGAGGCGCTGCGGGGACCAGACAAATGGTATTTCGTCGTCCGTTTCGGTGTGATGTTCTGAACGGTTTGTTGGAATAAATGTTTTTACGATGTGCTTACAACGCGACGGAAAATAAAGAGGTAATCTGTTGGTCGGAGGAACAACGAAATGAATGGTTTCAAGAAAACAGGGGTCAGTGTGAAGAGAAATCGACTGTTGTCAGTAGCGGGTATCGTGGCTGTGGCAGCTGCGGGACTTTTACTGCGGTGCGAGACTGCATCGGGTCCGACCCCCTATAGGGTATTCGATGGAAAAACCTACTCGTCAACATCGATTACCATCGGCACCGGTTCAAAAATAATTGAAATTCCCGCATCTCTTCCGATTGCCGGAGGAGGGCGCAGGGTGAGGATTTCCAATGAATCCGGTGATCTGGTGATGAACGGGGTGATCATCTCGTATGAACGTACCAGCGGAGAACTTACGGTTGATGTTGAGAACGTGGACGGTACGGGAACCGATGACAAGTGGGATGTCGTACTGGGTAAAACCGATGCGGAGTTGCAGGACAGCATCCGTGCGGCATATTCCGCGCTGGGGTTCGGTATGTTCATTCATTTTAACATGTCAACGTTTGACCGGTGCTGCTGCGATACGTGCTACAGCGTTTCAGGAGAGTGGGGATTTGCCAAAGTTGATATGGCGCAGTTCGCTCCCTCGAAGCTCGATTGCGGTCAGTGGGCGGATGTCGCAAAATCGGCCGGCTGCACCTATATGGTTCTCACCGCCAAACATCATGACGGGTTCTGCATCTGGCCGTCGGAGAAAACGGAATACTGCGTAAAGAATGCGGGGATTAAAAGGGACATCGTCCGGGAGTTCGTCGACTCCGCCCGGACACGGGGCCTGAAAGTCGGACTCTATTACTCCATAAGGGATCTTTCCAACGGATTCAAAATGGATTTCGTTGAGGGACAGCTCACTGAGCTGTTGAGTAATTATGGAGAAATAATCTGTCTTTGGTTCGACGGCTGGGGGTGGGGTCCCGGATATAATAATGTACCGTATGATGCGGTCCGGAGGATTATCAAGAAAAGCCAGCCGAACTGTCTTATCGTGGAAAACAATCATGAATACAACACGATACATTCAGAGATAATAGAATACGAAATGCCGATCGACGGACCGCCGCCTCTCAGCAATATCCGTCCGGCGGAAGGAAATGAACCGATACGTCTTGATGACTGCTGGTTCTGGCATCCTGAAAAGGAATGTGAGATTTTGCCGGCACAGCGTATCGTTGATCAGCTTGAGGAAAACAATTCACGCCATGCCTCTTACCTGCTTGATCTGACGCCGGACACAACCGGACTGATACCTGAATGTCAGGTTCAACGGATGAAGGAAGTAGGAGAGTTGCGAGGAATATCTCAGGAGTAAAATAGCGAATATTTTACAATAAATAGTGCTCGATTTTGAAGTATATACCGATATTTTGTATGTTTGATAATTATATTATAATGTTCCGGTAAAACGGGAACATAATGTTACTCATTTGAAGCGGCTTTCGATACATGGACATCTTTGTTGATAGAAATTCATCGGTACCCCCTTATTTGCAGATTAAGGGCAGAATTCTGGATCTGATAGAAAGTGGTGTGTTACGCGAGAATCAGGGAATCGAATCCGTGCGTACTATCGCGCAAATTGCAGGTGTTTCTCCCGCCACCGCTCAAAAAGCATTCTATGAACTTAAACAGCAGCGGTTGATCTATCCCAAAGCCGGGTCCGGCTATTTCGTCGCGAAAAAATCACAGCTGTCCAATAATATATTCGTTTTTCTGCCCAGCAGTCGGCTCACCTTTTTTACCTATATCCTCGATGGCATGTTTGAAGCCAATCAATCGAACGATCTCAACATTCAGATCTACAGTCTTGATACGAACAAGCATGCCTGGGATGAAAAAACCATCGATCTGCTCAGGGTTGCCCGAAATGAACGATGTAGTGTGATTTTTATCGAGGAACCGTCGGGAGACGTTCGACGTGAATGTCTCAATATCGCCAAGAAAGTACCTTTCGTTACGATTGAATGGGTGCTTGATCACTCGATAAGTATCGTTAATGATTACCGGAATGCCGGCTTCAAGATGATTGATTATTGCGTGAACCGGCGGGGAGCTGAATCCATCATGGTGCTTAAAGGGCGTGAGCGGCAGTACAATGCGAGGGAGCGCATTATCGGCATGCAGATGGCAGCCCAGAAGTATAAGCTTGTAGAAGGTGAAAATCTTTTCTTTTACGATACCGATTTCGATGCGATTACTGCGTATGAGACCATTAAGGCGCATTACGATGTTTCGGAGAAGAAAAAGGCAGTCATCTGTGCAAACGATTACGAGGCAATGGGAGCTATAGGTGCATTTCTTGAAAAGCAGGTGCTGGTGGGAAAAGATGTGGCACTGATAGGATTCGGAAATATGATCGATACGGTAACCTCATATGTTCCACTTACCACTATGGATCAACAGCTGCGGTTGATCGGCATAAAAGCGGTGTCCTTGATAATGGATCTTCTGAAGAACGGTTATGATAAAGAGTCTCGGATTGTCACTATTCCGACACGGCTGGTTGAAAGAAAAACATAAACTATCAAAATGTTGTAACTCTATGTACATTTTCACCATAATTTTTGAAGTTTCAGAGGATAACTGTACTAGCGCGCTATAACAATTCAAGGAGTCAATCATGGAAAAAACTATGAAAGCTGCATATCTCCCCGGGAACAGTACTGCCATACTCAAAGAGGTTCCCGTGCCGGAGCCGGGGCACGGTGAGGTGCTGATCCGTATGAAATCCTCCACCATCTGCGGAAGTGATATACGGGCTATTTATCATAAGCATCTCGGCAAAGGGGCCGAGGGGTATCAGAATAAAATCGCGGGGCATGAGCCGGCGGGGCAGATCGTCAAATGCGGCCCCGGAATGCGCCGATTCAAAGAAGGTGACCGTGTCGTTGTGTATCATATCTCCGGATGCGGACTATGCAATGACTGTCGTCGCGGGTATATGATCAGTTGCACCAGCCCGCTCAGAGCCGCCTATGGATGGCAACGCGACGGTGGGATGGCGCCGTATCTGCTGGCGGAAGAGAAAGACCTGGTCCTTCTTCCCGACAATCTCACCTATACGGATGGCGCACAGATCGCCTGCGGTTTCGGGACGGTATATGAAGGACTCCAGAAAATCGGGATTTCAGGTAATGATGCGGTACTGGTAACCGGACTCGGTCCGGTCGGGCTTGCTGCATGCATGCTTGCGAAGGTGCTCGGAGCGCAGAAAATATTCGGGGTCGATGTCGTGAAGGAACGGTGCGATATCGCGAAGGACAAGCGTCTTGTCGATGAAGTGTTCGTTTCCGCACCGGATACCCTGGAGAAAATCAGGCAGTTGACCGGTGGTAAAGGCGTTGAACGGGCGGTGGACGCATCCGGGCATACCGAAGGACGCCAGCTCGCGATACGGGCAACCCGTTCATGGGGAAAAATCGTGTTTGTCGGCGAAGGCGGTACCGTTGAATTCAATCCCAGTCCCGATATCATTCACGAACAGAAAACCATCTACGGCTCTTGGGTAACTACCGTCTGGCTCATGGAGGAACTCACCGAGCGGTTGTCACGGTGGGAAATTCATCCGGAAGAACTGGTGACACATCGATTCACACTCGATAATGTGGCCGAAGCATACGGGCTCATGGCTGAGGGAAAGTGCGGGAAAGTCGCGGTGGTATTCGATGAGGAGGTGAAATGATGTCGGTTGCAGCAGATACTGAAAAGCGGATTGATCCTGCAACTGTTCCTGCGGTCACACTGTCGTCGGGCGCAAGACTTCCGATGATCGGTCTTGGAACGTTCGGCAACGACCGGTACAGCCCGCAGCAGATTGCGGAGGCGGTCCGTTATGCACTGTCCATCGGTTATCGTCATATTGATTGCGCTTCGGTATACGGCAACGAAGATGCGATCGGATGTATAGTGGAGGAAGCCATTCGAAGCGGTATTCCCCGTGAGGAACTCTGGATCACTTCGAAACTGTGGAATGACAAACACGCCGAAGAGGATGTTATTCCTTCATGTGAAAAAACGCTCAAAGACCTGCATCTTGATTATCTCGATCTCTACCTGATCCATTGGCCGTTTCCCAATTTTCATGCGAAGGGTGTTGATGTTTCCTCTCGTGATCCGAATGCCAGACCGTATATTCATGCCGCGTACATGAAAACCTGGTGTCAGCTTGAAAAACTGGTGAAAGCGGGAAAAGTCCGTCATATCGGTACATCGAATATGACGATTCCGAAACTCAGGCTTCTGCTGCGTGATGCCGAAATCAAGCCGGTGAGCAATGAGTTTGAAAGCCATCCGCATTTTCAGCAGCTTGAGCTGTTCGAATTTCTGCAGGCGAACGACATTGTTCCCATCGCTTTCAGTCCGATCGGTTCACCCTGCAGGCCTGAGCGGGATCGGACTCCTCAGGATACGGTTGATATAGAAGATCCGGTTATCGTCAAGATTGCGGAGCAGTATGGAGTTCATCCCGCGGTTATCTGCATCAAATGGGCGATCGCTCGGGGTCAGATACCGATACCGCTTTCGGTTACTCCATCCAAGATTCGGTCAAATCTGGAAGCAACGATTACTCCGTTGCTTTCCGACGGTGAAATGAAGGAGATCGCCGGGATCGATAAAAACTGCAGACTGGTCAAGGGGCAGGTGTTTCTCTGGAAAACTGAGCAAAGCTGGGAAGCTCTCTGGGATGTCAATGGAAAGGTTACTCCTCCGTAAATACAACACACATTTCTACACTTAACAAGGAGCTGATCCTATGAGTCATCAGGATGGCGGTAAGCCGGCGGTAGTATCTGCGGCGATGCTGTTTCCGTTCGTTATGGTAACTTCGCTGTTCGCGTTGTGGGGATTCGCCAATGACATCACCAATCCGCTGGTAAAGGCTTTCAAGGATGTATTCGTTATCAGCAATACCCAGAGCAGCTTCGTGCAGATGGCGTTTTACGGCGGTTATGCCACCATGGCGCTGCCTGCGGCTCTTTTCATAAGAAAGTTCAGTTACAAGTCGGGAATCCTTGTGGGACTTGCGCTCTACGCACTCGGCGCGCTGCTGTCATTCCCGGCTGCTTCACTGGTGAACTTCAATCTGTTCCTGATGGCGTTGTACATTCTGACCTTCGGGCTCGCTTTTCTCGAGACAACGGCGAATCCGTATGTTCTTTCGATGGGCGATGAGACCACTGCGACCCGGCGTCTGAATCTGGCGCAGGCATTCAATCCCATCGGTTCACTGACCGGTATGACCGTGGCGATTTTCGCGATTCTAGGAAACCTGCAGGTGCAGGATTTCAGAAACGATGTCGCGCAGTTTCGGTCGGAACGGGCGGCTGAAATCCGTATCGACGAAAAGGGATCCTCGGGGAGCACGCGCAGGGGAGTGGTGGATAACCTGATGTCATTCCTGAAGCTGGATCAGGATGACGGGTTGCCGGTTGACAGTGATCTAAGGGCATTCCTTGAGCGGGAAGAGGGGAAACGTAACCTGCCGCTCACTGGTGAACAGATGGAAAAGGTCAAGGCAAAGGAACTCACGATCGATCCGGCGACCGCGTCGCTGGCTGATGTTCCCTACGACATGGTCCTGACGATGGCTCTGTCGGCGTATAAAAACGGTGAGATCGCATCATTCCGTACCATCAAGCATGCCCAGATGCAGGCGGAAGACCTGAAGGTGGTCCGGACACCCTATGTGGCGATAGGCCTCATTCTGCTGGTGCTGCTGGTCGTTTTCGCCGTGAGTAAAATGCCGGATACCGGTACACACGAGAAAAGTCTGCATCTGAAGGAGACTTTTTCAATGCTGCTGAAAAATTCCCGGTATCTCGAAGGGGTGGTGGCACAGGCGTTCTATGTCGGAGCGCAGATCATGTGCTGGACGTTTATTATTCACTACGCGACCGATCTTCTCGGATTCAGTTTCGCCAAGGCGCAGGCGTACAATATCATTGCCATGATCATTTTCTGTTCCAGTCGTTTCATCTGTACCTTTCTGTTGAAGTACATCAGTCCGGGGCATCTGCTCATGTCTCTTGCCATCGGGGCGATGGGACTTACGCTTGGAACGATATTCCTGCAGGGGATGACGGGGCTCTACAGCCTGATCGGCATTTCAGCCTGCATGTCACTAATGTTTCCGACGATCTACGGTATCGCACTTCGCGGGATGGGTGACGAAGCGAAGATCGCCTCCGCCGGTCTGATATTCGCCATTGTCGGCGGTTGTCTGATGCCTCCGCTACAGGGAAGGATTATCGATGCAGGTGCGCGATTCGGGCTTGAAAGCGTCAGGGTATCATTCTTTCTGCCGTTTATCTGTTTTGTGGTAATAGCGATTTTCGCCTATCGTACCTTTGCCGTTCACAGCCGTGCGTCGCAAAACGCCTGAAAAATAAAATGTAAAGGAGCTCTGTTATGTTGAAGGGAATTCCGTCTATCATCTCGCCGGAACTGCTGAAAATTCTCATGGAAATGGGGCATGGTGACGAGATTGTCATCGCTGACGGAAATTTTCCGGCCGCGTCGATCGCGCAGCGTCTCGTCCGCAGCGACGGGAATATGGTCCCGGAAGTGCTGGAGGCTGTTCTGACGCTGTTTCCACTCGATAAATATGTCCCGAAACCGGTGGCGCTGATGTCGCTTGTCCCGGGAGAGACGTATGTTCCGGAGATCTGGGAGACGTATCGTACCATCTGCGGCAGACAGGAACATTTCACCGATTTTGAATCGGTCGAACGATTCGCTTTTTATGAACGTGCGAAAAAGGCGTATGCGGTTGTAGCCACCAGCGAGACTTCACTGTATGCGAATATCATTCTGAAAAAAGGGGTGGTTCTATAGTCAAAAAAAACGAGCTGATTCCTGCGTTCGAATTAAGGGGAGAGGTCCGAAGATATGCCGCCAACCCCTTTTAAAATGTGGTCCGGCTGGTAGGCGAAGTGCTTTACGTCCGCTTCCGAGGTAACCCCGCTCAATACCAGCACCGTGGTGATGTCGGATTCGATTCCGGCGAGGATGTCGGTATCCATCCGGTCACCGATGATCACGGTATCCTCCCGCCGGCAGCCGAGAATTTTGAGCGCGCTGCGCATCATCAGCGGGTTGGGCTTTCCGACGAAGTAGGCTTTTTTACCGGTCGCCATTTCGATCGGAGCGACAAGCGCACCGGTGCCCGGAACGATACCCTGTTCCATCGGTCCGGTAACGTCGGGGTTGGTGCCGATGAGCCGCGCACCGTTACACACAAGATTAATCGCATGGGTTATCCGGTCGTAGGAGTAGGTGCTCGATTCACTGACGATCACGTAATCGGGATTGACATCATTCATTGAATAACCGACACTGTAAAGTGCGTTGACGATGCCGGCATCGCCGATGACAAAGGCCGAGCCGTTCGGAAGCTGGCTCGAAAGAAACGCGGCGGTCGCCAGAGCGCTGGTATAGAAGTGCTCCTCGCCGATGTCGATACCCAGGCGCGCCATCTTCTGCTGCAGTTCGCGAGGCGTTTTCGCACTGCTGTTGGTAAGAAAGAGAAACTTCTTGTTTTCCGTTTTCAACCATTCGACGAATTCCGGCACATCGGGCAGCAGGCGGTTACCATGGTAGATGACCCCGTCCATATCACTGATAAACGCTTTGTATTTTTCAAACTCCTTCATGCATGCTCCTTTTTCATTGTATTGAACCGGGCTTGATCAGCATCGCATTCACTGCCGCATAGTCTCTTCCCTTTTCCACACAGGTGGAAATCGAACCTCCAGCGTGCAGTACCGAAGCGAATCCGGCGGTAAATGCGTCGCCACAGCCGATGGTATTGACCGGAGTGAGTTCTTTTGACGGCAGGCTATCGATCCTGCCGTTTTCTACGAACAGTATATCATACCTGCCGCGTGTAATGACAGGAGTGACACCGTACTTATTGTAAAGTCCGGTCATCGTTTCTTTCACCAATGCAATGGTTTCCGGATCGTCTGTCTGTTCTCCTACGGCCCGGTCGGCGAGGAAGGTGGAACAGAATTCGGAAAAGTTCGGCTTTACCACATCAGGCCCTAACGGAAGGACATTTTTCAGATCCTTTCCACGGAAATCGCAGATAATCCGTTTTCCCGCTGCTTTCGCTTCCCGAACCATACCGGGGTAAATCTCATCTGAAAAACCTTCGGCTCTGGATCCGGAAAGGATCACGGTATGACAGTCGGGAAGCAGCTGCCGGAACTTGCGCATGACGCGCGTTTCCGTTTTCGCCTCAACCGCCAGAGATTCCTCGACGATTTCAGTCGCGGTATGGTTACGTCTGTTGAGAAGTGTGTAACAGAAACGGATTTCCGAATAAGATTCGACCGGTTCGACAGTGATTCCATCCTTGTTTGCGAGGCTGACAAACCGGTCCAGGTACACGCCTCCGGCCTGAGTGAGATGAATTGTCCGTTCACCTGATTGTGCGAGCACCCGGCTGACATTGATTCCTTTGCCGGATGCATCGAAATAGTACTCGCTGCTCCGGTTTACCTCGTTTTCCTGAAGATCATTCAGAATGATTGTTTTCTGAAGCGTCGGGTTGAGGCAAACGGTGAGAAAATACATCGCTTTTTACTTTTCCTTTTTCTCGGTAGCGTGGTAACCGTCGGACGCTTTGTACTGTAAGACTCATCAGGATCCGCTACCGGGAAAATAAACGATAATTAAGGCGGGATTCAACCTGAATACCGCAGGTGATTCGTTCCCCTTTGCCAGGGGGGCAGGACGATGGAGGCGATGGTGTATCTACTCGAGCAGGTTCAGAAATTCTCTACAGTGAGTAAAATGATGTCATGATAGTGCCGGTTGGATGGCGGTGAAAAGTGTCGGTTGGTCCAGAATCGACAGTGATATCTTGACATTACCGGTAACGTTAGTGATTTTTCTTGTCCGGTTGCTTCGGACCTGTACTACATTCAGTTTTTTTAAGAGGAGATATAATGGGCAACATTCGGATAGCCGTCGTCGGGATCGGTAACTGCGCCAGTTCGCTTCTGCAGGGAATTGAATATTACAAAGACAAACAGGAAGAAGAGCAGATCGGACTCTTGCACTGGGATATCGGCGGATACAAACCATTTGCTATCGAGGTGGTTGCCGCATTCGACATCGACAAAAGAAAAGTCGGCAAGGAGGTGAATGAGGCGATATTCGAACGACCAAACTGTACGACCGTATTCTGCGGGAATATGCCGAAAACCGGCGTAACGGTTTCGATGGGAAAAATACTGGACGGTCTTTCTGAACACATGCGCGAATATGAAGAAGACTATATCTTCCTTGCAAGTGACGTTCCCGAGAGTTCCGCGGAAGAGGTCATGCGGATTCTGAAGGAATCCGGAGCCGAAATTATGGTGAATTATCTCCCGGTGGGATCGGAAGAGGCGACACGATTCTACGCGCAGTGCGCTCTTGATGCCGGAGTAGCTTTTGTCAATAATATACCGGTTTTTATAGCAAGTACTCCCGCATGGGCGTCAAAGTTCGAAGAAAAGGGGATACCCATCATCGGCGACGATATCAAGGCGCAACTCGGTGCGACGATTACCCACCGGACGCTGACGGATCTGTTCAAAAAGCGGGGAGTGAAGCTGGAGCGTACCTATCAGCTCAATACCGGGGGGAATACCGATTTCCTCAATATGCTCAACCGCAACCGCCTCAAATCGAAAAAAGAATCGAAAACCGAGGCGGTACAGGCGGTGGCGGCAACCCGTCTTGACAAACGTGATATCCATATCGGTCCGTCGGACTATGTTCCGTGGCAGAACGACCAGAAAGTCTGCTTCGTCCGGATGGAGGGGAAGCTCTTCGGCGACATTCCGATGAATCTTGAACTCCGGTTGTCGGTCGAAGATTCACCCAACAGCGCCGGTGTGGCAATCGATTCAATCCGTTGCTGCAAGATCGCCCTGGAACGGGGTATCGGCGGGATACTCCAGTCACCTTCCGCCTATTTCTGTAAACACCCGCCGCGTCAGTTTCCCGACGACGAAGCATACCGGATGACCGAGGAATTTATCGAGGGAAAACGGAAGAACTGATACCGGGTGGAATCCCGAAACAGGTGAAACCTCAGATGAAGTGACAGTCGCTTTACAGCTTTCTTCCGCCCCCACCACTGTAACTCCATTCTTGCAGCGTATGGTCTCCGGTACCAGTGGTACTGTTGCCCTTCTCCCTCCTTACGGGGAGGGAGAACGTCTAATTTTGTTTGCTTCGAGTAATCGCGGATCGAACAGCGGCACCGGACTTATCCATTGTCTTATGAAAATGGACAGGTTGAATTATAAACCGGTGGCGACCTGCTTAATTTCAAATCGATTTCCGTCGAGATCGTCAAGAAACAATATCTGACCATTACCTTTGGGTATGCGTGTAACGGAAAATCCGGATGCAGCGGCCCGTTCAATGAGTTCCTCGGCGTTTCCGACTTCGAGGCAGGTGTGGGAGATCCGGTCGGATGAAACGGTGGAAATATCGGAAATGAACACCTCGGCATGGAGGTCGGCACCGGTATAATTGATAGCCGGGAGCGAAGTGTCCAGACCGAAAAGTGGTTTGACTATTGAAACCGGAATGGTCTTGAGATCCTGTTTAGTCAGACCGAGAAGATCTCTAAAAAAACGGTCGGCGTTCCGCTCGCTGCTGCAGGCGAAACCGATATGCAGTGCACGCATAGGGTACTTACCTTTATCCTTTCCGTAGAATCCCCTGTCAGGCGGGTTTTCCGTGTGGTTCGATAATGACCTTGATCGCTTCTTTGCCCTCAAGAACAAGCCGGAATCCCTCTGCACTGTCGACCAGAGGAAGACGATGAGTAATTAGTGATGCAACCTCGATTTCTCCACCGGCAAGAAGTCGTATCGATTCATCGATATCCGGCGGACCGCAATAGTACGACGTGAGTATCCGTATCTCGCTTGTCCAGAATGTGTTTACCGGGAAGGTAACGCTTTTATCCGGACCGGGCACGGCGAAAAAAACCACCGCTCCGCCTTTATCAACGGTTGCCCACGCCTGTTCCACCGCCGGGAGCGCACCGGTGCAGAGGATAACCGCGTCGGCTTTTTTCCCGAAGTATTGTTCCACCTGTTGTGGAACGTCGCCGTTAGCCGGGAGCACCAGATCGGCTCCAAGGGATGAGGCACGATCCAGTTTGGCCGGGTCGATATCGGTTGCGGCAACACGGCAGCCTCTGTTTTTAGCGAGCTGCACCTGAAGGAGACCCGACATGCCGCAGCCGAGAATGAGGACATTCCGCCCGGTTGCCAATCCGGCGATATGCTGAGAGCGCACCACACAGGCGAGGGGCTCAATGAAGGTCGCATGTTCGTAGGAAATTGCATCGGGGAGGAGGCGGGTACCGAGCGAGACCAGTGTCTCCGGAACCAGAACATACTCGGCGAATGCACCGGGAAGCCGTTCTTTTATAGTGGTGCATTGCGGATAGTGGCCACCTCGACAGTAGTCGCACTCGAGGCAGGCAACCTTTGGTGCAATGAAAACGCGGTCACCGGGAGTATAACCGGTGACGGCAGGGCCAAGTTCGACAACTTTAGCACCCAGCTCGTGGCCTTGCACCAGTGGTGCACGGGGCAGCCGGTACCATTCGACCACATCCGAACCGCAAATACCACAGGCCATCACTTTAACCAGCATTTCATGCTCACCGGGGGACCTGAGCGGTTGTTCTTCGATGCGGATGTCACTGTTGGAGTACCAGACAGCGGCTCTCATTGTTCTATTCTGCGAATTCATGTCAGTTCTTTCCGAATCATAATAACTATTCAGGTTTCCGGTTTGCCTCAATACACTCCTGCCGCTCCCCGAGTGGTCGGTTACTTCAATCGGACTGTATCGAGGGGCGCGGCAGGAGCACTCGGCAAGCGTTTGAGTAGCGTGTAGTTAGAGATGCCTGAAAAGTAACAAATCCTATTTCTTTGCCGCATGCTTGCTTTTCAGTGTCTGATACAGCTCAAGTGCGTGTTCGGGTTTCATGTTTTTATGTACGACCGCGCCGACCGCCTGAATCATGGCGATCGGGTCATCGCTCTGGAATATGTTTCTTCCCATGTCCACACCGGAGGCTCCGCCCTGAATGGCATTATAGGCCATCGTGAGCGCATCGAGTTCAGGGAGTTTTTTACCGCCGGCCATTACAATCGGTACGGGACATGAGGCGGTCACGGTTTCGAAATCTTTCTCAATATAATAGGTTTTCACATACGTGGCACCGAGTTCGGCGATCATTCGACAGGCGAGCCGGAAATATTGCGCATCACGTTTCATGTCTTTACCGACGGCGGTTACTCCCATTACCGGCATACCGTGTCGCAGGCCTAAATCAACAAGGCGGGTCATATTATGGATGGAACGGGTTTCAAATTCTCCGCCGACGAATACCTGGATACCCACTCCGGCTGCGTTGAGCCGAAGCGCGTCTTCCATGTCCATGGCGATCTCCTCGTTGGAGAGTTCCTTGAGAATACTCGGTCCGCCGCTTGCCCGGAGTACCATCGGTTTTGTACTCTGCGGCGGGACTACTGAACGGAGAATGCCGCGGGTACAGAAAAGCGCGTCACAATACGGAATGAGAGGAATGATGTTCAGGTCGATTCGTTCGAGTCCGGTGGTCGGTCCCTGAAAATAGCCATGATCCACCGCTAACATAACGGTATGTCCGGTTTTAGGATCAAAGGTGCGTGCAAGACGATTTTTCATTCCCCAGTCGTAGGATCCCGCACCCTTCAGAGGAAACGGTTTGAGTTTTTGAGGAATTTCAGGAAAGTACTGTTTTTTTTTGGTAGAGGTATCTGCTTCAGGCATAATGACATGCTCCTTTCGTTATCAGATTCAGATAATGAGATTCAGAGGAGTAAAAATACGTCGGGGCATAGATTAAAGTACCCGTACTTATGCAGGCTATAGCAGACTGTACCTGATTTTTTTTACCGGTGAGGTTGCGGGGTTGTCGGTGATGATAAAATCGATTTCTTCGCGATGGCGGAAATGGACTCCAGGAGAGGAAATGGCAGAAAAATTATGTTGATAAAAAACCCGAGTGGCGTTATATTACCCCTATGGTTTACTTAATTTTATAGTAGTATAAAAGTGAACTAGTACGCTATCACGGTTTATTTAAGTAGACGTAACAAAGGTTCAAAGTGGGGTCAGTTTTTCTTCCCTTTGTTCCTGTCGCCGAAAAAAGGGGGGGCAGTCTGCACGGACCTTTTCCACGGTACCGTGCCGGAGCTGTTTTTTCGAGGCAGATAAGATTCAATATCAGTTTTGCAGAAAATGCATAAATCATAAAATTCTTCAGAAAAGGGGATGCTATGTGCAGATCTCAAACCATGACGGAAATGCGTTTAATCGGTATTCTGTTAGTTATAATTTCCTCGATATCCTTCGCGACCAATTACAACATTACCGTGAATGGAAACACGGAACAGGGTGACGTTCCTCATTTCTGGAGCAGGTGTTGCGGAACCGGGGGTGCACAGCTCTGTGTTGATTCCGACTGGAAGCGTGGGGCGAAAATGGGGGTCGAGGAGGCAGGGTTCATGGCCTATCGCGGGCACAGGATTCTGTCGCATTCCAATCCTCTCAACTGGAACGGATCCGGAACACCCACCTTCAACTGGGCAAAGTTTGATGAGGTTTACGACTTTCTGGTTGATTCGCTTGGTACGATTCCGATTGTCGAACTCAGTGCGCAGCCGAAGGCTCTGGAGACAAATACCGAGTGGAGCCCGCCGAAAGATCTCAATGTTTACCGACAAATGATCCAGGCAGTGGTTGAACACTGTAATGAGCGGTATGGACAGGAAAATGTCAGGAAGTGGTATTGGGAGGTTTGGAACGAATGGGATTATGACGGTTTCTGGCACAGCGGTACTGAACAGCAGTATTATGACATGTACAAGGCAGCCGTTCAGGGCGCGACTGCTGCAGATCCGCAGGTTAGAATCGGCGGACCTTCATCTACGGGATCGTACCGACTGGCAAATTTTCTGAATTACTGCAAATCAAACAATGTGCAGGTCGATCTGGTCTCCAATCATTGTTACGGTGGTGGTGGAAGCGGACCTTCTGCAGATCCGGCTCAGGTGAGGGATGACAACCGGACTCGATCGAATGCTATCAAGAGTTTCGGTAAACCTCTGGTTTCAATGAATACTGAATACAGTTCTTCATACTCGGGGCAGGGAGGCAATACAGGAGCAAACATTATCAGCATGGATTCTCATATCAATGCCCCGTTTGTCGCAAAATGCGTGAAAATGATACTCGATGATTATACAGCCAATACCTACCAGCTTCCGGAAGTTTTCTCCTACTGGGCGATATCGGATGTATTCGATGAGGGGTCGTATATCATAGGTCATAACAAGGTACCGTTTGGTGGGGTGTTCGGTCTGATAAATTATCAGGGGGTTCCCAAGGCCACGTTCAATGCATTCCGCTGTCTCCACATGATGGGTTCGAAACGGCTTGCATTCACCGGAATCGCCAATGCAGTTGTTGACGGAGTAGACGGGTTCGCGACCGTGAATGACGATAACACGGAGGTAGCGGTCCTGATTTACAATTTTTACCAGCAGCTGGAGAGTGCCGATGCAAAAGGAACCGATAATGTTTCTCTCACGATCAACAACCTTCCTCTGGCTACCGGCAAGGTGGAGGTGAAACACTATCGCATCGATTCGGAACACAGTAATCCGTACGGGGTATGGCTGCAAAAAGGAAAACCAAGCGCCAATGGTAACGGGTGGGGTGAAGTGGTGGCAGCCTCCAATCTCGCGGTACTCGACAGTGAAACGATCGATTTTACCGGAGGAGCGTACACCAAGACCATTTCGCTTCCCCGTCAGGCGGTGTCATTTCTGATGCTCAAAAAAGAGGTGGTTGCGGTAGATGCCGAACAGGTGAAACCGTATCATCCCGACCTTTTTATTTCCGGTTCCAAAATTTTCAATAACGGCAGGGAAATAAAGTGTTCTATTTTCAGCATGGGTGGGAAGAAAATCAAGACATTTTCAACCGGCAGTCCTTCTCTCGATTTGCGGAAGATTCCCGGGGTGAAGGGTGTCTGTCTTGTCCGTATTGAATCTGAAGGAAAATTGCTCACGTCAAAGTTCATGAGAATGGATTAAACGGCGTATTGTAGTTCTATCAGCAAGTGATTTTCAACCTATTTTTCGCAATTGGGCATGAGCGGAACGTATAAGAGGTTGTCATTCTGTTCCCATAGCTTTAAGATACGCAATGTATTCGCATTATTTATATTTTACCGCTATACCACAGATTGGGTTACGAAAAGCGCAGTCCCCCCCCGGCGGGACCGGGGAGGTATGTTCTATTTTCTACGGAAAACTTTGACTCGGAATCCCTGTGTAGTTACCAGTAATTGTTGATAGTTTTCAAGGAAAATATGGAGTCAATTTAACGGAAAGATACGGAAAGAAATGGTATGGTAGTATCATCGAAACTTTATCATGCAGGAATTCTGACAGCCATTATCATCTCTGCAGCTTTCTCTGCAAATTATACTCTAACCGTTGACGGCAGTATCATACAAAGCGACGTTCCGCATTTCTGGAGTCGATGCGTGGGTACCGGTGCAGCACCTCTTCTGCTTAGGGAGGACTGGAGGACGGCTGCCCGAATCGGTGTCGAAGAGGCCGGTTTTAAAGCATTCCGCGGACATGGGATACTCAACGCCTCCAATCCTATCCGTTGGAACGGCTCCGGAACGCCGACGTATGACTGGGCGCTATTTGATCAGATGTACGACTTTCTTGTTGATTCTCTGGGAACGATACCGGTAGTTGAACTGAGTTTCATGCCGCAGGATCTGCAGTCGGGCGACTACAGGAATCCACCGAAAAACCTTGATGTCTGGAGGGATTTCATTCGTGAACTCGTCTCCCACTGTATCGACCGCTACGGCAGGGAACAGGTGCGGACATGGTTGTGGGAGGTGTGGAATGAACCGGATTTCATCGGTTTCTGGGGTGGAACCGAAGATCAATATTTCCAGATGTATAAATACGCTGCTGAAGGTGCGAAAAGCGCAGATTCACTGGTGATAATCGGCGGTCCTTCGACCACGAATCTATTTGATAATCAGGTGACACGGTTTCTTAACTTCTGCAAAACAAACAATGTCCCCGTGGATATGGTGACCAATCACTGCTACAGTGACGACGGGCTTATCGGTGGAGAAGCGCCAAGCGTCGACCCGGATATTCTTCGGCAGGATAACCGGCTGCGATCTGAATATATCAGAAATTTCGGAAAAAAACTGCTCTCGGTGAACAGCGAATACACCACTTCGTATGCGGGGCCGGGCGGGAAAGTGGGGGCAAATACCCTGAGTATGGATTCACATGTGAATGCACCCTTCGTTGCCAAATGTATCAAGCTGCTGCTTGATGATCATTCCGACGGGATCGCTCCAGCTCCCGACATTTTTTCCTACTGGGAGATTTCTGACGTATTCGATGAGGGGAATTATTACATCGAAAATCATAATGAAATTCCGTTCGCACAGGTATTCGGACTCATCAGCTATCATGGTATCAGAAAAGCGACGTTCAATGCATTCAAGTTGCTCCATATGATGGGGACGATCCGTTTACCGTGTACCGGCGGTACTATCGCGAACGACGGCGTAGACGGTTTCGCCACGTTGAACCGTGATTCCTCTGAAGTTGCGGTTATGGTATACAATTTTTACAAGGAACTCGGGGGGCAGACTGCTTCGGATAATGTCAACCTTATCCTGAAGAATCTTCCAATTTCCAACGGGAAAGTGGAGATGACTCATTTCCGGGTGGATTCTTTGCACAGTAATGTGTATGGTGTCTGGTTGAAACAGGGAAAACCACCGGTACCGACTCAGGAAGAGTGGGATGCAATGCGTGCCGCATCGGAACTTGCGGTATTGAAAAAGGATACGATTGAGTATTCGGGTGGAACGTATGATGAAGCATTTTCTCTGCCGCGTCAGGGCTTGTCTCTCCTGATGTTTAAAAAGGTCGCTTCGACCGGTGTTCGTTCCGGCAATAAGCCGTCAAACAGGTCGACTGTTTCTTTTTCCGGTTCAAAGATTATTAATCGTGGAAAAGAACTGAAATTGTCACTTTTCAGCCTGGATGGTAAACGGATCAGGGTTATTAAAACGGCAAGCACCTTGTTGGATCTGCGAAAAATCGCGGGGAAAAAAGGTATTTGTATGGTAAGAATTGAATCAGGAACATTTCAAACAGTAAAATACGTGAAAATTGATTGAACGCCATCGAAGGCTCATATTTTTTGTGATGCTTTCTGTTTCATCCGAACCGGTTTTTTTGTTGTTGAAGGTCGCTTTAAAAATTTCGTACATATACCTCAATTTCAGAGTATATTAACCTGATTGGAGATTAACTGTTTAATTCCCAGATAAAGATGCGTTAACGTTAACACTCTTGATAAATCAAGCTGAAAATCGATCGATTGAGGTGTTTATCGCTTAAACAATTTAAATGGATTTTGTTGAGAAGAAGATATTTCAAATACACGGGGACAGGCCGGAACAGAACGGGAGTAGCGATGAGTGGGATTGATTGTTTCAGACCTATGGTGATTTTTAAGTATGTCTTACTGATTGTTACCGTCCCGGTTCTGATGGCAAGAGCCGAACCGATTGCAGAAGGTTCGAGCAAATTTCTGGGGAACATAACCAATGGTACTCCCCAGTCAAATTACGCTGATTACTGGAACCAGATTACCCTTGAAAACGGTGGAAAATGGGAAGCCGTTCAGCCGTCGAATCAGAGCAGTTTCAACTGGGGGCAGACGGATGCCGCCTACAATTACTGTAAAGAAAAAGGGTGGCCTTATAAACACCACTGTTTTGTCTGGGGAAATCAGCAGCCGGGATGGGTGAACAGCAGTAACGCACGGTCTGCGGTTGAGAATTATATCCGTACCTTCGGCGAAAAATATCCCGATTGTTATATGATCGATGTAGTGAACGAACCGTTGCATGCGCCGGCCAAATACAAAGACGGACTCGGCGGAAACGGATCGACCGGATGGGATTGGGTGATCACCGTGTTCGAAATGGCGCGGAAATACTGTCCGAAATCGAAATTGATCCTGAATGATTACGGTATCGTCAATGACGGGAATGCGACACGAAGGTATCTCGAGATCATTAATTTACTCAAGGACAGAGAACTTATCGACATGATCGGTGTGCAGTCGCACTATTTCAATCTTGAGAATGTCCGGACCTCGACTATACAGGATAATCTTGATGCGCTTGCTGAAACCGGACTTCCGATAACCTCTTCGGAGTTTGATCTCAGAGGCGATGAGAATACTCAGCTTGACCGGTATAAAACCTATTTCCCCCTTTTCTGGGAACATCCCGCGGTGGTAGGGGTGACCCTATGGGGGTATACCAACAATTGGGGCGGAGCCATTATCATGTCGGGAGGCCGGGAGTATGCGGCTCTGAAATGGCTGAGAACGTATGTCGACAGTATGGAAAACGTGGAGCATACTTCGATACAGACACCAAAGGCTGTTGACGTGGCTACAGTGCCGGTAACCGTCTCTTTTTCCGGAGGAAATGCTCTGAGTGTCCGGTTGTCTTCTCCCGACCGGATCACGGTAACGGTCGTTAATCCAAATGGTGAAATGATTGTCAGATCATCATTCCGGATGATTTCCCGGGAGCAGACAATCACATTACCGGAAAATTCTCTTTCACCGGGTGTATATGCCGTTATGGTGAAGGGACTCGATTTTCAGGTGGTCAGACAAGTTGTCAGGTAAAAAGTGCTCTTCATCTCCATATGTATTTGCATATCGGATACCGGAATGGAGAGGTCGATTTTCAAGCCGGATGTATCTAGTTGAAAGGAAATAAATTAAATCTGTTGGGAGCGTATTAACTTTATTTGGATAGGGGGGGACCGGATAAAAAATGGCCTGCACCGAGAATAACAATTATTTTTATTAAGGGCACAGGGAGAGTAGAGAGCTTTTACCGGTCAATCCGGATCAATTTTTATAGCTCTCTTATCCCGAAAAAATCTAAAAAAAACAATAATCAGTAAACTGTAACATCTAAACAAAGGTAGCAGAATTATGCAGTGTGGAAAATTTTTTGGAAGTCTCGGAAAATTAATCATCGTATTTATACCGGGCTGGATTTTCAGTGTTTCCGGCCAGAGTACCCTTTCCCTGAATGTCGGTCAGGCCGAGTATACTATCAGCAAGGCTCTGTACGGTGTTCTGATGGAAAATTACGGTAGATGTATTTACGGCGGAGGTATTTATGTAGGAACGAGTTCCCCAGTTCCAAATACCAATGGTATGCGAACTGATGTCATCGAAGGATTCAAGGAGTGCGGTCTCGGTTGTATCGAATGGCCGGGCGGGTGCTTTGCCGATAAATATCACTGGGCTGACGGGGTCGACGGGACGAAGGCGCAGCGTGAAGCATCAGACAACGGTCTGGGAACCGATGAGTTTTTTCAGCTCTGTTCACTGACGAATGCGTATGCCTATCCCACCGCAAATATCCAGAGCGGATCGTCGGCGGAGCAGAATGCGTGGCTCAATTACATTCATGATCATCCCAGCTGGATCCCGCTTATGCCGTTCTGGAAAATCGGCAACGAAGAGTGGAATCCCTGCGGCAATATGACACAGTCTCAGTATCAGGGCATTTATGAAGACTGGTATGAAAAGGAACCCGCATGGGCGAAATCGGATGTCTTGCATATCATGGACGGCGGTTCCGGCGGAGCATGGGTAAAAGCCGATGCACAGTACGGAGTCGGTAAAAGCGGTCCGTTCGGTGTTTCCTATCACCGGTACACCGTTACCGATTGGAACAACAAGGGTTCTTCGAAAGATTTCAATGAATCCGGATATTACACTATTGTAGGTAAAGCATACACGATTAAAAACGATGTCGATAACTTCGTGAATCAGATGAATCAGGTGGATCCCAATTACAAAGTCGCGCTCTGTGTCGATGAATGGGGCGCATGGTATGCTGACGAAACGGATCAGGGAGGTCCTTTCAACTGGAGTACGACGCGTGATGCCGTTATTGCCGGTTTACACCTGAATGCTTTCAACAATGCGTGTCGCCGGGTAAAAATGGCGCTTGCCGCACAACCGGTTAATGTTATTCAAGCCCTTATGCTCACCGACCGGAATGACCAGAGCAAAATGAGAAAGACACCGGTTTTCTGGGTATTCAAAGCGATGAAGGTACATCAGGAAGGTAAAATGATACCCGCCAACATGCAGACCGGTACCAATCAGGGAATGCCGATTCTGACTGCATCCGCTTCAATTGATGCGGAAAATGCGGTACACGCAACAATTGTGAATACTCATGCAACGGCCAACCAGAATCTTACGATGAATCTTACCAATTTGCCGGGTGGGCTTGCTTTTGAAGACAGTGACTGGAGTGCGAATGTGGTGAATGGAAATACGATCAACAGTGGTATTACCAGTTTCTCTTCCACCGATACCGTAAGTCTGCAGCCCTTTGACGATTTCTCGGTTTCCGGCAACACGGTGACTGCCCAGATTCCCGCGCATAGTGTGGTGACATTCACCGCGAAGAAAACGACCGGCGTGAGTGAATCGTCGATTGAAGCTGCTGTTAAGGCTCCGTTGTATTCGATTACTCCGGTGGCAGGTGGAAAAATTATCGTACACTGCAGTGTTGCCCGTTCAACGCCGGTGCGTCTTTCGATGTACAGCATTGATGGGCGCTCGGTACTAGAAAGTTACACGGGAACCGTAGGCGCAGGATCGAACGGCCTTGTCTGGCAGACGAAAGCCGGTATCGGTACGAATGCATATATCGTGAAAGTTACCATTGAAGGGGAAGCGACTCATACACAGCGGATTGTATTGGCACGATAATCCGTGGATACAGCAAATTGTTAGGAGATAATACCTTTCTTCCTACTATGTATTGCTGTTTGATGTTTCTTCTGATGAATTGAAAAGGGGAGTGTTGCTCTCTCCCCTTTTACCCGGCCCGGGATCCAGTTCAATTCCCGACAATTCCGGTTGGTATATAGTATCTGTTCAGAATACAGAAAATGACCGCGCATACTTCGACCAAGCTCAGCATGAGCGGTCTTATCAAGTGAATTACGCACAGTACGCTCATCCTGAGCTTGTCGAAGGATAGCACATTACTACATTCTGAACAGATACGGTATAATCGGAATTATATTTATACAATTGGAAATATGCTAACTGATTTTTATCAAATATGTAGGAGGATGTGATGAATTTGCGCAGGTCGTTGGGTGTGTTGTTTGTAATTATCTCGTTCAAACTGGTTTCGGGGGCTCCCTCGCAGGACCCGATGTGGTTATTCAAGGATCTTCCGAATTCATCTGATTTACTGTATATAGCTTTGGATATCTACGATACCTGCAGATCCCAATCGTTTAACAAAATTATTCCGACGGATACCGGCGTCAATTATGACGGAAGCGCGTACATCAATTTAGATTACCAGTTCACCACCGATACGCTTAAAATAATTGACCGATACGATTCGACGAATGTTAAGTATTCCGACTACCGGCCGGGGTATGCCGGATTCAAGCTCGACTGGGATTACGGCATGACCGCCTGGAATCTGGCGAAGTACAAATATCTGGTGCTTTCACATCTGGGACCGCTGCCGGGTCATAAACTCATCATCAACTTCGGGTACAACAGCGGATGCGGAACACCGACGATATTTCATACGATCGGTGAAATCGCCGCTTCGACGACCTGGAAGAGGGATTCCATTTTAATACCCGATCACATTCGCAAAATTCCGCCCCAAGAGTGGAAGAATCAGCAGTATTATGAGATGCAGGTGATCATCAACAATGTTGACGGAAGCCTGGCGTCGAGTGCTCCCGGAATTCTGAAAATTGATGATATCGCGATTGAAGACACATCCGGTACATTTGATAACACGACGGAGGAAGAAGCCTCGAAGGGATGCGGATGCGGAACCGGTACCGGATTGGCACTGTTGCCTCCGATGCTTTTTAGGGCGGTCGCCTGGCGCCGGCGCCGGCGGCGTGATGAAGAGGGACTTGACGAACAGGCTTAATATAACAGCTATGGCAGGGGGGAGACCGGCCATACATTCAGGCCGGTTTGATTTTAATGTTATTATGAATCATAAATAAACAAGGGAGAACCATGAGGATGCGGCTTTGGATGTTGATTGCTGGCGCGATGGTTGTAACCACTGCTGATAGTTTTGGAGAATTCGAGGCTCCTAGCTTGAAGTGGAACGGTTTTGCATCGCTTCGTGAGGGACAGATCGTCAAAGGTGAACCTGAAACCATTACAAAAAAACAACAACCTACTGATCATGTATGGGTTCAGGAGATGAATATCGGTTTCGGACTGGAGACTAAATTCCAGCAGATACCGGCAACCGGAAATATCGGGATTGAAATTGCGGTGGTAAACGATAATTCACCGTATACCGGTGATTTCGGAACCTCCCGCCGTCTGAATTTTTATCCGTTTCTTTCCCGGGCGGACCTGTTGTTTCAGCTGGTTGATAACGGTTTCCTGAAGCTGGATCTTGATCTCGGGTATTTTCCCTATAAATACAACAGTTCGGTAAGGAATCTGGGAGAGTATCTCTTCCGGAGTGGTACCTACCCGCAATATCTTATCACGGAAATTGATTTTCCTTTAGCCAGACTGATGGGGGGGCGGTTAGGGGTAGACATTGCCGAAAAATTCAATTTTGATCTGCTGGTAACCACCAATACCGAATGGACGGCAATCGGTGATGTCAACCTGTCCGGTCTGTTGGCCTGGAAACCCTTCCCCGTGTTTGAAATCGGTTTGGGAGGAAGCTGGTGCAGCATAATTACGACCGATATCGACAAGATTACTCCTCAGGTGGACGGGTCAAGATATCTTGCCAAGATTCCTGGAACCGACAGCCTCGCGATTTATCACTACACGTTTGCCGGACAGAAAGTAATGGGGCGGATAACCCTTGATCCGAAACAGATTCTGCCGTGGAAAGATCTTTTCGGGAAAGAGGATCTGAAATTGTACGCCGAAGCGGCGATTTTGGGATTGATCGATTACCCGGTCAGTATGGATGGATGGACACGGTACGATTCTCTCTGGCAGCGGATTCCGGTTATGGGGGGCTTCAATCTTCCCACGTTCGGATTTATGGATGTGTTGAGTGTTGAAGTTGAGTGGTTCGGAAACGGATATCCGAACAGTCTGAATACCGTACGGTTTGACAACCAGCCGATCCAGCTTTCCAGTTATGGAAATGAAAAAGATTCCATCTTTTTAAACGTTCATGATGATGACTTGAAGTGGAGTGTATACGCAAAAAAGACGTTTAAATCAAACTTTTTCATTATGACGCAGGTCGCCCGCGACCATATCCGCTGGTTCCGGCTTGATTATACGGCGATGGACGGCAAAGAGGCGCTCCGGAAAGACGATGAGTGGTATTATACATTCAAACTGGGTTATGCATTCTAGATTAGAGGGTATTCATGATGAAAATGTTGAAAACATTACTTTTTATATCGGCGTTGTCTGTTGCCGTATCGGCCCAGCTTGATACCAACAGTGAACATTATTATATGTATAGCTACTTTATCAATCTGCAGCAGGATGCGGGCGCCCGTCTCGCCTTCAGCACCGACGGAATTACCTGGCATCGCTATAATAACGGAGATCCGGTTATTGTACCGATTATCGCGGAAAATGAAAAACCGCTGATGCGGGATCCGAACGTTTACTACGATTCGGCAACCGGTGTTTTTCATATGGTATGGACGACCGCATGGAAACAGGACAATATCGGCTATTCGTCTTCAAAGGACCTTATCACCTGGACGGAACAGGTGATGCTTCCCGTCGGCAGGGTGATCAAGGGATGTGCCTGCTGCTGGGCGCCTGAATTTTATTATGATGATACCCGCGACAGTATCATGGTGTTCTGGTCAACGGAACGCGGGACGATCGGTAAGGAGGCTTTCTGTTGCTACACGAAGGATTTCAAACATTATTCGGCACCGAGGATTTACTTTCACCCGAGGAAAAACGGGTCCGGCGACAGTACGAATACCTACACGGTTATTGATGAGACCATTGTCAAACTGGCGGAAAATAAGTATTGTCTGGTGTTCAAGGACGAACGGGAACCCGGTATTGCGGGAAAAAGATCGTTGAATATTCATTACATCATAGGATCAACACCGAGTGGCCCCTGGCAGTATGCCGGAGTGGGTTCATGGGACGATGTTTCTTCACCGATTACCAAAAACGCCTGTGAAGGGCCGACCACCTTATTAACCGGTAATGAATTAAGGGTCTATTTCGATCCCTACGGGGAGGGCCCTTCAAGTACGTATCGAATGGTATCGATCAACCTGAGTGATTTTGATTACATGAACGATCCGTATAATACGCCGAGTCCGTGGACGCAGGGCGCAGTGCTGAAAAATGAAACCGGTGCGGATTTTTCACTGAGTCATGGAAGTATTATAGAAATTCCCCGGGCGAAAGCACTCCAGATCATGAATGGAATCGAAGATAACGGTACCTATCAGCCCTGGACAACGATTACTCAGAATGATATTACCGTTGATACTATATTTGTGCCGGAACCTGATTATCCCTACGGGAAACAGAACTGCGGATGCGGTACCGGCGTAGGGCTGGCGCTGTTTCCTCCGATAGCAGTGAGAGCGTTTGTTTCACGTCGGAGGAAAAAAAGAAAAAATCATAAAAACATCTGACATTCCAAATCGAGTACTATCGGCAGGACAGAGGAGAGAACTCTTCAATCCTGCTTTTTTTTATTAACTATTCGATTTAAATGAATGATCTCTTCCTTCAATGCTTCTGCCGCATGATGCATGTTCAGTACAGAAGGTACACTTCTGCAGTCCGACAATGCTCGGTACCTGGAGGTGCCTGCTCCGATAAGGCTAAAATTGCACAAAACTCAACGAGTTGTTATTTTTCAATGTGATCACCCTTTTAACGAATATCTCTATCGGTCGTATGGTTCGACCGGTGAGGTACAAGTACTTCATCGTCAGGATGAAAATAGCAATGTCGGCTACGTCATGATTCCGTGACGCGAAACGGCTTATGCGAGGGAAACCTGTATTCTTATTGAGTAAAGGGGAATACCATGAATAATAAAAAAATGGTATGCACAAAACGGAGCCATGTAAAAGCAGTAGTGACATCATGTATCGGCCTGGCAGTCGTTTCCGTCATGTCGATGACGGTGCTGGCCGAGGAGAAGGAGATGACAAAACTGCTTCTTGATATATCGAATGGTCCGGGAGAATATTACACACCGGATGCCTATTCCTATTATTCCGCCAAAGGAATGGCGCTTCCTCCACAGCAGTCGCTCAAGGAGGCGCAGAAGAGCTTCAAGGCAACGATGAAGATTGCAGCGATGGGGAGCAGCGCTTCAGAAGCGCTTTCCGTTCTGGTCAAGAAGTTTCCCCGCGGGATACACGTCACCGAAACGAAGAATCTGCGGTATACGGGTGAAGGTACTTTTGATGACTGGGTGCAGACGTATGTAGCGAGTGAAAAAAACAGGTTTATACTTTCATCTCCTTTCCTTGATTACAATACCATGTCCCAATGCGAACCGTTTATTGTCAGTACGCATGAAGTAACCCGTCTCAACGGAGAATCGGTGACGATTCCGACAAAGGATCCGGTACGGCTTTCGGTGATTCATACGGTATATTTCGGCGCGTATGCCATAAGCCGGATTACCGGTCAGGATCTTGGAACCGACAGCGTTCAGTGGCGGCAATGGTGGGACGGGCGGGGCAATACCGCTGAATCGGTTGTCAATACCGGGGCCGGTACGGCCGTGGTGAACGACCGGTTGCGCAGCGGACAGTCTTTCGATGATATCGTGGTTCGCGGAAAATATCACATGTACCTTTCAACCGGAGATGATCTGGTCGGTCGGGTGGAATCAAAAAGTAATGAAGCGCTCATTCTGGAAACTTCCGACGGTAAGGCATACACGTTCCGGCCGTCTATAATTATCCGCTATGAATATCTAGAACCGCCGAAAGCTGCGGTGAAAACCGGAAACGTACCTGCTGCCGCCGATTCACTACCGTTTTCATTCGATGAGCTTCGTGGAAAGCATGTGGGCAACCGTCAACTCGAGGTGCGTATCAACAGCGGTATGGTGTTCCGGGGTGTATTGAAAAGTGTCGATGAGCATGAACTGAAATTGACGGTGGGCGGTTCGGTTATTCCCATCACCAAGGATGTCGTTGTCAACATCAGGATGGTTCCTAAGAGTGCGGCACCTGTAAAGAAACAGAAAGCAGATGCCCCGAAAGCGGCTGCCCGTGATACTGTGGTGGAAAAAAACAGTGCCACCGACGATTGGGGGGTGCCGGGTCCGGATATCGTTTATGTCGGTAAAATCATATCCGACAAGGCGGATGCGATTGTTATCGAAACAAATGATGCGGGGAGAAAGAGTGTGCCGCGCGCGAAGGTACTCAGAGTGGTGAAGAACAGCGCGGAAGGCTATGAGCAGGTTATCAAGCGGTATGCGGAACCGCTTTTCTGTCCCGAAGACATGTTTCTCGTCGACCTTCCGCCGGGGAAGCCGGGACGGCCCTTTTTCAAGGTGTGCGTTGACCGGTATGAATATCCCAATGTGAAGGGCGCGCGACCGAAGGTCGGCGTATCGTATGACGATGCACGGACCCTCTGCAGCAAGCGCGGAAAGCGGCTCTGTACCTCGGAGGAATGGCAGTGGGCCTGCAGCGGGCTGGAGGGGTACACGTATCCGTACGGGTGGAATCCTGAAAAGGAGAAGTGCAATACCGACGGCAGCCGTCCTCCTGAAGAGAGCGGTTCCCGGCTTAATTGTGTCGGCAAGTTCGGCGGATACGATATGGTCGGTAATGCATTCGAATGGGTCGCCGGGCCGAAAAAACAGCCGGCGCTTATGGGCGGGCCGATGTCGAAATGTCAGACAATTACCGAAGGGGTCGGGGGAGGTTCAAAACCCAACAGCGGATTCCGTTGCTGCGCTAGTAACTGACCGTGAACAGGCGGCGAGGCTACGGTGCGACACCGCCACTCTGTGCGACTTCCTCGACAAGCGCATCGAAAAGGGTGATGATGTCGTTGTTCGCCTTGCGCAGTCGTTGACAGATGATCTTCGCTATTTCGCGGGTGACGGTCAGTCCGATCGCCGGTGAGCGGTTGCCCAGTGCGATGAAGTCTCTGCGGGAAAGAACGTAGAATTCGCAATCGGTTTTGCACGCCACTGTTGCCGACCGTTTTTCCTGATCCAGCAGCGCCAGCTCGCCGAAAAAAATGTTCATTTCGGCCCTGAGCTCAGCGACTTTATACGGGTCACCAGGTCTCGTCTTCTTGATTATCTCAACCGTTCCCTTTTTTATAACGTAAAGAGCCTCATCTTCTCTGCTTTCGGTTCCTTCGATGATGACGTTGTGTCCCTGCGGATAGGAAACGGTACCGAAAAGACGTGCGAGCTCTTCAAGCGCCGCGGGGTCATCACTGAGCTTTTCGAATAGGGATATGCGTTTAAGCAGGCCGGTTTTTTCGGAGAGTGAAGAATCGGTTGTCATACGGGGATCGCCTCGGTTATTGTTGAGCCGCTGATGACAATCCCCCGGGTGTATTTCTTGATCGGATAGCTGTCCGGAGGATTGATGACGGGGACATTGGCGGAAAGTTCCTTGATTGACCGCAGATCGGTAATGATCCGGTCGATATTCGGATTTTTCTGGGTTTCCCTGAGCGCTTCACTTTTTCGAACGAGAAGATTGCCGGTGTTTTCAAGAAGGCCGATGAGTAGATCCCGGTTGCCATCGGAGAACATTTTACGAACGACTTCGTACGTCTGACCGATCATGGTCGGCGGCAGGTCGATGGTCGTGATTTGAGCACCACTTTCGTGCGCGAGAAGCGAGAAAATGACATGGGAAGTTCCTGCACCCTGTGCCGCGGATACCAGCATGCTGCGCGAAAATTCCCGTGAAAGCAGTACTTCATCGCAATGGGAAAGTTTGAGATATTTTTCGAATTTATTATCGAGGAGTTCGGCGCAGACGTATGCTTTTTTGTTGAGATTCTTTACCGACATAACCGCCATAACGGTTTTTGAATCGATCTGTTGCAGATTGCCCTGTGTGTAGTGGTCGGCAAGAACCAGAATCCGGGCCGCTTCTCTGACGCCCGCACGGATAAGATCCCGTTCCTCGATGAAGTCACCACTGACGAAGCGTATATCCTTAAGCCGTTCATCACTGCGCAGCTGATTGATCTCTTCGGGTGCGGCTTTATTGATGAGGACTATCTGTGCAGGTTCAAGTTCCGGATTATTCGTGAGCATCCGGTTGAGAAATATGCCCATTTCCCGTTTCCAGCCGCAGATAATGAAATGACCTTTCAACCGGTCATAGTTCAGCAGGCCTTTTTCCTCTTTCATTTGGCGCTCCAGTAAAAATGATGCAATCCGGCCGGTAACCGTACCCATGGCTCCGACCCCTAAAAACATAATCAGAATCGCAATCAGCCGCCCGCCGATTGAAACCGGAATCCGGTCTCCGTAACCTACAGTGGAGACGGTAACGATTGTCCACCAGAAACTGTCGAAAAAGTTTTTAAAGCCATCGTTGCGGCCATGTTCAATCAGGTAGACCAGAAGCGAACTCATCAGTAGAACGGCAATGAATACGAGAATCAGACGAATCCCGGCGGAGGACCTTAAAAGGCGTTTCAGGAATGCTGCCGCTGATTTTTTTGAAGGATATTGCATTGTAAAAGCAGGGGTCCACCTGGAAAAATAAACTGGGTTGTCGTTGAAATGTAATGTAATTATACCGGTATGGCATCATTCAGGCAAGCGGGGAACTGATTAGAAATAAAGTACATTCAATGGAAAACCGGGAGGCCGGGTGCTGCTGCAGCTTTCCTCCGGAATACGCAGTTTCAGCGTGAGGTTATTTCATTGAGTACCGGCGCGATTTCATCCACGATCCGGGAAAATACCCGTTCATTGAAATAGTACCTTTCGGAGACTCTTTTTTTGAGTGCGATCACATATTTCGACTGGGTGGCCGGATCCCGCCACAGGAACTGTCCTCTGCGGTTCGCAGGATTGATTTTAGGAGTATTCATCGTTTTTTTTCCGTCCCTGGAAAAGAGTCCTTAGTAGGTCTTCATTATTGTTATCGACTATGGCACCGGGAATCTTTAGAAGGTTGAAGAGGCCTACACCGGGTTTTTCCCTGTGAGGCGACAATGTAATGAATCTGAAGCTTCGCTCCGCTTCTTTTATAACGCTTGCGCAACATTGAACGTTTTCCTATCATACATAATCGTCCGATTTAAGTTTAATAATCCGGCACAGCGCTGTATAATGAAGCTTGGTGTATAGCTGAACCTGAAATGAACCGTACCGTGCTGCAGATCCGTTCCGGCGAATGATCAAAGAATGCGACATCGGTATAACGGTTTTTATTCAGGCAGAAATGAACGTACGACAAGTGCAATGCGAACAAAGGGAGTGTTTTGGTACGATACACGATCGACGACATCAACGATGATATGGTACTTGGCGAGTCGATTTACCTGCCATCCGGAGAACTGCTGCTAGCCACGGGGTACCGGATCAAGGAACGATACCGCAAACGTCTGATTGAAATGGGATACCGCAGTCTGCTTATCGAAGTGGAAGGTACCGAGTCGGTCCGCCCGGAAAATACCGTTTCTGAAGTCGCGGAAAATGAGATGGCCGGGGCGTTGGATTCATCTTCGAAAGGTCTAATGGTCGCGATTCAGGACTTCCGGAATCAGAGCAGTGAAAAGGTGAAGGACCTCATCAAAAAAAACAAGCAGCATCTCAATAAATATATCATGACTTCCGGTATCGCCAGGGCGCTCGAACAGTTTATCGAGGAGATCATGAGTCAGTCGTCGATCGTACTCAATCTTTCCGCAATGCGCCAGACGCAGCCGAGTTTATTTACCCATGCGTTGAATGTCGCCATTACCTCGCTGTGTATCGGAAAAAAATACAAACTCTCCTACGAGGAAATGAAGCAGCTCGGTATCGGGGCTCTCAACTACGATTTAGGACTTATCGCCCTGCCGAAGGAGTTGCTGGAGAAATCATGCGATGACTATTCGGAAAGCGAACACAAACTCTATCGTCAGCACTGTGCATTCGGATTTATCATGTTGTCGCAAAATCATTTAATTCCCTCCACCAGCGCCGCAGTGGCATTGCAGCACCATGAACATCAGGATGGTACCGGTTTTCCCAGGGGTATCAAGGGCGATAACCGTCCGCCGCTCAAGGATTTTTCGCGTCAGAACATGATTCACCGGTTCGCGGAGATCGTGGCGGTCGCCGACCGGTATGATGCCTGTCTTCACGGAAGGCTGCAGATGGGATACGCACCGATGAAGGTGAAAGATGCCTTGAAGGTGGTGATCGAGGCGGGGGGGGCGGAACTCAACAGTGATATCGTGAAAGCCCTTACTACCATAGTTCCACTCTATCCGGTGGGGGCAAGGATACGTATTGTCAATGCTCCCACTCCTCAGCTGATCGGGTATTACGGCGTGGTTGCCAAAGACAATCCCGAAAACCTTGAAACTCCTCAGGTCATTATTTACGAATCAAAAAACCATCAGAAAATAAAACCGGTGCTGATTGACATGTATCGGCACAGCGGTATCGTTCTTGAACTGGTGGTGTAGACAGTATAACTGTCGTTTATTGAGGTATACCACTGTCGCGTACTTTTATCCCGGAATCGCGCGTGTGCCCCCAGGGTGTGATGATTTATCTCTTATTCATTTCCTACATTTCTACTTTTCTCCAATACTCAGGAGCGGGCGCTCCGCCCCTGCGCCCCGGCCCAGGGGGGTCGGCCACCCCCCTTGGGGATCCCGGGCCTTTTTTCAGCGCCGCAGCGAGCCGCAGTCGCCCCGCTGGATCGGGAGAGTTGGGATGCAGGGGTTGCGGTAATGCTCTAAGAAGCATTCTCTGGTACAACAACCGATGGCGTGCGGCGCTAACGCGGCCGGAAGGCAGGCTACTTTTCGGGCGTCACTTACGTTCCGTCGGATTATTTGGAAAGAAGGCTGGAAATGGATTCAGGGAATTGATAAAAGGAGAAATGGTATCTATCAGATCCCTTTCCCGGGAACCCTGAGGGAACGGTAGTGACATCCGAGATGCACTTCCTCCGCCGGGTCAGCGCCGCACGCCAGGCCGGTCGGCAAGCCGCCAGTAGATTGTTGACGCGATAGTGTTGCCCGTTTCCAAA
>JAFGHA010000252.1 GCA_016930275.1 Chitinispirillaceae bacterium
AAGGGTTATAATCAAGAAATCTTCTTCCCTATTTAAAATAATGGTAATCATGTTTTTCATCCGGATAATCCGGGTTAGGATGTTCAATCTTATCATACCCAGGTGAGAATAACAACGGTTTTGACGGATCACCGGTACCGCTCTTTGCCGGCGGGACGTGTGCCGGTTGCCGGCGTATATGAAGAAAGAAACGAATCGTGTGTTCAATGGTGCAACAACGGAAAAGGGAGGTAGTGTTCCAGGATTGAACAGCAGGTGGCTTCGGTATAAAAATGTATCGCAGTAATCAATATTTTTTGCGAAAATGCGTAGTTCGTGGTGTGGCACATGGATTGCAAAGTATGAACAATAGTGCAACGTAAATAAAACCATATCAGGAGGTACGCACGATGTATCTGGAAGATATTTATGAACCCGATGACATCCTTCGTGATGTCGATGTTGAAAGTCCGTTCGAGCCTGATGAGGAGCTGTATGAACTCTCTTTCGAATCCGGACGTGAGGCGGCGGAAGGACTTACCATGCTCATGGATGATGTGGATTCCGGAGAGGTGCTGTTTGCGGCAAACCGCTAATATCCTCTATTTTACAGCATGGGTATGTACCTGTCGGAACATCCCGGATAAGTGGCTTTCGAGGTTTACTCTCCCGGCAGATTCGACCCGGTAGTGCGCGTGAGGTATTTTAAAAGAATGAGACGAGGAATACCTGCTGCAGTACTTATATTGAACCTGATCTTCAGTGTCGCATCCGGTGCGGATAATCTGCCGCAGCGACCGAACGGCTCAGTCGCTGATTACGCCGGGATCCTCAGCGCCGAAACTGAATCGGCAATCACACAGTTGGGAGAAGCACTCTGGCGGCAGGCCGGTTTCGGACTGGTGGTCGCTACGGTTCCCTCACTTGGTGACGAGACCATCGAAGGGTATGCGACGGCGCTCTACAAGAAGTGGGGAATCGGGAAAAAAGGCGGTGACGAGGGGGTGCTGATTCTACTGTCCCTTGACCCGCGAAGAGTCCGGATCGAAGTCGGTTATGGAGCGGAAGGGTATCTCAACGACGCTAAAACAGGTCGGATGCTCGATACGTACGGACTTCCGAATTTTAAAAACGGCAACTACAATCAGGGCATGCTGGCACTCTCCGCTGCGGTGGCACAGGAGGTGGCGCAGGAAAAACAGATCTCACTTACCGTCCCCGAACGGTATTCGCGTCGCGTGCCTGAAGAGGGTTCCCGACCTTCGCCGTTATCGATACTATTCTTCATTGTCATTTTCATCGTTCTGATGAGTACCCGTTTCGGTCGTTCGCTGCTCTTCTTTATGCTCATGTCGAGCCTGATGGGCGGCGGTCGTCGCGGCGGCGGCTTCGGCGGCGGCTTCGGCGGCGGGGGCTTCGGCGGGGGCTTCGGCGGTGGTATAAGTGGCGGTGGTGGAGCATCACGGTCATTTTAACGGAGTGAATATATGAAAACCATTTCGGATCCCTCGGGATATGTACAGCCGGTAGCGGAAGAGTACGTGGCGCTTTACGGAAAAGATATTGTTTCGATAGTGCTTTACGGAAGTGCCGCCGGAGGAGATTTCCATCCGCAGCGGTCGGACATCAATCTGCTGATTGTCGTGAGCGACATGTCGCCGGAACTGATCGCCCGGTCCGAACCGTTGCAGAAAAAGTACGAACGGCAGCGGGTCGCGCGGCCGCTGTTTATGGACACCGCGTATATTGCCGCCTCGGTTGACTCCTATCCGATGGAGTTTCTGGATATGAAGGGGTGCTACCGGGTACTGTACGGCGAGGACGTGCTTGCTCAGGTCAAGGTATCGATCGGAGATCTGCGACTGCAGGTGGAACGGGAACTCAAAGGAAAATGGCTCCATCTGCTCCAGGAGTTCTCTTCGGCACGGGTAAGCAGAAAGCGGATGGAACAGCTTATCGGCATCTCACTCAAGGCTTTTTCGCCGGTGTTCAGAGGACTCCTCACGCTCAAGGAAAAACCGGTGCCGCACAAGCGGGATGATCTGTTCGATGCCGTTGAAATGGCATATGGCCTTGATGGTCAGCCGTTGCAGCAGGTGGCCGCCGCAGCGGCGGGAGGCAGTTCCGGGCAGGAACTGGAAAAAAAATACATCGCCTATGCGGGAGCGATTAAAAAATTGATTGATGCGATTGAGAATAATTAACCGTGGAGGAACTGCATGAGTGGTAAAACGAAAGTACTGATCGGTGTCGGTGTCGCTGTTCTCGTTGTTCTGCTGTTCGTGGGCAGAATCATCGGGTGGCGGAACCATCTGGTTGATCTCGAGGAAACCGTGAAATCATCGTGGGCGAACGTTGACAACCAGTTGCAGCGTCGTCTCGATCTGATCCCCAATCTCGTTGAAACCGTCAAGGGGTACGCGGCGCACGAAAAAGAGGTGCTGACCGAGGTGACCAAAGCGCGTGCGAGTGTGGCCGGCGCCGGATCTCCCGCCGAGAAGATTCAGGCGAACAATCAGTTGACCTCAGCATTGTCTCGTCTGCTCGTGGTGGTGGAGCGGTATCCCGATCTCAAGGCGAACCAGAATTTTCTGGCGCTGCAGGATGAACTGGCCGGAACTGAAAACCGCATATCCGTTGAGCGTAAACGATATAATGATGCGGTCAACATGTTCAACAAGACCCGCCGTAAAATTCCGTACAGTTTCTTTGCCGGGAGCTTCCCAGCCGCCGAGTATTTTGAGGCCGCTCCGGAGGCGAAGGATGCGCCGAAAGTGAAGTTTTAACCTCACCCCCTGCCCCCTCTCCCACAGAGAGAGGGGGAACTGATACAAATCGTAAATGAAAAAGGGGGAGGTTTGAAACCTCCCCCTGCGGATTTTGTGATCTTATTCCAGCCTCTCTTCTCCTGCCAGAGCAGGAAAAATGAAAAATATGCCGTGGTAACGGCATGTCTGCCTCTCTCTGTGGGAGAGGCCACCTCGGGGTTGTACAACCGGGGGGAGAGGTCATTTCGTAATCGGCACCCCATTCCTGTCACACGAATAAAATGATTCCCACTCACCATCGACGGGCAGGTTCTGCCCTGCTACCCAGTCGGCCCATGCGCAGGTCGGTTTGCAGCAGTCCTGCATGGTGGTGGTGTGGTAGCCTTCCGAAAAGGTGCCGTTTGCCTGCGCCTGTTGAGGGGTCTGCACTTCGGGTACCGGCAGGGGAAGATTGTCCTCTTTCAATCGGCAGCCGGTAACCCGCGTGAGATTCTCGGGACACTGTACCCGTTTTGCCATGACCGTCCAGTTCTGATGATACAGCGAGATAACTTTGTTGGTTTCTATACAGGATCGCCGCGTGTCGTCGGTAACCTCCTGAGAACCGGGTGCATGCGCCTGATTGCACAGCTCCTCGATTTTATCCTGACAGGCGGAGGAGTTTACTCCGTCAACAGTAGGTGGCCAGGCGTCCCGGCATTCCTGTTCATACCGGAGAAACGAGATGCCGCCGCTGCCGGGATTCTGGTACGGATACCCGTCGTAGATGAATTCATCGAAATTGGAGGTGTTCCCGAATTCCGGATCGTCAAAGCAGGAATTGAAGGCACCGTACCCGCCGGCACCCATGAAGACGTCGAACCCCTTGGGGCCGCTCGCCGCGGTGTTGAAACTCTGCACCACCAGTGACTTCGGGTAGGGAAGGTCGGGCGGCTGCGGAGAACTCGGTTCCGGCGTGACGAATATCAGCTGGTAACACTGGCAGCAGCTGCTTGCTCCATCGTCAAGGCCTCCCGGGTCGGCATCATGTCCCACGACGCCGTAATTGAACGGTGGAGCATCACCGGATTCCCATCCGTACCGTTCCGCATCGTCTTTCGCCGCCTGCAGCATTGAACTGCTGAAGAGCATGAATCGCGGACAGATGAATGTTTTCGGCAGGTCCGCTTTGCTCGGATCCTCCGGGGGACTGCAGGAATTCGCCGTACGGCAGTTGCCGCCGCAGGCGCTATTGGGATCGTCGGGGATGCAGTCCGGTACGTAAAACTTGTTGTAACAGGGGTTTGGAGGATCGAGATGGTAGGAGGGGGAGAACAGCTTCAGGGTGATGGTGAGTGAGTCGTCGTATGATGTGAGTGGCACGGCGGTCGGAGTGTACCCGGATTTGGTTACCCGTACCGAATCGATCGCCATGGTTTTTTTCTCGAGATGATCCGCAACGGTTTCGTAGCGGTCACTACGGTGCAGCCGGACAGAGGCAGCGGACCTGCCGAGCACCGGAAGTTTGAAGTATGCCGTTTTGTCACCGATCCGCAGACGCAGACTGTAGATACCGGCATCGAGCTGTCGGGAGAGCGGTGTACATCGATAGATTCCCGCAGCAAGGTTGTTATCAACCAGATGAGTGATAAACCGACCTCCAAGCGTGAATACGCTTATGGTAACCGGAGTACCGTTTTGTCCTACCGGAAAATAGAGCAGCTGTCCATGTTGTACAGCATCGGGGAGCAGCGTTCTTCGCAGACCGGCGGGTTTCGTTCCAAGGGGAATGGTGAGGGAAAATGATCCGTCACTTCCCGAAGAGGTGGCAAGGCCGGCATTGACAACGGTAACCACGGCACTGTCGATTCCGGTACCGCTTTCATCCACGACGGTTCCCCGCAATGTCTGAGCGAACGAGGAGAAGAGCAGGGACGAGACAACCAAACAGAAGGCAGGCTTGATTATTGGTCGAAGATCCGGACGGTTCATGGTACCTCTCGAGAATGTATATCTATCATACTAAATAATTACTGTTCATATTTGACATCCACGCCCCCTAAATCCCCCTTCGGGGGATTTAGGGGGCGTCCTGATCTCAGTCCTTAAAAGTATCTGATTCTGAACAGATACTTGATACTATCGTTGTGACTGGAAATAAAAAGGGCACCGGAATGTGCCCTTACTTTAAAGTCGCCAATTGGTTGCTGCACGTTCATTGTATATTCACGATTCGGCCTGAATACAGCACGTTCTTATCGGTTCCGATGCGGTACACCGAGCAGCCTGACGGCAGGCAGGTGCAGAAACCTGTTGTGCCGGTGACGGTAATCGGGATCCGGGAGAGCAGTTTTCCCGCAATCGTATAGGTACTCAGATACAGCGGCCCGGAGGTACCGGCAATTCCCTCGAGGCGTATCGTGGAACCGTTGAAGATCATTTTTGCTTTTCGTTTGGTATATCCCGGTAGAGCCACAGCCGTCGGCTGCAGCCAGATGGTATCCGTCAGTTTTTCCGGGGTGAAAACCAGTTTTGCCGTATCATCGTTGAGGGTGTAGGTACCGTAAAACCCTCTGATGTTGAGCATGCCGTTCGCATCGGTGGTGATGGTGGTATCGGGGGTCGTCCACTGCCGGCGCAGTGCATTCCACCGGGCACCGGTTTCGGTTTCGGTGAAATTCGCATCAACAAGAAAATTGGCCAGATCGTCACGCCACAAACGCCCTCCCCACCATATCCAGAGCAGCAGCCCGCCGAAATCCTCACGTGAAAATGCGAACCGCATCAGTTCTTCCATGTTGTCGGCGGTGTTGCCCGGAGCCTGATCGTTCCAGTCAACCTCGGTGAACCAGAACTCCATGTCGCTGTTGTCAATATCAACCCCCGCGGCGATGGTATTGATCACCGATTCGTAACCGGCGTAACTGCCGTTCTGTGTACGGGAAATCATGCCGCCGAAATGGCCTTCCAGGCCGATAATATCGATTTTCCCGCCAGGTCCGGCACCGCTGTTGATTTTATTGATCATCGAGATGTAATCGGCTTCGTCGTGTGCCTGTTCGATCACGTTGTATTCGTTGACGCAGAGTTTCACGTCGGGGTCGATACCCCGTGCCCGGTCCAGAATCCAGTTGAACACTTCGGCGCCGCCGTTACCGGTTTTCCCGGTCCAGGTGGCAAGAAGTCCGGGAACCCGTACTTCGCGGGCACCGTCATTGTCGGTGGTAAAGTGCACGATTTCATTGACCGCATCCCAGTGGCGCACCTTTCCCTTGTACCGGATAACCATGCTGTCGAGACGCGTGCTCATTTCACCGATGAACGCGTCACGGTCTTCCTCGGAGAGTGCCTTTATTTCGGTTGAAGAATCCACTCCGTCATATGGTCCGTACGGACGTGCACAATACGCCTGAAACTCCACCCGCTCGTTCCAGAACAGGTTGTGTCCACGTACATTGATACCGTTCGCGAGCGCCCAGTCGACGATAGAATCGCCGTCGTCGTACGATGCGGGAGCGCACGGCTGATTGCCGGTGGTGTCATTGTAGTACCACTTCAATTCGTTTTCGGGGGTGACCCATTCGAAATATTTTTTCACCATACTGCCGTATTCGTCTTTTCCCATCTTCACGAAACCGCTGTCCCAGCAGACCGAAGCCCCGAAACCGAAATCGTTCTGGATCTGTTTGAGGCTTACCGGCGTATTTGCCAGTGGTTGCTTTGCAGCCCCGTAAAGAACTAGTATCGAAAGATCACCTTTGCGAACGGTCTCGATCTGTGCATCCGTTTGTGCGCGGTAGGCGTCATCAATGGCGCAGTAGGTTTTAAAAACGGTCGCGGCGGTAAAAACCACCATGCATGCGGAAACGATTGAATAACGAAGTGGTATCCCCATGAAATCCCCCCAGAAGAGAAATGTAAAACTTAAAAATCAACATCTTACGGTATTGCCACGTTGTAATATCATCTGATTGTTTCAGTGTGGTACACCATTAATGTGACAACGATAAACTAATACACTTCAAACGAAAAATATATCGTTCACGGAAGCTATGGTAAAGAGATTGAAAAACTCTGTTGAACAGTTTGTTCCGGAGGATTTGCGAACATCGAATTACCAATCCTCCGGTGAGTTGTTTCCGTACACATCCCGTATACGAAAATAATTGAAAAGTCATTGAATACAGGCATTTTAAGGTAGTGTGGCGTTTATATTAACAAAAGTGATTTCTCAGAAGCTGGAATTCAGAATCCAGAATTCAGAATGCGTGAAGAATTGAAACAGGGTAAGGAACAGAGTGTCTGTTTTTTTCATATCCTTCTCACCGGGAGGGATTACCTCAACAGTTACTTGGTTTCTGTTCAGGATTAACATTTAGGGGGTGTCCTGATTGAAGTCTGAAAAGTACTTTATTTCAAGATTTGACTGAAGTGGGGGGTAGTATGCAGTTTACCAAAAAAAAGTTGAGCAGCATCACCATTACGGCCATCTCCAGCGGCTTGCTCATTGCGTCACGGGTATGGTCGGCATCACTGACCGAAGTTCCTCGCGCGACCTGGGCGGGTGGCGTTTCGTTACCCAGCTATGTTAAAATGTACATCTACGTCCCGGATCAGCTTGCCGATCATCCTCCCATTGTGGTTTCGAACCATGCCTGCCAGAGTCCGGTTTCGGGGCAGAAGGACAACAATAAAAAAATCGTGGCGGCAGCCGACAAGTTGGGATTTATCATGATCTTTCCGGACAATCCCGGACAGAACTGCTGGGATGTGGGTTCGAACACTTCCATGAAGCACGATGGCGGAGGGGACACGCATGCCATTGCACAGATGGTGCGGTATGCGCTCGGCAAGTACAACGGCGATTCAAGTCGGGTCTATGTGCTTGGCGGATCATCCGGGGGGATGATGACGCAGGCGCTTATCGGGATATACCCGGAAATCTTCACGGCCGGAGCACCCAGAGCCGGAGTCCCCTGTGGCTGCTGGGCCGAAAGCTACGCATCGAGTAACCAGTGGAGCGGCCCGTGCGCAGGCGGCACGGTGAGCAAAACGCCGCAGCAGTGGGGGGATTATGTTCGTGGCATGAATCCCAACTACAAGGGCCATCTACCGCGCGTTCAGATTTTTCAGGGGGAAAATGACCAGACCATCAAATTTCCCAATTTCGGAGAATCGATTAAACAGTAGACGAACGTCCTTGGACTCAACACCGACCCGGACTCCACCGCCAAGATAGCTCCGCCCGATGCCGGCTACAACTACAACCAGAAGTTCTGGAAGAACAAATGCGGCTATATCGTCCTCGAAGCCTGGTCGGCTCCGGGGCAGGGGCACTCCATGACCTATGAGGAAGATGCCATCCTGAGATTTTTCGGTCTCGATAAGGCCCGTGATCTGGACCCGGAAACCGCGGCATGCGACAGCACCGGCGTTGCGGGCAACGAACGTTCCGTGATGTATCAGGCGGCAATGCGATCGATGTCTATACCATCAATGGACGGGCAGTGCAGTCAATCCCGGCGGGCGGCGTCGCGAACGTTCTGCGCAACATGCGTTCCGGCGGCGTCTCCATTGTCGCACGAAAGCTCGATGACGGACGGATGGCCGTTGTGCCGGTGGTGAAGGAGTAGTTTCACGCGAAGCTACTCCAGTAGTTAGATTCTCCAGAATTCAGGAGCGTCCGCTCCTGATAAAATGGAATATGAAGAAATCGTGAACGTGCGTTAAGAAATATTTATACGTTCTGATCAGTTAAAATGAAGAACTCAAATCCACGTTTCTTTCCCGGGTGGGTCGCTACTTACACCCCGCCTCAAGTTATTTGTGCAATATGAGTAGCATAAGAAATGAAACTATCATGTTCCCATTTCTCTTTGCCGGGGCGGAACCCGGCAGGCGGTTTCCTTTTGTCATTTACGTTCAGTAAACGTAAGGAGGCCGATACTATGTGTTTTTATGGTTTAATGAAACCTATTGTGGTATATATGCGTTCTGGCGTGCGGCGCTGACGCGTCGGGTAAACAGGCTCCCTGCCTCTCGTCCGTTCCATCGGATCACCTGTATGAAATCATTTGATGGATTCTATCCCGGCAAATCTGTGGGAACGGACGTGGCACTACGAACTTTAGGTCCTCTGTTGAGATTCGCCAATCAGTTGTGTTTTCTACAAGAAAACGGATATTTCCGGTTCTGGAGTCATACCGGTACGCAAAAGGGTATAATATAAACATATGCTATAAATACCCTGAAATGAGGTGAATATGATGAAAAAAATTATTCTCACGGTCGCAATAATAAGCCATGTTGCGCCGGTCTGGTCAACCGGTTATCAGTTGCACGGTATGGTAACCTCATATCATTTCAAGGAGCCGGTAGAATCGTGCATGATTGTGCTGAAACCAGAATCACCAACCGCGGTTGCGGATACTGTCGTTACGGATTCAAATGGTTTTTATGCAATCGGCAGTGTTTCACCAGGGGTCTATATGCTGGAGGCGGGAAACAGTCTTTATTACGGTATTCCCCGGACGATTTCAGTCACTGAAGCAGTTACGGCCAATTTTCAGGTGGCACTCAGATCACATATGATAGAAGGCGACTTTCCCGTCGAACTGACAACCGATATGTCTCCGGTCTTTATCTTTTCAGAAATGAAGATTGGGAATGCGGTGAAAATCGGAGAGGGGGTTACCATCTATCATCAGGATATTTTACGATTCACCGGACCTTCATTGAGGGCGACGGGGACCTCCGGTAATCCCGTAACATTCATATCGCTGAACCAGGAGACCGGGTGTTGTTATTTTCTGGCCACCGAACAGGAATTATCCTCCTGTAGTTTTTCCAATGAAGATAAGGTGGTAATCGGTCTGGGTGACGGGCACCAGAGATCTGTTGTTGACAGCTGTTTCTTTTCGACAAACAGGTTCTATACTGAAACAGCAGTTTTATCGATGCGCAATTCTACTATCAGGACGTTTGAAACGGTCAATTTTTTAGTGGATTCGCTATTTTATTACGGAAATAGTCTATTCGGTTTTGAAAATAAGGCAGCTCCCGAACTGGATTGTCAAATTGAGGAGCACGGTGTTATTTCAGACAATAATTTCCCATCCTCCCGATTATTGCTAAAAACATCGGGCGATACGGTTATAAATAATATATTCAGTGGTTTGAACATTGTTCCCGGTGAACGATATGTAAATGGTTTTATAGCGTACAATTGCATCGATCATTATTCCCGCAATGCAGCCGATACCGCGAAGCTGACTGGTATAGGGAAAGTTGTCATTGTCAATGACAACGGATTTCCGTGTGATCTGTTTTTAAATATTTTCACCGATCCGTTGTTTCTGGATGTCTCAACCGGAAAATTGCATCCTAGTTCGCCCTGCTTCAAGGCCGGCTTGAACGGAACAAACATCGGTGTTTCGAAAGAGGAACCGGACTTTACGGCCCTTAAATTTCGTACGTCGTACCAGAATGAAAAACCTGTGGTGAATGCCACGGCTGCATTGATATTTGGAAATACGGCAAACGGCTCTCCGTTGCCGGGGAACACCATTGGAGTGGACAGCCGTTCGAATGTATTTCTCCTTAACGGGAGGCGCGCAGCAATGACCGGCAATGCAGGTACGTACGGGGCTTCACGTCGCATATCGAGAGGCTTTTATGTTCTGAAGCGGTGAAAGGATATAAGCTAAGCTGCTTTCCCGTTATTCCCGTCCCGCCGACTGCCTGCCGTTAAATATAAGCCCGATCAGTACCGCCACCGTAAGCGTAAATGATCCGCCGTAACTCAGAAACGGCAACGGGATTCCGGTCACCGGCATTATTCCGATGGTCATGGCGATATTGACGAACGTGTGAAATGCGATGATGGATGCTGAGCCGACTATAATCAGGTTGAAAAAACGGTTGCGGATATGCCGCGTGAGCGCGTATGACTTGGCGATGAGAAACAGAAAGAGTAGTAGCACGAGGGAACAGCCGACCAGACCGAACTGTTCACCCAGTACCGAAAAAATAAAGTCGGTATGCTGTTCGGGAAGAAACGACAACTTGGTCTGTGTTCCCTGCAGGTAGCCTTTACCGAAGATATGCCCCGATCCCACCGCCACTTTCGACTGGATCACCTGGTACCCGGCGCCGAATGGTTCCGCCTGCGGATTCACCTAAATTGCCCTTTGGGCAACTCCAGGTAAGTCCGGAACGTATGCCGTATAAAAAAAAGAAAGAGATGAAATCCACTCATCTCTTTCTTCCTTAAATACCTTACGGTGTATAGACGTCATTTTACGCCGCTTCCGTCACGACGGTTTTCTCTTTCTTCAGGCGTCCGGCTTTTTCGGAAGCAGTGAACCGGTGCATTCCTCGAGGTACTGCTTGTCGTTTCTGAAGACCTGCTGACCGCAGGTGCGGACTTCCGTAATGCGTACGATGATCATCATCGACGTCGTCGAAAACCCCGTGACCGCGCCGTGGTGATTCGTCTGCTCCCTAATTGACCAGGGGGAACTTCAACGTCGGATAGAAGTCGGAGATGTTGGTCATCATCGCCGTTACTTCACTCTCGCTCATCACTTTGTTGGTGATGAGGGCTTCGCGCATGCGCACCGGATCAGGTTGACTCAGATCGCCCCCGCCACCCAAATGGATAGCGGTTCCCGGATTGAGGTTAGCCTTGGGAGGCGAGTGCCTGAGTACCTGCTTGCCATTCAGGTAGACGGTCACGGCGTTGGGGGCAGGGTCGAACTGGGTCACCACCATGGCGTTCTCGAGGGGCGAGGTACCGTAGTCATACAGATCATTGTTCTCTTCTTCTTCTGCCCCGACGCAGTATTTGTTGCTGGCACCGCAGTTGGTTGCAATGCAGCACCCGCCCTGGTCTTTCCATCCGTATGCCAGGGCGACCATGAAATCGGTACCATGGATATCTTCCTGATTGTACTTGTGGGTAATGCCGAAAACGCCGCAGCAATAGACTTGGTTGGGGACCGGCTTTCCGTTATACATGAGACCCACGGCCTTCCTGCCTCCATTGACGCCGGTGGCGAAGGCGTCCCCGGCGAGGCAATATTCCTCGGGCGCGTTCGTGTGCAGAATGGGCAAGCCGGTCTCCGTCTCGATGTTGAATTTCGCGGCGCAAGTGTAACCTCCGGCACTGCAGTTCGGCCCCCAGGGCGCATTGAACACGCCCGGTACCAGATCGTTTTTTCCGCTGTGGATTTGAGCGTAGATCTTCGAAATCCTTAAATTCGACTTGTTGCCGCCGCAGAAGTCGCTCCAGGTTGTCATGTCCACCTTGTGCTCGCCGGTCTGGCCGATATCGAGCGTCTTGGTTCTGTCATTGGCCAGTCCAAGCTGAAAGAGCGGGCCCGTATAGTCGGCTGTCATCGCCCTGGTCATGCTGTAAGCTTCCGCACACCCGTCGGCCAGCACATCGCAAGGGCCTTTGTATTCTTTCGTATCGTTGTCGAGGGATACGTTCAGCTGTTGATTTTCATAGGAGGTAATGGCCAGGGTTTTCGTTTTGAAACCCGAAGCTGTTACTGTCAGCGTATCGAGAACGGCAGCCGCTTTTGTCAGGCCGTTACCGATCGAGGAAGAGGCGAGTGCATCGGATGGATTCAGCGCGTATTTGCCGACGCTCAGCGTCATAAACCGAAACGACACCTCTCGTTCTCCGATGGATGCCTTGATAATTAAAAGGTTCGTTGCTCTGAAATTTTGTGCAATGTTAAAACGGTATATGCCTGCGGCGGCGTTGCGCAACAGTTCTTTTTTCAGGAGATTGCCTTTGACGTCAAAAAATGTAATACACACCGGAGAGGTATTGTTCAGGGTAAACTGCAATACACCGTTATTCATTGAAATTTCTTCGGTTTGCGGCGCGATTTCCGGTAATATTGCGGTAATGCCTCCGGTCAACGAAAACTTACCGTCGGTTCCCGTGGTGTCCGTCATTTTCTGCCGAACGAGCGTGACTACGGCTTTGTCTATCGGTTGCCCCCCTGCATTTGAAACGACTCCCTGGAGATTTATCGTTTGAGCATTAACCGACAGCCCGATTAAAACAGTAAGACAGGAAATAGCATTTTTGCACATAGTAGTCTCCCCATAGAAAATGTACTTTTTATTTCTCGTTGTCTCCCACTATTCACAGGCCATGTTCATATATCGAAATATATTACCTAATTATTCCATAGAGTGAATAAATATTTTTTAATAGGACGATAGGGACAGAGGCGAACAGTTACATAACGGTTTTTCGTTTCCAGGCAATCTCCCGACCGGTTCGTGAAAGCGCCGATAGCGCTTATATTCCGGTATCTAAATAGTATCTGTTCAGAAAAGGGTACTTTTCGCGCTGCGGAACGGATTCCTCTACGATGATGCTCCTGAAGCATTTTATCATCTATCTAAAAGTGACGGTGATTTCATCAAAGAATTTTCGTCCTACAGGCGGAGACGGCGCGCGACAAGGTCCAGCCCCCCGGTCAGGACATAGCCTGCGGCGCCCATCAGGATCACGGTCGAGAATCCCAGGTTGATGATGACCGTCATGGCCCACGACGCGCCCCACACCGACGACAGAGTGGCTATAGCGTAAGTGGCGGGCACAGCCGTGCGGCGCCCGGCCTTCACCACGCGTTCTACGCCGAACGGATAGAACATCCCGAGGAACGTCCCGGCGGGAACCACGCACAGCATGACGCAGAGGATCTTGAGCGGCAAGGGCAGCGAGAGTAGGTGCGCGTTGCACAGGTTCGTGGCAAGGACGCCCCACGCGATGGCGGCCATGGTCGGCAGCGCGAGTGTCGCCGGGCCGTGAAACATGCGCAGTCGGTCTAGGAGGTACGCGCCGAGGCCGTTCGACGCAAGGAACAGTGCCAGAATCACGGCCATGGCGTAGAGCGGGCTGCCGAGGAACAACTCGGTTTTGGCGATGAGGCCGATCTCCACGCACATGTACGAAACGCCGGCCACAAAGAAATACAGCACCCACGGCCAGGGCACTCGTCGCTCACGCTCGCGCCGTAGGCCCAAGCCCAGGCCAATCAAGGCCATGACCGCGACCGAGACCACGCCGAAGAGCAGCAGGGTGAAGACTTTGATCCAGCTCAAGGAGTAAAGCTGATCGGTAAAGCGCGTTTTGGCGGGCAGAAGCTCGAAGTCGCGCCAGCTCACCTCGTTTACGAACGGCCGATTATCAGTGACGAGTCGCTCGTGCGTATGTCCCCTGACAACGTCCGCGAAGCTCGGCAGGCCTGCGCCCGAGGGCGAATAGTTCACCCTCCGCGGGTACGGCCATGACGCCACCTTCCGTTCGATGGCTGCGATTTCGTTCTGCGTGAACCCGCTCGGCTTGATGATCATGCTCTCTTGCCCCCGAGTCTTCGGAGAGCCAAACGCGAAGACCGCCTTCTCGAAGTCACCGAGGCCACGCTCGGCGAAGAGCCTCCGCAGGCTCTCAACCTTATGGAGCACAGGCTGGTTCATGAACACTATCATCGAGCCCGGTTCCGGGGCCAGATGGTTGAGATACGACGCCATGGCCTCGTAGGTGTCGAGGTACTTCCGCGTGTGGCCGGTGCGATCGGTGTTGATCGAGCCGTTGGTGGCCACGAACAGAAGGTCGTAACGCCCGCGGTCGTTGTTGAGGAAGTCGCGTCCCTCGCGTACCACGAGGTGAATGTTGGGCCGCGCGTGGAAGGCGCGCAGGTTCATGCCTACAAGCAGCGGATCCTGATACAGGTCGACCACGGCAGGGTTCAGCTCCACGCCCGTGATGTCTGCCCTGCCCTCGGCCATGCAATCGAGTTCGACCATGTCGCGCCCGACACCCGCGAAGAGCACAAGAATGCGCTTCGGCGTAAGTCCCATGAGGAACGGCAGCGTGTGGTGCAGGCTCGCGGGCAGGAGGTCCGCGGGTTTCACCGCCGGATCCCAGTGCACGACCTTCACGTTGCTGATCCCGTCGTCCTGCACAATGCCCCACGCCTCGTCGCCCGTTTTCGCGTTACCGGTGGTGGCTCGCACAAGGCTCGTTCGAGCGAGGTCGTTCCACCGCACGCGTACCTCCTCCATGTCCTTGCGGGTATAACCGCTCAGCACATAGCGTGACAGACTCACGACGTCCGGGTGCTCCTTGAGCACGCTCCCGTGGTACGCCAGGAACGCGATCGCGCAGAACCCTGCCGCGCCGGCACCGAACGCAAGGCGCCGGCGCGGCAGCGGGGTGACGGCGAGGAGCGCAAGTGCGCCGAAGAGTACCGTCATGATGGCAGGCGGCAGCCCTGCCCAGGTCAGAACGAGGGGTACGAGGAGGCAGCCCGACGCTGCGCCGGCGAGATCGAAGAAGTATAATCGCCCGATCCTGGGCGCGCCATTGTCGAAGTACTGTGCCAGGAGCGCGCCGAAGATCGCGTACGAGGGCAGGAAAATACCCGAATAGGTCAGCATGCGCGCAGCATCCACGTACGGGTGCTCGAGCGAGACATGAATGATCGGGAAGAATACGTTCGCGATGAAGAAGAAGCCTACGAATGTGGCGGCCAGAACCGGCAGCACGAGCGCTTGCAGGATCGCGATCAGGCGGCGTGTGTCCGCATTTCGCATGTGGTGCACAAGCAGCGATCCGAGCGTCAGCCCGAAGAGCGCCACCGGGATGGCGAGGAAGTTCGAGATGCTGCCGAGAAAGAAGGCCAGCATTCGGGTGTGCAGGAGCTCCACCATCAGGCACACAAACCCGACGAGGAAAACCCCGATCTCGACATCCCGATTTAAGCCTGCCTGAGGAACCCTTTTGGCGTTCAAGGGTATAAGTGTAACATATCGCATGACGCCCCGCAATTTATCCACGAGGTGCAATGCGCCCTCGTTCATATGCCTGACGAGACAACCCGGCCAGATGGCTCTGGCCCGGCAATGGCTGAAGTCCCCCAAGACAAGGTCTCGATCTGTCTCCCGGACACGTGCCGGACATCCCCGACTGCGTTCGAGGTGGTGTGTGAGACTTCCTGCCGACGCAAGATATCAAGCTTCATTTCATTCCGGAAAAACAGTGAGGATATTGCTGATAGATAGTTTCTTTTTTTGGCGGTATAAAAAGGATTTAAATGATGTTGCTTTACACACTCCATAATTTCCCGTTCTTTTTCCCACCGTTGCCTCACTTCCCTCGACGGTATCTTTGAAAAATATAGGTGTTTCCGGTTTTTTCAGTCAAAATTAAAAATGGAGTCCTTCGGCTTTACGGTAAGCATGAAAACCGTCAAAAGTTTTAAGTGCAATTCCGTTCGAAGAAATCAAATGCACAATTGCCATGAGAAAGGTGGTACCAGAATTTCTTACGAAATATCGAGTTTTATATCTGGCGGCATCAACATTTATAATAATTTCCACAGCGAATGTAGTGGCATGGGGTGATTTTTACTGCCATCCGGATAAATAACAGGAATGTTTTAAACCATTCCTCTCCCTGATGCAACCAAAAGAAACAGTGATCGTCACGATAAATTGCCGAGAACAGACATTATGCAGATAACAGGGGCAGCCGAAACAGGTAGGTCCCGTGCCGATACTGAACCAGTCATCTCCGGAGGTGTATATGCTGCGTACTATTCAGGGAATGATAGTGGTTTTTTTACTGTGTGGTATTCTCCAGGCTCAAAATGAGAGTATTGTCGTTAACGGAGAGACCCGGACCTTTATTACCCATGCCCCTTCGGAGACTTCCAGTCTGGCGCTGGTCATCAGTATGCACGGGTTATCCGGGACCGGTGCCCAGCAGCGTTCCATGAGCGGGTTTGATAAGATCGCGGATCGTGAAAAGTTCGTTGTCGTCTATCCCGACGGTAGTGATAACCGATGGGATATTTCCGGCACCACCGATGTCGATTTCATCCTCGCCATTATCGATACCATGGCCGCACGATATGCAATCGATCGGAACCGGGTATATGCGACAGGATTTTCGATGGGCGGTATGATGAGCTACAAGCTTGCCTGTTCGGCTGCCGACCGTTTCGCTGCAATCGGACCTGCCAGCGGGTATCTTTTCGGGGGGGCGAGAGGATGCACTCCCTCACGTCCCATGCCGATCCTCCATATTCACGGATCGGTCGATACCGTGGTGGATTACAGTGGTCTTGCATCGTATATCGATGGATGGGTGGAAAAAAACGGCTGTTCGGCAACTGCCGAAATCACGAAACCGTATCCGGAAAGCAAGCCGGGTTCCAAAGTGACAAAAGAGTATTACGGGCAGGGGGAACAGGGCAGCGAGGTGATCGTTCTTACCGTTGAAGGTATGGGTCATGCCTATCCCGGAAGTTTCGGATCGCAGGACATCAATGCGAGTGAGGAGTTCTGGGCCTTCTTCAAAAAACATGTGGCCGGGCAGTCCGGAATAAACGGCCGGAGATCTTCCCTGTCAATAACGCAGCCGGTATCGGCCCGGTATCAGGGAGGGATGGTCGCGATACGGAGCGGCGCACCGCTGCAATCCGTACTCCTTTGTGATCTTCAGGGGAAGGTGGTGCACTCGTGGAGAACCGGCACCGCTCCCGTTCACACGCTTTCGCTGCAGGTAAGCGGTGTCGCCCGCGGGATGTACACGCTCCGTATTACGGACAGCCGGCACGAAACACTTCTCAGGGTGGCCGTGCCGTAATGCCGCGGGGTCGGTGCTCTGCGGCGGATTCGAAACACCGTCGCTATTTTACCGTTTGTGGGGGGGGTAAGGGCGCCTGAAGTATACGGCATCCGCTGACGGGGGCGGTAAGAGGACTGGTGCCGGCTTGATTGTATCCCGCGACCTTGTAATAGTAAACCGACAGATCGGGAACGGAATCGCGGGCTGAACTCCACACGGTATCGATGCAGACATATACTCCGGTCGGAGAGGTACTGCGGTACACAAAATAGGCATCGGCTATTTCACTTGTTGAGTTGTGGGTCCAGACGATGTCGATGTAGTCAGGATTGCCTATTGTCCATACGGATGGGGGGGTCAGGGGCGCACTGGTACGTACTTTACCGTTTCCGAGCACATACAGTGACGGAGGACTTTCGACACCCTGCACCACCGCCGTAATGCAGTAGCAGAATTCCCGTGTCATTGATTCCGAATTGGTAAAGATGGTGTCGGTGAGAACTTTGTACCGGGTATAGGAGCCGGCATAGATGGATCGGTAGAGAATATACTGTTCCGCCCCCGGGACCGCGTTCCACGTGATCTGAACTCCCTCGCCGTACAGCGTCAGTACCGCTCCCGTTGGCGCGCTCAGGAGCCTTCCGCCTGCTACGACAGGGCCCGGGGTACTCATACCGTCGGCTGCCAGAACCGTCATACGGTAGTAATGACGGTTGAAATCGTCGAGCGTGTCGTAGTATTGGTAGGACGTGGTACTGTCCAGCAGATAGAACGTGAGGGAATCTTCAGACCGGTAAATGTAGTAACGGAGTATCCCGGTATGCCGTTTCCAGTAGAGATACATATACTCGGGATCCTGGTACGTGGTGAGCTCGGGGGGCTCCGCCAGTTTCCCGGCAACCTTTCCGGTGTATAACCCTTTTCCGATGGCATTGAATGCCGCGACGCGGTAATGATATACCGAAGTGGCGGGAGCTCCATCAGTGAAGGAAGTGTCACTGACGGTGTCGATGAGATCCGTTGTCACGGGATCGGTGGTCGTTGTTGACCGCTCGATGATATATCCCGAAGCACCGGCTACCGGCATCCAGGAAGAGACTATGGAGTGAACATAGATTCCGTCGGTTACTGAGAGACCGGATGGCGGGGGGAGTATCCTGATACGACCCGAAACACACTGACTGGGTGCGCTTTCATTGCCAGGGGTATCGACGGCGGTGACGACATAATAATACTCACCGCTGTCGGGCGTTGTGTCATTGCAGACGGTGCCCAACACCGTGTTGACCAGCATCATGTTTTCCGAACACGACGTCGCGGACCGGTATAAACGGTATCGGGCGGCACCACTGACGGAATTCCAGTTTAATGTGATAAAAGTATCGAAACTGCTGAGGTTCATACCGATAGGACGTCCGATCTGTTTCAGTCGCCCGAAAGCGATTGGGCCGGGTTCGCTGCATCTTCCATCATGGTCGACAGCTATCATCCGATAATAGCAGGTATCCGGCGTTGTTACCGAATCGCAGTAATAACTGTAGAGCGATGAAGGGTAGGATGACCAAAACGTATCGACAAACGCGAAAGAGAGCGTATCGCCAATTGACCGGTACAGTTCAACATGATGAACCGCGGTGCCGGAAAGATTGACGCTCAGAAGAATATAATCGCCGTATTCCGTGGATACGGAAGTGAATGCGGGAGGCGTCAGATTGCCGGAATAGAGATGTCCCGACAGGGTGTCGTGGAGGAATGCCGTACCCGATTCATTATGCGAGGCGAAACGGTAGTGCCGGGAACCATTTGAGGGAGTGTCAATAACGGTAACACTACCTTCGATCGGCTGGAGCAGAGTGCTCAAGAGCTGGTACGGGCCTGTTTTTAAGGATGCGTAATAAACTGAATACCATTGCGCTCCCGCTACCGGTTGCCATGAGATCTGCAGGTTGTCCTGACCTGCGGTAATAAACGGTTGCGGGGGAAGCGGTGGTAACTGATCCGTGGTGAACAGGGTACAGACCGACATTGTCAGACCGGTACGGGTACCGGTCGTGTATATGCTGCACGGATAGCCCATTGACCGGTCAAGACGGTTGAGGAGGAACACTGTATCAAATGGTGCGGATGCGGGTGCCAGACTGAAACGGCTGCCGTTGAACCGGATATCCGCGGTGACGGTATCAAGGGGAAAATTCAGGTCGTCAACGGTCAGATATACCCGTTTTGAACCGCTCATCTCATCATGATCAAAATCCATCCACAGAGAGTCTATTGTCACGGTTACCTTCGTGGGGGAATCAATCGTCCACCCGGCACCTCCGGCATCGAAGGGGTTGTTACGTGATCCGATTTCACCGTTTCGCATAACGCAATAAAGAGCCAACGATAACAGCAAGCCGATAAAAAAGAGGTGTTTTTTCATCATCATGAAGGTACCGCCAATGTCGCCTCTGAAGATTGATACCTGTACGGCGTAACTTCTGCAAACCGATCTTTCACCGATTGTATACCACCAACGACAGCTGCAAAGTATGATGGAGTGATGGTCGTCCGCTACTCCCGCCCCGCCGACTGCCTGCTGTTGAGTATCAACCCGATAAGTATCGCCACCGTGAGCGTGAACGACCCTCCGTAACTCAGGAACGGCAGCGGAATCCCCGTGACCGGCATCATCCCGATCGTCATCGCGATGTTGACAAAGGTGTGAAAAGCGATGATCGACGCCGATCCGACGATGATCAGATTGAAGTACCGATTGCGTATATGACGCGTGATCGAGTAGGATTTGGCGATGAGGAAGAGAAACAGCAGCAGCACGAGCGTGCAGCCGAACAGTCCGAACTGCTCTCCCAGTACCGAGAAGATGAAGTCGGTATGCTGTTCCGGAAGAAACGACAGTTTCGTCTGTGTTCCCTGCAGGTAGCCTTTACCGAAGATATGCCCCGATCCCACCGCCACTTTCGACTGGATCACCTGATACCCCGCGCCAAACGGGTCGGCTTGAGGATTGATGAAACTGATGATCCGTATTTTCTGGTAGTCCTTGAGAAAGGAGTTCCAGACGATCGTGGTGATCGTCGCGGTGGTGAGGTTGCCGATAATGACACCGATCATGATGATGACCGGCGGCCGGGTAAAGTACAGTATGGCGCAGAGGGTGAGAAAGAAGAACCCCCATGGCACCGCTTCGCCGATGCCGGTGGTTTTCTCCGCCGCGAATGAGAGAATGAGCGGAATTCCCGAAAGTCCGAGTGAGAGCATCGGAGAGAGGAGGAAAAACAGATCAAGCAGACCCAGACCGCTCCAGAAGAACATCGGGAGGGACATCGCGCAGAAAACCCCTGCGGTACCGAGGTCGGGCTGTTTGAGCACCATCAGAAACGGTACGCCGATGAGCAGACAGGGGATGGTGAAACTGGAGAGTTTGTACAGAGAGATCGATTTTTCCGAGAAGTATCGTGCCAGTGCGAGGAGCAACCCGATTTTCGCGAATTCGGAAGGCTGGATTTTCACGCCGCCGAGCATGATCCACCGCTCGGCTCCTTTCGCGCTCACCCCCATCGCCAGAGCGAGCAGCAGCATCACCAGCGACAGACCGTAGAATATATAGGCGCCGTTATATAAGAATCTGCCGGGAACCGATATGGTGACGAGGATAATGAGCACCGCCATCACCACCCAGATGATCTGCTGGCGGTGGAGGTTGGCGAGCGGGCCGCTTTCATGGATGTACGTCGCACTGTAGACGAGAAAAATACCGATGGTCCAGAGAGCGAGTGCCGTCAGGAACACCGAGACGTCGAAGCCGCCTTTTTTGTTGAGTTCTTTCATGGTTCCTCGGTATCGGGAAAGTAACGCTTGACTTCTTCGACAATCGGTTTGACCCGTTCATTGAGTCGTGCAATGGTAACCGAATCGACGCCGAGCTGCCTGACGACCGCTTTTCCTTCGTCGGTTTCGGCGAAGAAATACCGCAGCACATCGCCCGCGATGGGCGCGGCGACCGAACCGCCGTGTCCAGCATTTTCGACAACCGTCGCGATCGCGATAACCGGGTTTTCGACCGGAGCACAGGCAACGAACAACGCATGGGTCTTGTCTCCCTGGGGATTCTCGGCACTGCCCGTTTTACCGCCGACCGGCACGCCGGGTACCGCCGCCCTCCCGCCGGTACCTCCCGGAAGTATCACACTGGCAAGCGCCTCGTGCATCGTGGCTACGGTTGCAGGTTGGAATGCGAGATGCTGCTTGACCTCCGGCTCATGTTTATTGATGAGCATACCGCTGTTGCTGCGTTCCTCTTTGATGAGAAACGGGGTGTAGAGTTTCCGGCTGTTACCGAGTCCTCCCACCATAAGCGCAAGCTGAATGGGGGTAACGACCTGTGTTTGACCGATGGCAAGGTCGAGCACCAGTCCGGTGGTCCATTTCCAGCCCCGTTTGGCGAACCGCCGGTTGTACGCTTCCTCGCCCGAAAGCCAACCGCGCCGTTCCCCCGGTATATCGATCCCGGTCGGATCACCCAGTCCCATCATGGTCGCATAGGTATTGATTGTTTTATCGCCGAACCGGAGACCGAGCTGATACATGTAAATGTTGCACGACTGCTGCACCGCTCCGACGAGCGTCAGTCTGCCGTGACCGCTGAGCTTCCAGCAGTGAGCTATTCGTGAGCCGATCCGGTAGCCGCCCGTGCAGGGGAC
>JAFGHA010000253.1 GCA_016930275.1 Chitinispirillaceae bacterium
AACGTCTGGTCCCTGAGGAATGTTTTCGATCTTCGTCGCAAAATCGGCATGGTCGCTCCCCTGCCGGTGGGGCTGCCGCTCTCCATCTACGACAATGTCGCCTTCGCGCCGCGATGCGCGGGGCTTTCCGATAAAAAGGATCTTGACGCGCTGGTCGAAACGTGCCTCACCCAGGCGGCGTTATGGGAGGAAGTCAAGGACCGGCTGCACAGTCTCGGCACCGCGCTTTCCGGAGGGCAGCAGCAGCGACTGACCATCGCGCGCGCACTTTCGCATCAGCCCGACATTCTCTGCCTCGACGAGTTCTCGATCGCCATCGACCCGGTCACCACCATGCGCATCGAGGACGTCCTGCAGGAGTTGAAAAAGGAAATAACGATCATTCTCGTGACCAACCTCACCCAGCAGGCGCGCAGGCTTGCCGACCGGACCATGTTTTTATGGAAAGGCGCAATCATCGAACTCGACGCCAATGAGGTCATGTTTTCGAGGAATCCCAAGCGCCGGGAAACCTATGACTATATCAACGGACTTTTCGGATGAGTGAACCGGCAACGATCGGTGCGTCGATGGAATACAGCGTCCTCACACGCGACCTCAATCTCTGGTACGGCACCTTTCAGGCATTGAAATCAGTCAATCTGTCGGTCAGACACGGTCTTATCACCTCGCTGATCGGTCCGAGCGGCTGCGGGAAGACCACCCTGCTGCGCTGCTTCAACCGTATCAACGAACGGTTCAGCTACGTCCGGACCACCGGCATCATTGAGATTCTCAATAAAAACGTGTACGATCCCGATGTATCGCTGATCGAACTGCGCAAAACGGTCGGCATGGTCTTCCAGCGGCCCAATCCGCTCCCGATCTCGGTGTATGAAAACGTCCTCTTCGGCATGCGGCTGCACACCCCCCGGAGCCGACTGAAAAAAAGCATCCTCGACGAAACGGTTGAAAAGGCGCTCATTGAGGTGGGTCTCTGGAACGATCTCAAGGACCGTCTCAAAACGAAAGCCACCGGCCTTCAGCTCGAACAGCAGCAGAAGCTCTGCATCGCGCGGCTGCTGCCGCTCAAACCGGAGGTCATTCTCATGGACGAGCCCTGCTCCTCGCTTGACGTCGAGGGTACCCACGCCATCGAGGAGCTCATGTTCGGCCTGCGAGGAAACTATACCATCATCATCGTTACCCACAACATGGCCCAGGCGCGCCGCGCCAGCGACGAGTGCGTCTTCATGCTTCTGGGGGAGCTTATCGAACACGCCAGAACGGAAGAGCTGTTCCTTACCCCCAAAAACCCGAAGACGGAGGAGTATATCGAGGGGAGGTACGGATGATGCGGCAATCTTTGCTTCTTGTCCGGCAATGCCCTGTGAGCAATGATGTATACCGCAAATTACCAGTTGGATTGGATGAAGAGTGGTTTTGATGAAAATCGGGACCTACCGGCATAGCCGGTAGTCCGCCTGGCCCCATAGGGGCCTTATTACTGCCATTCCTTTCAGGCTTACTTTTTTACAGCGACCAAGCGATGATTCTCTTTACTCTGGCAATATTCTACTCGTGTCCCTCAAAGGGCTTACTTGACTCGTCCGGTCGTTCCTCCTCTTCCAACCGTTCGTTCTCTTCCTGATTCCGGATGTAATCTCGTATGTCCGCCTCGTTGAATCCTACGGTATTTACGTAATACCCCCGCGCCCAGAAACTATGACCTCGGAAATTTTCCCGCAGTGCTGTATGTCGCTCGAACACCATGATTGCACTCTTACCTTTGAGGTCCCCGACGACTTCCGATACTGAATACTTCGGTGGTATCGACAACATCATGTGGATGTGGTCGGCACACACTTTCCCTTCCAGAAGATCGACGCCCTTGTACTCGCATGGTTTTCGAAGCATTCTCCCTATTTCGAGCCGAAGCTTCTCGTACATCACTTTCTTCCGGCGCTTCGGTATCCAGACAATATGGTACTTACATTCCCATTTCGTATGCGCTAATTTATTACTCTGACTTACCATCTTTTGACTCCTCTCGTTAGTTTGTAGAACTGAATCATCGCTTGATCCGTTCTCAAACTATAGAGGAGTCGTTACTCTGTTCAATACTTCAGCATAGCTTTTGTAATTCTGACCGGCAGAGCCGGTCGCTTAGCGCTGAGTTATTCGAGCCCCCCTCCCCGCGGCGTGGTGCTCTGGGGCGGGTGGTGGTTTACCAGATCCCCGAAGGTCTGAACGGCAGCGATCATTGCGGGCATGCCGCAATCACCGTCTACTTCCAATGCGTAAAGGTCGCGGATGGTCTCCCATGCCGCCCGGCAGAGACTGCCCAACAGTTTTCGGTCATAGCGGAAATATATCCTCAATCGTTTCGGAATCGTGAACACCCACTGACGATGAGGAACCGGGGCAAACACCTCTTCTCTTAGCCGATGCCCTAGAAGCAGCGCCCGGTTCATGAAGCGTGGTCTCCGCTACGCTCCGGCTCTGATCACATGAAGGGCAGCATCCCCGTTGTCGGCATGAAAAAGCAACGAAGAACTCTTCTCCGCAGTCAGGACAGCGTACTCTTGCAAAACCCTGTTTCACATCGCCGCACTTAAGAAACTTATCGATGGAAGAACGGATCACCGGACGCCAGAAACCGTAATCAATGGCATTGACGGCAATGCAACTGTTCAGGTAAAAAAGAATGGCGCGTACATAGTGAATATCTTTTCAAGAGATTACAGTGCGAGGAAAATCGTCCTCATCAGCAAATAAGCTTTACCCTAAATTCAGCGGTTGAATCGCGAAGCTCCGGGCAGGATTTTGGTCCATCTTGCATTACAAAAATGCACGACATGCCTCCCGGGGCTCGGCCTCGTGCTTTTCGTAATGCAGTCTGCACCGATCTCTTGTGCATATCATCCGCACCCAACCGCTGAATTTAGGTTTTGAGGGCTATAACGATATTCGTTGAACCATTCTTCAACATTTTTTATGTGCAAGATATTATTTACGGCATTCATTTGGAGTATATTGCCGATAGATGAGGCCATTTTTAATAATCCGTTTCTATTGGAGCAAATATCTATCGATTAATGTTCCGATCCGTTCGGGAGAGATTTCCGCTATGCTGAAAATATCTCCTCCGGTACTTTTGATTCCGGTCACGTTAATCGCGTTCGCATCGTCAGGTTACGGGTGGCCGAGCAATATTCCTAAACCCGACGACGAGACCGTCGCGACTAAAGTAGACTGGATCTGGAACAATGTCGTCAAGAAGACGGTGATGGGAGGAGGGGGCCGCGGCACCTACACGAACTTTATCGATCAATTGCACGCAAGCGCCGCCATGGGCAAATTCCTCCTTTCATCACTGCAGTGTGAAGGAGATAAAACAGCTCTTTCACTCCGTTTTGCCCGCGGTATATTCCTCATCAGGATCAAGTGCGACAATCACAATGAAGTGCATAGGGTCAATATTTTTTATTGATAATCAGCAAAATATGTAAAAAAATCTTTAAAAGAAAAAAACCTTCAATTTAAAAGGGCAGAGCATGAAAAAGCTGACGGTTTTATGGACGGCTCTGGCAGTGATGACGCTGGCCGGAACAGCGTTGGGGCAATTCTCAATAACTCTTAACCAAAATTATACCGGCGCTCCGGGGAACATGATCGTGCAAACGGACGCATACGGCAACCTGACCGGGGATAAGAACGCTCCGCTGGTGCTGCCGTCCCCGACCAGGAGCGGTTTCGATTTCAGGGGATGGTTCACGACGAGCGCGGCAACCGGCGGCGAGAGGGTGCTATCGGGTGCGACCGGCACGAAATTCACCGCGAACACGACTATTTACGCGAGATGGACGACGCAAACAAAGCGGACTCTCAGCGATTGCCCGGCAACGGAGAGAGCACACTTTGATTGGCTCAAGGATGTCCGCAACAAATGCGAAGTGGTTATTACCGGTTCGGGCACGAGCGGCGGAAACCTCCAATTCCACCAGCTTTACGCGGGTGGAGGTTCTATCAACTATGCGGTGAGATGGGAGTCGGACCAGACGGTAACGCTTAAACAGCGCCGGGATATCGCGGGTATGCTGTACGACGGGGTCAATGAATGGATCCGGCCCCTCATGGGATATGAGGACTTCCCTTTCGGAGAGATCCCTGTCAGCGTTGTGGGGTGGACTGTTCAGAAAGAAAGTTTGATACTCGACAAACAGCCGAACGAACTAATATGGGTCAGCTCCAATCATGAACCTCCCAACAGCGGGTACACCACCGGTTTCATGTGTTCCGCGCCGCGTGAAAGGTCACGATTCATTAATTACAATACTATTAATAGAACTTCGGGAGGGCCTAATAATTACAAGTGGCCCGAATCCATTGGAGGGCGTAACGGCCGTTACGATATGTATTTATGGCTTACCCAGAACAAGGAAGGTGGCAACGGCTCGGCCGAAGGCGGCGACTGGGGTTTTCGCTGGGGCAATCAGGGAACCAACGGCGCAGCGGTAAGCGCGGCGGCCACTCACAGCAGCAGCGGCTCGATCCATGGCACTATGCTGCATGAAATCGGACACAGCTTCGGTTTTTACGACTGGTACGGCGGCCTGTGCTGCGGCTGCACGCAGCGTAACCCGAACGGTTACAAACAGTGCGCCACGATGATGGACTGTACCTATAATACCGGCACGACGCAGAACCCCGGGGTCAACCAATACGACCAGTGGCAGATCCGCTACTACTATACCTGGGTCAAAAGCACTTCTCCGGCAGACCGGTGGAATTATACCCCGGTCCCGTGGGTAGAAAGCACTACAGGCATCACGACCATGGCGTCTCGTACCACACAACAACCGCAATTCAGCTTCGACAGCCATGGTGCGCTGCGATATAATCTGGGCGGTGCGCAGACGGCGGATCTAAGGATTTACGACAGCCGCGGAAGAACCGTCAAAACCATGCTGCTGAGCGGCACGGCGACGTCGGTCAACTTCAATCTGAACATCGCTCCACAAATGCTGATGTGGAGCGTTGCAACGCAGGGCAAGGTCATGGATCAGGGCCGGATGCCGTTCGCGGCGAAGTGACCGGCGCGGGCGGCTTGCTGTTTTTTTCATGGAGGGTAGTGGCATTTTTCGAGATTATAGGTTGTCAATACCGGCGCTCATTGGCGTGAACCTGCTCAACGACCGGGACCGATGCACTATCAAAAACTATTTCCGCTGCCATACCAATCAAACCGCAATTCGGGGATATGTGCCCCTTGAATCGGCGGAAAAAAGCGCTTTTTTCAATTTGACACAACGCTATTCCTGACCGTGTGACCATCCCTGAAACCTTTTTCCAGGATAGTGCAATGAAGTGATGTGATTTATGAATAACAGCCGTATACTTTTAAACAAGGACATCATTTTCATGCCCCCACTATTCTCCTGTCTGAATAATTACCGATTCACAAAGCTGCTTCTTTGCCCATGTCTGTTCGCGATGGTCGTCCTGTTTTCCGCCCGCACTCTTCAGGCTCATCCCACGCTTTTCAACAGTGCCGGCGGCTCCAGCACGGGCGGCGGAGCGATTTTCAAGACGACCAGAATGAAAACAAACGATACCGCAACCCTTACCATCGACCTTTTCTGCCATCTCGGCAATGCCGTTACCGAACGCCTGTGTGACGGTGATCCTCTCGGTACCGGCGATAAAGTATCCGCTTCCTACAATGCGTTTCTCTATGGAGTTGCTCCGGTAGGCTCTACCCCGCGCCTCATCGTGCCGACGCAAAAATTCAGTATGGAGACTTCGGATACATTCCCCTATGGCAGCCCAACAACTTCAGCGGGCGAATAGGATACCGGTTTCTGCCGAACCTTCTGGGGAGAGCCTCCATGGCCTACGCCCCGGATCAGGACGTGATAACCGGCAGTAGCGGCGGGAATATGTTCGCTCTCGGAGAATTGATGTTCAGAGTAACCCCCCGGAAAATCAGAGGATTCGAGGTGGATCTGGGAAGATTGCTGTGGACGGGTTCCTATGCCGGCATTTTCGATCAGATGCCGCTCGAACAGTTTTCTTTTGACGGGGCAGTATTCAGCTGGTTTGCCGACCCGGCCAACGAGGTGAGCCTTAATTACAAAATCGGAATTGGCACCAACTTGTGCGGAAGAAGCATCTCCTTCTCTGACACCACCGGTTATGAGGGGGTCTATTTTCAGTACATGGGAAAAATGTGGCGACGATTGCACGGTATCGGCAGTTTTTCCGCGACCTGGAAAAACGACTTCAGCGTAAAGGCGATAGGAGGCTATCAGAGAACACCGAAACTGGAAACCGAAGTAAAAATCGGTTCGGCTCCGGGTACTAAAATGAAGACAACGCTTCCGGAAAGCGATGGCTGGCATGCCGGTCTGGAGCTGAGCGGAAGGGTAGGGAAATCCGACCATTTCATCACCCTCGCCTACGGAAGGGATGACGTGCTTCTCGGGTGGTCCGCTCCTTCGTATATTGACAGGAAAATAAATCATTTTATCAACTCCGAGCCCTTTGCCGTAGACGAAGTCGGCATACATACTTTCAGCAGAAAGGGCTGCTCGCTTCTGCACGGCGCCTGGTGGATGGACCTGCGGCGCGGCCGCCTCAAGGGATCAGCGGGCGTCTGGGCGGCGTATTCCGTTCCTGCCGAAGCCGAGGCGACGTATATTTTTCAGGATATTGATACGGTAAGCGGTTTTATCCCGGTGTACGACACGGTTTCGGTGTACTCTCGTCATTCACGTACGGCAAAAATAAAAGGGGCGTTGGATTTCTCTTACCGTATTGCAGGGCCGCTATATATGGGTTTGAGAGGGGATATCATGCATTACCACAATCCGGACGCACATTCAAACGTGCTTGAATTAGGGCAACTTGTCAACGATTTTTTTATGTGAGAGACCTCCCTTCCAAATGGGAAAATAAAGCTGTCAACTGCAGGATTGTCATACCCTATTGCATGCTTACCATTGCGAATATGCTCTTCATCAAAGGAGCGTATGGGTTCGCCTTCTATGATGAGAAGGTCTTTCGTCAGGGGCGGTATGCGTCACGGCACGGCAATATTGTCGTATCGACACAGCTCAACTGGCGGTTCGCGAAAATGAAACGATAGGCATTTCTGCAGCAGTGGAAATCCTGAAATAAGCATCTACCCTTCATTTGTCAGACTTCGGCCTTCCTGTTTGTCGCCGGTTTTACACTCGGTACCGCTTCTATACATGTGTGCGGTGTGTTAATCGCCTATGTTGCGTCACGCAATCAAAAAACGCTGATGTTTTTACGATTTGCCGGCGCGTTTTTCAGCGGAGCCGGATTTCAAATGATTATTACTATGGGATAGCGGATGACGAATAACCATTGGGCATTCATATTTGCCGTTATGATTGTTGTTTTTTTTTACAGCACGGACGTCGCAGCGCGAACAGGGAACAGCCGCGGGAAAAAGAAGACGGATGTTTCACGCGAATACACCGCACGGGAACATATAGACCGGCTGGAAAGGGCGCTGTCCCGTCTTTCGTATGCCATGGACGATTACGACTTTGATAAGATACACTGGCACCTGTATACCGTATATGAATGCTATTCCCGACTCGATACATTGTCCGGTGCGGTGAAACGGCCTGCAGCGGACACGACACTCTCCGTTATAACGGATAAACAGGCCAGAAAAATGTGGACCCAGGCATTTATCGATTCTTTCATTGTACAAATGGAGCGGACACGAACAAAGGATGCAACCATACGCAAAGATTCATTGCCCGCACCGGTTCGTCCGGTCGTCATGCAGAAAAAAGATACCGCCGTCGCAGTAGCGACGAATCTGGAAAATGCTCTGTTCAATCCGCTGAAAGCCAGGGGGCGGGATTCAGGTGCAATGGTCATAGTGAAACCTCCGGAGAAGCAATCCCCCCACAATATTGTTGAATATGAAGTCGCGAAACTGAAAGAGAAGACCGCTGATATCCACCGCTATTTCGATGCAGGTGAATTCAGTATGAGCCGCACCGAGCTGGAGTGGTTGAAGGAGTACCTTTCAGGAGTGAAAATGAAACTGATCAACTACATTGCATCCCTTCAGGAAGACCCGGCACATGACAGCCTGCCGGTCGGAGAGTAAGCCATGGGTATCACTGAATGTATCGTTCTGATCATCGTCACGTGTACTGCCGCCCTGGCGGCGCATGGTGCGAACTGGAGTAAACTGTATCTCTCAAAAGAGGGCAACCGTTTTTCGGTGCACCTGCATATCAACGATGAAAACATCGCCCATATTTCCTCTGTAATGAATAAAAAGACACCGGTTGCGGATCTGCTTGAGAAAGAGCCCTCCTTTGTCATTTCAGAGGTCTGGAATGGAATCGACGTCCGGGTTGACGGCGTGAATCCTGAAGCAATGGTGGACAAAGGCTACGCATTATCGGAACGTCAGGAACCTTCTACATCCGGTGCTTTCCATTCACACGGCGTAACGGTTCGTTTCATGAGAACATGGACGATTCCCGACGACGCCGTAGGTGTGACGATCGGTTTTCACCTGTTCCCTGCGGACCGCATTCCGATGAAATGGCTTGTTCTTGCCGGAGCGCCGGGAAACTTAAAAAACAGCATAGTCCGTCCCGGTGGAGCAATTGAGTTTAACTTTATAAATAATGACTTCTCTAAAGACACGAACCCTTCAAACCGTTTTCTCCCGTTGTGGATCGCACTCGGTATCAGCTTCTCGGTCATTGCGGGTGCGGCGGCAGTATATTTTTCAATCGGAAGAAGAAGGAAATAAAAAGGCCGCTTCTCGTGAGAGGAGCGGCCTTTTTTTGTGCGTCCTGTAGGACACACGTGCGTTATGACGATGATGTGAACCGGGAGCGCTACTACTTCCCGACAACCACGGCGTCGGTCACGCCTCCCGCCCCGGTTCCTTGAAAACGGGCGATATACATACCGGACGTCAGGTGCGAGACGTCAGCGCCCTGTGCGGCTACAACTACCTTGTCAAGAACGTTTCTGCCCGCAGCAGTGCACAGGGTCAGCCGGCCCTGCCGCGTCTCCGTAATTCCTGATAACAGGAGCCTCAGCTACGTCCGGACCACCGCCATCATCGAAAACAAAGCGCAAAAGGATTTCCTCAAGCTTTCACCCCCCCCCACACGATCATCAGGTGAAAAAGGCGATCGACGGTCTTGCGAGTGAGCCGCGACCACACGGTGTGAAGAAACTCTCCGGCACTATGGACGGTTACCGTATCCTCACAGGCGATTTCAGAATTCTCTACACTATCGACGATCGGAAAAAGGTCGTTACCGTTTACCGTATCCGACACCGCCGGGAAGTTTATCGATGGAATTGTCTATGATAAATACTGTATGGTAAGATCGGGTGCATTGTCGTCCCCCTATTAAAAGAAGCGATATATTAATCCTGGATCACAGATCCAGGCCGGACGGTAGATGCCTTCTTTGAGTTGACCATGCAACTGCTCCAAGTTCGTTTCAAGGTTTCGTTCATGCATCTCGATAGTAACGTTATCTACTCCGCAGAAGCCTTTATTCGCTTTTACCTTGGCAAATGCTGAACGCAGGTTCTCTTTGTAATAAACCTCGTCAATCAGGCTGAACCATACTCCTCCTTTCACTCCTTTTTCAAGAGCCGCCAACATACGCTTTGACCAGACAGTCGGTTCTGTCCAGCTCAATCGAGCCGGGACTTCTCCAGTTTGTTTAGTCCGTAGGGACACTGACACTGGTGGTTGCTCCGTTTGTCCGTTCATAACGCATCCATCTCCCTGCACCCCTTGTGCTCCTTCGGCATTACCCGATATCGTCGCTTATATGGGTGCTCTGACTCCTGCATATCCGGCTCTTCGGGCTCTTCAGCCATGAACGCCGATCTTGCTATATGCAGGTCTCCCCACTTCACCCACATAACCTTCCGACCGTTCCGTCTCCAACCACCCTCCCGTCTCCGTCATCGCTTTTACACGCTACCCCTCAGCGCAACGAACAAACCCACATCAGCATCCCCACGGTTCGTTTCCGATATGCCAGTATTTTACATGCCACTCGGGATGCTCCTGATTGTCGTTGATGTACCTGATCCACTCGGCGCTCTCCTTCGGCGAGCCGTTTACGGTATTACAGCAAATATAAGGCTCGATGTCGAGGAGGTTGCATAATTCCATGTAATCGTCAGTACCCATACCGTTACCGTTCATTCTGTCCTCATTAATGTCCCCGAGCGGGCGGTCTTCTACCGGGCCGATGCCGTTAAGCCATCTATACTCCGATGAAAAGCAACCGCCCGGCCATTCGAGAACGCCGACGCCGCACTCTTTCATACCCTCGATGATGTCATTGCGTATTCCGAGCGTGTTGGGTATGGGAGAGTTTCGACCCACATAGAGGCCGGTGTAAATGTCGCGCCCCCAGTGTTCAAGAAGTCCTCCGTATATCGTTTTACCTATTATATCCGTTGCCCGGTTGATGTCGAGAGTGAGCGTATTTTGGCCCGTAACATTAATGGTATGAACAACTATGAAAAAGGCTATCCCGGCTGCCACAACGTTAGAAAAATAACGTTTTCTCATCGCTGGTATCCTTTCTGTGAAATACATTTCACCCGAAATGCGGGCGCTCGTTACGGTAATCATTTATGGTGTTATTGAAAGTATGCACTATTCGTTTACATTGTAGAGAGAGTGTTCGAACGCTTCCACCATACCATGGAGATTCGATTCGCCGCAGGAACAGGTCAAATGGATGATGGCGTGGTTATCTCTGAGCGATGCCGTCCCGATCCCCCTCCTTTTAATTCAGGGAGGATGTGCGATTATCGTTTCATGGTTGTTGCATTCACAATTCTATCAACCTGACCGCCGGATCCTCTGGTGTGAACTAAAAATATCTGATTACTGAACCCTCCGGGAAGGCTGATACTGCTCGTGTGACTGTTTGCATACTCACGGCTCAGGAGCGTCCGCCCCTGCAGATCCGACACGGTAACAGTACCCGGTTTTTTTGACGGATTAGAGACAACTATCATGTTTTTTTTACTATTCCTACCCATCGCAATCCTGACTACTTCAGGATCATTCAACTCTTCCACCTCTTTCCGACTGAGCACATGGTCAAAAATTCGTATCTCATCGAGATTAAATTTACCATGGATTCCGCTGCCGCAATCCGGACAATTTTCCGTATTATCCGGTTGATTTCCTGCCAGATAAATATGCTGTCCCGCCGGTTTCCACCCTCTCGAGAATTTGGGTTCTCCGGGTTCAGTATTAACATAGAGTTTTGTCTCGCCCGACTTGTCCCATGTTACTACCACATGATACCATTGATCCAATGCTTTTTCGTAATCTCCATCTCCCCACTGTCGCAGATCAACGCCAACCTTGCCTTCCTGGCGGCTCGATCCATCTCCTCCCAGATGCATTTTCACGCAATAGGCACACTCGAACCATGGCTGAGGAATTTCCTCGCCCTGGATCCACAGTTCCCAGTCATTCCCCGGATCATCAGAGCCCTCATTTGAATTATCGAAAACCGGATTATAATTAAAAAAGGTTGACACATAAATCCAGAGGGAGATCGATCCGGGAACCGGAAACTGATAGGGTATATCAGCATAATAACTGCCGTCGAACGACAGGGCCCCGTCTACTTTACCGTCGTCAACCCAGTCCGGAGTTCCCATAATTTCGCCATCATGGCCGTTACCGGATTCATCGGATATAACCTTACCGCTTCCATCATCGCATGGATAATAGGCGGTCAATTCAGCATAAGAGAAACTCTGCAATGAAAGACATACCCCCGTAAGGACAAAAAGTAGAAATCGTATCTGTTTCATAATCTCTCCCTTTTCATGAGTAGTAAAGTAACTGTTTTTTTCCATACACAATCCGATTTTTTACTTATACTTCTTTTATTCGCAATTGATACGTTACCACTGTTTTAAAGAGACAGGCAGCATAGTGGTAACGCTTATTTGACCATCAGCAGCCTGGCAGCAGAAGCTTCACGTGTAGTTGAGCCTCCGGTTCTCACAATATAAATTCCCTTATTTAAAGTTTCGGCTGCTGACTTGACATTTCCGTTCGGGACGACCCTTCCCCGCAGATCATAGAAAGTGACCGCCTCGACCTTTGCGGTTACACGTTGATATTTTTGAACCTTTTGATCTGCTCCTTTTGGAGAAACTTTGGTGCGACAGCGTTTGCCCCAATCATCAGGTTCAGGATACCCGAAGTCGAACTGCACGACATCGCCGTCGTCCCGCCAGAGATTATCGTCATAATCGTCGCAGCGAATGAAATAAATACTCCCCCGGCTGTCCATTGCCTGACTTCCGGAGTATTGCCCATAGGTACTATTCTCGAATTTACCATTGAGATCGACCAGCGATCGTGTGTTCCCAGACGAGATATCCATCTCGACAAGATTGTATTTCATGTTGCCCGACGGGCAGCTCTGGCCCCACTTCGCCTCACTGCAGGACGGTATTCCGTAAAGTTTGTCCTCATCGGGTGAAAACGCCAACGTCCAGAGAACGAGACCGTTGCCGCCCATACTTCCGATACGTCGGCAATTTTCGGTTCTCGTATTAAGCTCGTATATGTTACCGTCACCCGTATTGAAGTAGACGTTGCTTCCGTCTTTTTTACGGCACTGACCGTTCCAGAATGCACCTGAAACGCCAAAGTTTACTTTCGACCTGTTTTTGGTATTCACGTCGTATGCGTATACCGTATTGCTCGAATACGAAGAGTACACCTTGTGTTCCGGCGTGGCAATAATCTCACGTCCGATTGCAGGTCCGACTTCACTCCTTATGCCTTGAACAAGCTCGGATTCTTCGGTTTCGGGATCGTAAATGACTATGTGCCCCGAGGGGAGGGTGAGACCGAAAAGAAGGTTGTCCCAGGGAGACGCAGTGAGGGAATTAATACCCTGATGCTTCACAAACACCCCATCGGGGTGATTGACACTTTCGTCGACCAGCTCTCCATCGGGGATGGAAATTGAGAAGATATGGCCTCCACGGATAGTAACGGTGTCATTTAAATTACCCATGTACTCGTTAATATCGTGGAATGCCTGCGTTCCGAAATACATCTTATTGCCGAGCTGCACGATATGGGTATGGCCTTTGAAAAACGGTTCGTCATCCTCGAGATTGCCCGCCGCTTCGGCTGTTTCCCGGAGACTTCCAAGATAGATTGCACTATCGTGGGGTATGATATACTTGAATACATAACAATCTTGTACACCCCCAAAGGAATTGGTTCCGTACTGACCGTCGTCCCCGAACACTACATAAAGATTATCACATTCATCAACTCCTATTGCAGTATAACTCATTGCGAGCCAGGCTCCTTCGGGTTTCACCTCCTTTATTTTATCCAGAACCCTTACCGTTACATCTTGGGCTTGAATGGAAATCCCTAATACTACAAGAAACAGGCCCCTTTTTACAAAACTTTCAAGAAATAACAATGCTTTATTTTTCATGGGACACGTCCTTTGATTTAGTGGTAATATATAGTAATAGTTTATAAATTGCATCTTTTTCTGTATATTAAATTTATTAATTTATTGATATATAATCA
>JAFGHA010000254.1 GCA_016930275.1 Chitinispirillaceae bacterium
CGGCTATTGATAATATGAGTCCTGAAAAATTCGAACGTCGTTGGTATGGGGGTTAACTGCGTGTCCAATTTTTCGGCACCAGATCATCCCGAGCCGCTGCCACCGCACCACAGGCTCTATAATCCGCGCCTCCAATCCACGGCCGGTGAACTTCGCAGGCGCATGACCAAGGCCGAAGCGTGTCTCTGGAAATACGTTCTTCGCGCGGGACAGATGAAGGGTTATACATTCAACAGGCAGCGTCCCGTGCTGCGGTATGTTGCCGATTTCATGTGCAAGCCCTTGAACCTGATCATCGAAGTCGACGGGTCAATACACAATGATCCGAAAATGCAAAAACACGATGCATTCCGTCAGCACGAACTGGAAGCGTGCGGATTCACTGTGATCAGGTTTACCAATACGGAGGTTCTAAAGGCTATTGAATCGGTTCGCCGCGCTATACAATTTAAAATACAGGACCTCGAAAGTTCCGCCCTCCTCACCGGCCGCAAGCGGGTAAAAGTCACCTCATCCGAAAAGGTTCCTCAATGAAATCCTTTGAACATGACTATCTTCTCGACACGCCCATTTCTCATGCATTTCTTGCCAACATGCGTTTCCTTGGCGAATGTCGCGGCAGGCAAGCTCTTTACGGCGAACAATCGCCTGAAGTTCTTGAAACCCTTCGGCGGGCGGCGATCATTCAGAGTTCGGAATCATCCAACCGTATAGAGGGTATTACGGCTCGACATAGCCGGATAGAAAAAATCGTTATCGATAAAGTGAAGCCCCAGGATCGTTCCGAACAGGAAATCGCCGGTTACCGCGATGTGCTCAACACCATTCATGTCAATCATGGCCGGATGAAATTGTCATCCGATTTGCTTCTCGGTTGGCATGGCACGCTCGGGAAATACACAAAAGAGAAAACCGGCGTTTGGAAACCGAAGGACAACGCTATTCTCGAAGTACGGCCTGACGGGCGGGCGGTTGTTCGTTTCAAAACGGTTTCAGCACTCGCCACACCGGAATTCACGAAGAAGCTCATCAGCCATTACAGTCGTCTTATTGATGACAATAAAACCGACCAATTACTGCTTATCGCTTCATGTATTCTTGATTTCGAATGCATCCATCCTTTCAGCGACGGCAATGGCAGAATCGGCCGGTTGCTGACACTGTATCTCCTCTACACGGCAGGATACGAAGTCGGCAGATACATCAGCCTCGAAAGGATTGTTGAACAGAGCAAGGAAAGTTACTACGAAGCCCTCAATAAGAGTTCCCTGAAATGGCATGAGGGGGAACACGACCTTCGGCCGTGGTGGAATTACTTTATCGGTATGCTTACTGCCGCGTACAAGGAATTTGAGGAACGGGTCGGTACGATCACTACGGTTAGAGGGGCAAAAAGGGTAATGGTTGAAAATGCCATTTTGCATTTGCCGAATCGATTCAGAATCGCCGATATTCAGCGTGCATGCCCGGCGGTCAGCTATCCGACGCTCAAGCGTGCGCTTTCGAATATGGCAAACAAAAAGAGAATACGGTGCCTTGGAAAAGGCCGTGACGCCGAATGGGAACGAATAGTATCATAATCGATTAATAGTATCACCAATGTATTTCGTGATACCATTAGTTGTTTTCTCAGGCCAAAGAGGTTTGCATGTCTGAATACTCCAACGTCGAATGCCCCTTTCTCGAAAAACTTCGGCAACTCGGCTGGGAAGTCATTGACCACGGCTGCGGCACTATTCCCCAAGACCCGGCAACCAGCAAACGGGCATCTTTTCGAGAGGTTATCCTTGAAAGCGTTTTCCGAGAAAGCCTCAACCGGATAAATGTTACCGCTGACGGCAAATCCTGGCTGACCGAAAAACAAATCGATGAAGTTTTCCGTGAACTTGTTCAGCACCCGGGCAAACAACTGCTCGAAACGAACCGCACCATCTTTGACCTCCTCACCCACAATACTACGGTTCAGCGCAATGAACTGACTGGGGAGCAAAGTCCGTTAGTCCGCTTGGTGGATTTCAAGCACCCGGAAAAGAACAGCTTTATTGCCATCAACCAGTTTCGTATCGATACCCCCGGCGCGAGCCGCAGCGCGATTATACCCGACATTGTTCTTTTCGTAAATGGTTTGCCGTTAGTTGTTATTGAATGCAAAGACAAAGACGTCGCGGAGCCGCTCAGTGAAGCTTTTATTCAGATAAACCGCTATTCCAACCGACGCGACGATGATTACGGCGTGCAGGAAGGCGAAGAGCGCCTTTTCCATTGTAATCTTTTTAGCATTATTACGCATGGCACTGAGGCGCGTTTTGGTACGATTACCAGCGAATTTGACCATTACAATAATTGGAAAGAAATTTTTCCGGAGGAATACCGGACAATACAGGTAAGCCCTGGTGAAGAACGGCAGGATGTTCTCATACACGGGATGCTCAACAAAGTCATTCTTCTCGATATTCTCAAGAATTTTACCGTGTACATGGAGGTAAAGAGGGGCGAGATTGCTAAAATTGTTTGCAGGTATCAGCAATACCGGGCTGTGGGGAAAATGATTGCAGGTTTACGTACCGGCGATACACCATTTGAAAAAGGCGGCGTTGTTTGGCATACGCAAGGATCCGGTAAATCCCTCACGATGGTCTTTTTAATCCGCAAACTCCGTGATACCGACGACCTTAAGGATTATAAGGTTGTCATCATTAATGACCGTACTGACCTTGAAGACCAGCTTTCTGATACGGCAAAGGTGACGGATGAATCCGTTACCATTATTGAGCACCGGCGCGACCTTGAAAAGCTGAAGACAGATACATCTAACCTCAACATGGTTATGATTCATAAATTTCTTGCCCAGAAAGGACTTTCAGCGCAATCGCTCATCGACAGCGGTGTTGTTCCGCATTTTGAGGAATTCAAAACCATAAATGACAGTGAGCGCATTCTCATTCTCATTGACGAAGCCCACCGCACCCAGGGCGGCGATATGGGCGATAATCTCTTTGTCGGTTTCCCCAATGCGGTAAAAGTTGCTTTTACCGGCACACCCCTTCTGACTGAAAGACATACGCAGAAAACCCATGAGCGTTTCGGTTCTTTCATTGATGTTTACAAGATGAACCATTCGGTCGCAGACCGTGCAACAGTTGACATTTTATACATTGGCAGAACAAGCAAAGACCAAATTCTTAACAAGGAATTGTTCAAGCAGGAATTCGAGGACATGTTCCGCGAACATTCCGAGGAAGAAAAGCAGGAAATACAAAGACGCTACGGCACATTGACAGCATACCTTGAATCAAAAGACCGAATCAAGAAGATTTCCGAAGACATTATTCAGCACTACACACAGGAAATTCTGCCGAATGGTTTTAAGGCTCAGGTCGTAGCGTGCTCTATTGTCGCTGCTTGCAGGTATAAATACGAGCTTGAAGCCGCTCTTGCCAATCGAATTGCTGCTGAAGAAGCAAAACCACCGGAAGAACAGGATACTGAACTTTTAAAACAGATAAAATTCATGCGGATTGAAGCTGTTGTTACAATGATGGAGAATAACGAACCCGGTTATGTTTCCAAGGCCCGCAGGCATGCAATTGAAATAAATGCCGTCGATAATTTCAAAAAGGACTTTGACTTTAATAAGGCGGAAACCGGCGTTGCCATACTGTGCGTATGTGACAGGTTGCTGACCGGCTTTGATGCTCCGGTCGAACAGGTAATGTATCTCGATAAGAATCTTCGCGAACATGATTTAATGCAGGCAATTGCCCGTGTTAACCGCACGAAGGTAATGAAAAACGGTTTTGTAAAAGAGCACGGTATTGTTATCGATTATTATGGCGTTGCACAGCACCTCAAAGAAGCTCTTGCAATTTATACCGAAGCAGACGAAAAGGAACTAACCGACCTTACGGCCTATTTCCGTGGCCTCGATAATGAAATACCTGTACTTGAAGCCCGGTACCGACGGGTACTGCAATTGTTCGGTGACTATAAAATCACTGACATTGAGCCGTTTGTTAAACAGGAAATAGCTGATCATACTCATGAATGGGATATAGCCGAAAGCTGCATTGCTCTTGCATCTGATATAAAATTCCGGGCGCAATTCGATACCTATATAAAGGCTTTTTTCGATAGCCTTGACCTTCTTTTTAATGCCACGCTTGCCCGTGAATACTATGTACCGGCCAAGCGCCTTGGTTATTTGCTCATGCGGATGCGGGATAGGTACAAAGACGAAACTTTAGATTTGAAGTGGGCAGGGGCCAAAGTACGAAAGCTGCTCGATAAATATCTTGAGTCTATGGGGATTGACCCGAAGATTCCGCCTGTTAAACTCCTTTCAGATGAATTCCCTAAAAGCATTGATATGCACAATCGTACAGGAAAAGCCAAGGCATCGGAGATGGAACACGCCATCCGGTGGCATATAAAGGTCAATATGGATAAAGACCCTGCTCTTTATACTCAATTCAGCGAAAGACTACAGAGAATTTTAGACGAGCATAAAGAACATTGGGACATAATAGTGCAGGAGTTGAAACGACTCCGCGATGATATGGCAAAAGGCCGCAGTAAAGAAGGCCAATTTGTTCCTGAGCACGTTGCACCCTTTCTTGAACTCATTCTGATGCAATCCGGTATTGGGAAGGATAATTCAGTCTTAATGCAACAGACCGCGCCATTATCTCTCAAGCTGTTTGCAATCATCCGTTCTTACCTGCAAATTCCTAATTTCTGGCAAAAGCCGTCAGAACGCCGAAAACTCGAAAGCGAACTCCGGGATGAGCTGGAATATTGCGATATTGATGTGCTTTCATGCAGGGCAGCAAATCTAACAACAGAACTTATTAATCTTGCTAAAAAACGGGAAGCAGAGGTTTTAAGGACAAATGCTTAAAGGCATAACTATAAATATCCGCAGGCGGAAACGAAAAACCACCAGCATTTATATAGAGCGTGATGGTACGGTGTCCGTATACGCCCCGGAGAATATGAAAGATGATGAAATCCAGTCAGTATTAAAAAGCCGCGAATATCAAATACATAAATACCTTGCCAAAAGAGAACTGTTAAACGCCAATAAAGCCAATCGTGAGCCGGTAAACGGGCAATCGTACCCCTATCTTGGCAGGAACTACTATCTGCAATATAGCCCTGCCACAAAGACACTGAAACTAAAAGGCAAGTACTTTATTGCTCCCGAAACAAATAAAGGTAAATTACAAGAGCTTTTCCGGGATTTTTATAGGAAACGCGGCGCGGCGTTAATTGCTCCAAAAGCGCAGGATTTCGCTGCCAAAATAGGAGTGAAACTTGATGAAGTTGCTATTCTTGAATTAAAAAACCGTTGGGCGTCCTGTTCTATGAAGAAGGCCAAGGTGAATTTCCACTGGAAAGCCATGATGGCGCCGATTACAGTAATTGATTATCTGATTGTTCATGAACTTGCACATTTTAAATACCGCAAACACGACAGCCCGTTTTGGAATGAGGTCGATAAAATTATTCCGAACCACCAGGAAAAGGTTGAGTGGTTGAAACGATATGGGGCATCTCTAACATTGTAGTAACTATGGAGCTTGATAACTTATGATATTTGAGCAGCATACGTCACTTCGGCGAAATTTTCGAGGCCATAGTTTTTGGGCACGAGGGTACTACGTAAATACCGTAGGATTCAACGATGCGGACATTCGGGACTACATCCGGAATCAGGAAGAGGACGAGCGATTGGAAGATGAAGAACGACCGGACGAGTCGAGTAATCCCTTTGAGGGACACGAGTAGAAGTTTTCCAAAGTAAATAAAGGCATCGCTTGATTCTTGTAAGGAAGTAAGCCTGAAAGGAAAGGCAGTAACAGGGCCCCTATGGGGCCAGGCGGACCACCGGCTACGCCGGTGGGTCCCGATTTTCCCCTCCCTGATAGGGGAGGGGCAGGGGAGAGGTCAAGTGGAATGTAAATATTTCGTTTCCATTTAATCCTTATTCAATCTCCATTGATAGCCAAATCAAGTTTACGGAAGCGGGTGTGCCGCCATACCTCGACTATGCTCGGTACGGCGCCCGCTCCCCGCCCAGGGGGTGGTCCAGGCGGCAACCACCCCCTGTGAAGTGGTGCGAAGAACCCCCTCCCCCCCGCACCTGGAAATCAGTCGTCAAGTCGTTCCTGGTCGCGGACCGCGTAATCATAGATGGTTTTATGCCGCATCACCTGAAACCCGATGACCGCGGAAAATCCTGCGGGAAAACTGTACTGAAGACCGAACAGTTCTATGGTCATTACCGCAGCGGCAAGCGGAATGTTCATGCTTCCCGACAGTCGCCGCAAACCCGCAGATCGTGGCGGTCCGCCGGTCATCCTCCGTCCAGAATCCCGTGGCCTGGCTTGACGGGTAAAGCCCGAAAAGACAGGAAGAACGCTTTGCGTTCTAAGTTGCCGTCCTGCTCTACGGCCAGAGGCCGTGGTCCCTGTGCTGTAAATCCCACAGGGATTTCTAGAATGTTTCTTACCGAGGCAGGTAATGGCCGTCAGATCGGGCTTCCCGCAGTGAGCATCACGTTCGTTGCCAACTATGGTTCTGAAGTAATGTTCAGCAGAAGAGTAATGTTCCACGAACCCCCCATTTCATTTGAAATAGCTGATTTTCTCCTCCTATCAACATTTTCAGGTCTACGGAAAAATAAAGAAACGAGTAATCTTACGGTGATTTTTGAACAGTAGCTGAATAATTCCATAACAAATATAAAGAGAATACATTCGGGGAACGCCACGGTTGTGGTATGTGCCGTGGATACTCCGGGTTTCAATTAAGGGACAACGGACCGGCGACAATTAACGTGTTTAAACAATGTGGTCGAAGTGGAAATCCCCGTCTTTCGACATGTCCATTTTACTTTTCTGGAGGACGTATATGACACGCCCTGATTTCCTGCGGATAGCCGCTGTGCTGACGCTGTTTCTGATTCCCGTCACACTTTTTTCAGAACCGGACGAGACCATGCCCGGTAAAATTCCGGCTGAGATTCTCGCTGACTGGCAGGCTCAGGGCGGGACAGCGGAGGAAATTAAGGCCTCCCTTCCTGCAGGCTATGCCGAGAAATGCGACGGTTCATTCGAAAGCGCCTGTCACTGGCGCCGTGTCGCTCGAATGAAACCATATATGACCGATATGAAGAAGGTGCTGTATGCAAAACACTTCGACTTCGGCGGCCCCATCGTGGGATATCTCGAGGGTACGCGTACTGCACGGGGCAGTGAATGGAAAGCGGGCTCCGGCCTGTATATCCTTACCATGGACAACTACTATCCGGAACCCGAGGCTCTTCTCGAGGATCCCAGAGGTGTTATCAAGGATCCGTGTATTTCTCCCGACGGAAGCTATATGGTGTTTTCCTGGTATAAGAGTGCGGATGGAGGTGGATTTCATATTTACGAAATAAATATGGCGACCAAGGAGACCAGGCAGATTACCGATAATCCCGTTGGTCTGGAGGTCGGCGACTACGAACCCTGCATACTTCCCAGCGGGGATATTCTGTTCAATTCGAGCAGGGTATTCGGTATGATCGACTGTGCATACACGCTCGTCAGCAATCTGTATATGTGCAACAGAAACGGGGACTGGCTCCGACGAATCGGTTACGATCAGGAGCACACGTTCCACCCGACAGTGATGTCGGACGGGAAGGTACTCTATACACGATGGGAGTACAACGATCGCACCCGTATCAGTGTCGGCGGTTATTTCACCATGAATCCCGACGGCTGCATGCAGAACGAATACTGGGGAAATCAGTCGGATTTTCCGTTGATGAAATACCAGGGCCGGGAAATACCCAATTCCGGTGGAAAGCTTATGGGGATTGCGGGAGGCCACCTTGCGCCCTATCAGGGAGAACTTGTTCTTATTGATCCGAATGTCGACCGGAACCGTTGGCCGGGGAACGACAATAAGTCAATCAAATTGCTTGCCCCGGTACGGGATGCGCCGATGGATCCTTCCGATGCGCTGAACGGTCATGACGGCGGTGTCAAATGGACATTCCAGAATCCGTGGCCGTTTGATGAAGATAACTTTCTTGTATCGTATTCGGAAAGTGCGGATAACTTTAAAGTCTACTTCATGAATGCCGATGCGAGTCGTGAACTGATCGCCTGGGATGCCGGCATGTCGGTAAGTCAGCCGATAGTGATAGATCCACCGTGTCCTTTTCGGGAGAAGCCGTTGTTGATCAGACCGATGGCCGATTATACGAAGAAAACGGCTGTTTTAGGCGTGGCGAATGTGTACTATGGCATGGGTTCCGTAGGGATTGAAAAAGGTTCGATTAAAAAGCTTCGGGTTATCGGCATTGGTCCGTACCGTACCCTCTATGCCTTCCAACAAGCAATCGCCGGTTTTTCGGTCAATCCGGTCGGCGTGGCAATGTCAAGCTGGCAGATAAAAACGCTGTGGGGTGATGCTCCCGTTGAGGAAGATGGTTCAGCCTGTTTTGAAGTTCCGGCAAATACTCCCTTTTACTTACAGATGATTGATAAAGACGGGAGAATGGTGAACACGATCAGAAGCTGGTTAACAATGATGCCGGGTGAGCGGTGGGACTGCGTGGGGTGTCATGAAAACAAGAACGAAGCGCCGCCGTCTTTTACACCCACAGCGGTAACACCCAAGCCTCTTAATACACCGCTCGGGTTTGAGGGCACGCCAATGAGCTTTCCAAAGATCGTGCAACCGGTTCTCAATACGTATTGTATAAGCTGCCATAATGCGAGTCATGAGAAAGGGTTGGACCTGCGGGCAAATCCCGGCATGGACAGTACTCTCGGCAGGATCATCAATGGGTCCTATGACCTACTTACCAGGAGACAGAGACAGTATGTTGACTGGATAACGCAGATGGAAAAGGCGAAGCCGCGAACCAGGTTTCCCGTTTCCGGGTCGGGGACAAGCCCTCTGGCTAATAAACTGCTTAAAGGCCATGCCCCTCAAGACATGCCCCCCGAGGCGCTCGAGACCATCTTCTGCTGGATTGATATGATGGTTCCCCATGCGGGTTCGTATTCCGAAGGTATGTCTGCTTCGGATTCGGCCGCCCATGACAGCTACATGGCCGAGCACCGTTACAAACATGCGGAATGGGAAAAGGGAAACATAGAGGAATTTATTGCTGCGGGGCAATGGAACAGTGAGATTTATCAGACCGTCGGTGTCGCCGATCCCGGACATTCGGATGAACCGAACATGAGGGATAAGGTCGCGGGGGAGTTACGGGTAATCCCGTTTGAAGGAAGATTGATAGTGCAGTGTCCCGGAACAGGGATAATTTCCCTGCTTGACATGAAGGGACGATTACTGAAGGATGTCAACGTAAAGGAAGTGACGAAGAGCGGGAGACCGCAGGCGGCTCTTCCATGGATCATGCCGTCCGGCATCTATATCGTCAGGTTCAAAAGTAACGATGTGGTAAGGCAACGTATTGTCTCGTCGCTGTAAGGTGATGATGTGATCGCGGCTTGCACGTGAAGAGACCGTTTCGCACCGGCGAATCGGATTGATTATTATAGTTACCGGAATAATAATCTAGCACTATAACGGCCGCTTCCGTACAACTTTTTCGAAAAGATAGGCTTTACAAGAAATTAACTTCTTCTGAGAATCTTCAAACTGCTCGAGAGATTTGTCCAAACATTCATTTACCTCATCAATATAGCCGTCCGCCGACGCACACCACACACGATTAAGATACCGGTCACCGGCGGCAAAATGACTCATGACGTCGGCATACGTCTGTAAACCATAGGTAAGAGAGATGCTTTCGCGGGCTTTCACAAACGTAGTAAGGTCTTCGAGAAACAGTTCATCCACCTTGCGACGAACATCATAGGTGTTTATCGCTCCCCTCTTCTCATTCAGTTCCTTCAGATTCATTATAATGCGTGCGATACTTGTTTCGACGTGCTGCATGTTTACGGCTAACACCTCAGCAGAACGCGTCTCTTTTTTCATTGATGCCTTTGTCAGCACGATGCCAAGAATACCCGTGAAAAGTGCCGTGATAAAGGGGACCCATCGAACCGTTTCCACATCAATCACGGTCGCTAATGTCCCTGCGATGAAACCAATACAAATTAAGATGATTCCGAATTTTGTCATTGTTGTCTCCCGTGTTATTATTGTGCCGCTTTAATTACCTGAATTAATGCAAGGACAACGCCGATCAATGCCTCACCGACTATTAATCCTGTTGCAAAGGGGATTCCCTTGTCCTCGCTGAACCGAACGCCAACTTTTTTATCCGAAAAAAGTCGTAAAACAGTACCGAAGGCGTAGGTTATGACAATATTAAAAGGCAGGTAAAAACCGAGTCCGACAAGGATACCAAGGCCGCCAATTCCAGAGGAGCTCAGTAACGCACCGAGCCCCGCACCGGCGACATACTTCTGAATGGGAACATCACCGCCGAGAATACCGTTAATCATACTCGCCAGAGCTTGTCCCTGCGGTGCGGGCAATTTCTCACTGCCTAAACCATAGGCTTTATGGAGAATAAAAATGAGAAACATGATAATGACCGGTCCAAGCCAGGTGCCTAAAAATTGTCCGATCTGCTGTTTTTTTGGCGACGCACCGACGAGGTATCCCGTTTTCAGATCAAGCATAAGGTCACATGCCTGCGCCATGGCAACACATGCCGCTGCTCCTACAAGAACCGACACCACTATTGCCTGACTATTATCGCCGATCCCTCTGGTCAGGATAATAAAAATGGTTACCGCAATAAGCGTCATCCCACTCAACGGCGACCAGTTTGTGCGACCGATACATTCTGAGAGAATAACGCCGGCAATCCAGATCCAGAGGGTTCCCAGGATAGCTATGAGCCCCCCCCGCAGTGCACCGACCTCTCTTGAAGCCGTGACGGCAAGGATAAAGAGCAGTACGAATGCCAATCCTATCGCAATGTAAAGCATTGTAATAGGCATCTCATCTTTTGATAGTGATGTTTTCATCTTTGATGCGGACTGCATACTTTTGATGGCTCCGGTAATCAGCGGTAATGCCAGCACGATTCCGGTGAGAGCACCTCCTATGAGCATCCCGATACCTGCCGGCCGGAACAGGCCGGTTCGCAAATAGCCCGGCATGGTGGTACCCATTGCTTTAATCGTTTCGGGTGACGGCAATACACCCATACCTGAAAGGATCGGCGCAAGGATCCAATAGCAGGTAAAGCCGCCGACGATAAAATAGACGCCTCCTTTGCCGGCAATAAATCCGACTCCTATTGTCATAAGGGAAACATACACCACGCAATTCAGATATTCGGGCACCCCGAGTAGCGCACCGACATGCCAGTTTTCAAAGTGCAAAGTCCCGGTGAGAAAATGAACAAGACCGCTGAGCAACGCGCCGCCGATAAGCAGTTTTGCCTTGGCCGCTCCAGCGCCCGGTGACTTTAATATCGAGGCGACGGCAATTCCCCCGGGAAAGGCAAGACGCTCATAGTCGATCATCTGTTTTCGAAGCGGAATGATGAACGCGATGCCGAGAATCGCTCCGGCAATACAGGAGAAGACCATTACAGCCGGGTTGAAGAGTTCATGATGACCAAGAATAAAGAGCGCCGGAACAGAAAACATCATCCCCGCCGTAGCGCCGTTTACACCGCTGGCTATGGTTTGATTGATATTATTCTCGACAATACTGTTGCGACGCATGACGCCACGCAGCACTACAAACCCTAACATTGCGGCGAGCTCCGATCCTTCCAACGAAAAACCGAGAATCAAACAGGCATAACCGAACGAAAGGGATAGAAGCGCTCCAATACCATATCCCACAAAAATGGCATGCCATGTCAGTTCCGGATAGGCTCCACGCCTGATTACCCGTTCACCTTTTTTTTGTAATGCCGCCAAACGACAGCCTCCTTCTGAATTCTGTATTCTGTCTCCTGAATACCCGAGTAGTTACGAAATTATGGGGATTACCTCAACTCGTTTCACAATTGATTTCAACCAGACGGAGCAGGGTCTCAACGACTTTCACCAGGCCGTCAACTGACAACCACTCGGTTACACTGTGATGATTGCAACTGCCGGTAAAGACATTCGGTGTGGGTAACCCCATTGCCGTAATGCGGGCGCCGTCGGTACCGCCGCGAATGGGCTTCCAGTAAGGGCTTACTCCGGCTTGCTGTGCGGCTTTCCGGATATTATCCATTACCAAAGGGTGCTTTTCGATCTCCTCGCGCATGTTTCGATATGATTCGGTGATTTCCAACGAGATTTTTGCTTTTGGGTACCTGTCCCGTACCTCGTTGATTATCTCTTTGAGGAGCGTTTCCTGCTCATTCAAACCTTCAGTTCTGAAATCTCGCAGTATCAGCTTCAATCTTGAAAAATCCACCTCTGCTGTTACGGAAAGCGGATGGATAAAGGGCTTATACCCGTCGGTTGTCTCGGGGGCCATAGCTACCGGTAATCGTGCAATGATTTCTCCAATGACTCGAACGGCATTTACCATCCTCCCCTTTGCAACTCCCGGGTGAATAGTTCTCCCCTCTGCCGTAATAAGCGCTGTATTTGCGGAAAAGGTCTCTTTGTTTAATTCACCGACAAATCCGCCGTCAATCGTGTACGCGTAATCGGCACCGAACTTTTCCACGCTAAAATGATCCGGTCCCTTTCCCACCTCTTCATCGGGGGTGAATGCAATTCGTATAGTACCATGAGGGATATAAGGTTTATCGCGTAACTCCCGTACCAGCGTCATAATCGCCGTCACTCCAGCCTTATCATCGGCTCCGACCAGAGTCGTACCGTCAGAAGTGACAAGGGTGTGTCCGATACACTCTTTCAGCTTCTCATTCTCAGCCTCCATAATACGTATATTCAATTCTTTATTGATGATAATATCACCACCGGTATACCGATCGATAATCCTTGGTTTTATCCCATTTCCCGAAACCTCCGGGGAGGTATCCAGATGAGCAAGTAATCCAATGACCGGAACCTTTTCCGGGATAGTGTGGGGTATTGTTGCGAAGAGATAACCAAATGAATCGATCTGCACATCTTCTAGACCGCATTCATGCAATTCATCTTTCAAAAGTTGAGCAAAATCACGCTGGCCTTTGGTGCTTGGAAAGGTTTCCGATCCTTCTTTTGCCTGGGTATCAATTGCGATATATCGAAGAAAAGTCTCCAGAGCTCTCTGTTTCATAGGCGGTCCCCGGTGCATTATATTTTTAACCTAAGGATGAATATTCCGTCCTTAAAATCTCACCTGCGAATTCAAGCCCCAGTAGTAAAATTGTCCCTGCTTGTAGGCGGGGCCGTAATAATAATACCCCACCTCGGGAGTTATCGTGAGTAAATTGGCAACGGTCAGGTCGATCTGGCCGTACCAGGCATAGGAATCGTGCCACAACAAATCTCTTCCCGGATCGTCGTGAGTGGCATTTACCAGTCCGAAACCTCCTTCGGCGGCGATACATTTCCACGGCCTGATGTTTACGATCCATGCCATTTCCATGACATGGCTGTTACTCACCGTTTTTGCCGATTTTGCCAACTCAGGATCGATGAGGGAGCCCACTTCAAAAATGGGATCTTTCTCCGACGAACCATAACCGGCTCGCCTCCCATAGGGATAAAAAATATTAATAATATCCGAATTCGGATCGCCGCGCCACTTGAAGGGATTGCCGATATTAACTCCGTATATTCCAGGATTCTGCAATCCGGCGCAGGAATAGGCAATAGTGGTCATCGGAAATGATACCACATTATTAAGCCCCCAGACATAACTGGTAAGTTCTGCCTCTGCATAAATATTTTCTTCCGGATTAATAGAATGCGGTGACCGAAAAACCATATCGTATTTTTGGTAACCGGCCGCCAAATTCAGGTTATTTTGAAAGAGCTTGCCTTGAAAATTGAAATCGATGCGACCTTCCAGTTTCGGCATTTCTACATTTGCTTTTAAAATTCCTAGACCACCGATCAATTCTAATACTTCATTTTCAACTATGAGCGATTTTACCATTGACTGTCCGGTGACGGTATCAATAACCGTCGTGTCTCTGATCTTGTAATAGGTCGGAAGCGTCATGAGTATGGTGTCAACCATTATTGCAGCAACGCTGCCGCCGATCTCCATTGCATTCCCGATGTTTTTTTTCACCATGCATTCCATCATCGGCCTGCTGCCGGTTTCAAGCACACCGCTGTTGTTCATGCCGTTACCGCCAAGAAATGCCTGGTTGCTTGATGAAAAATTACATGGGGTGATACTCTGGCCCAGTAAAAGGGAAACGGCATCACTGATATTCCATTGTGCATAGAAATTTTTGAATCCTACGAAGAATGATCTTTTTTTCACGAAAAACCAACCTAGAGTTGCGCTACGTAAATATTCAAAATCATAAATGTTTTTTCCAATTCCCAGATCAAAACAGAAATTCAATCGTTCCTTTTTTAGGTTTATACCCAAGAAACCGAAAGGCAGAATTTCCAGGTTCGTTATAGGGTGGGGATCCTTACCCCAGATAGAATCCATTTCAATAACAGTATCTATTTGAGTAGGTATTTGAGCAATAAGCGTATCGGTGAAGTCCCACTCCTTGATCCACCATGCTCCGAATTTAATATTGCCGTAATAATTCATCTCTATTGCGGAAAAAGCGGAAAACATCATTCCAGACGCCAGCAGGAAGATGCCAGAATATTTTTTAACCATAGAGTTTCTCCTCTGAAAAACGGACTTGAAAACAGATGGCCGTTGTTTGTTTTCGAACCTGAATTTCTTAAAATGCTTAACCGATCATGTAATCTTTATCGAAAACCGCCTGGGTTATTCATTAAAATAGGTTGTCCGCATATCGGATAGCAGCAACTTTACCAGGAAAACCGGTCCGCATAAAGATCGGTCGATACATCGCAGCTGTTTTTTTCTCAATCGACGGCGGAATTCACTATATTTTATTTAATAACAGTGAAGCTATGGGTATGTTGTAAAACACTCTCTAACAGGCATTTTTATGGAAAAAAGGACGTTTTTTCTTCTGCTGCTTCCCTCAGTGCTGACAGCCGCCGCAATAACCAAAACCTATCATTTTCCCGCGCCGACGATCCGGGATGGAAAAATTGTAATGGACAATACCCATATTGCATCGACGGCGTGCGCCCCGAGTGTTGCGGTACATGCGGTTAAACTCCTCGTCCCCAGAGGCAATACGGTGGTGTCCTGTTCTGTTGAATACAGCGCCCCCCGTCTCTTAAACGGAACGTATGAAGTGCGGCCGGCAATACCGCCGACACCGAAATCTCATGGTCCCGTTTCCCGGGTTAAAGCCCTCGGAAAAGTGTATGTAAAAAACGAATTTTTCCCTTCTCGAACATCCGGCGGCCAGGAGTTCACCATTCAATACACCAATGGAATTCCTCTGTTTTATACGACCATTTTTCCGACGCAATATAATACGCTCAGCCACCATGTACGGTATTATGAGAGCATTACCGTAAAAGTTGAAACCGCTCCGGCGGCGACGGAACCACCGTACTATTGTACCCCGGCTTTAAAAAGCGCCCTGAAGAGTTTAGTGGAGAATCCTGAAGCGGTTGCCAATCTGCCTCTTTCCGCCGCAAACCCGGACGATTATGAATACATGATCGTGTGCAAAACAGCGTTTGCGGATGCTTTCGGCGAATTCGTCAAATTTAATACGCGGCGCGGCATGAGGACAAAAATATTCACGGTCGATAATGTCAAGTCTTTTACCGGCGCCAATGTGCAGGAAAAATTGAGGAATCTGATTAAACAGGAGTATATACAGCACCATATCAGGTATGTTCTTATCGCCAGCAACGACCGAAGAAATGATGCAACCTGCGTTCCTCATCGCGGCTTCTGGTCACGGTTCTACGATCATGATGTAAGGCCCGACAACCTTCAGGAAGACGACGACATACCGGCGGATATGTATTATGCATGCCTGGACGGTGATTGGAAGACGGATAAAGCCGGTTTGGTCAGAAACTATGGCTTCTGGGGGACTGAAGATATCGGACATGAGGTGTTTGTCGGCAGGTTCTGCGTCAACACCGCAGCGCAGCTCGCCAATATGATCAACAAGACAATCAAATATTCCGAACAACCGGTTGTCGAAGGAGCAATAAACAACGTCATGCTTGCCGGTGAATTTCTATGGAATGATTTCGGCGTCCTCTGTACGGGGACCAAGAGCCTGGCAAACCTTAAAGGCACCTGTACGGCGAACAACTTCACCACCTGTGGATTCCCCGAAAACGTCTGGAAATTCATCGAAGTCTCTCATGAAAAGAACCCCAACTGGCAGGATGATGACTGGGCGATGCGGGACTCGCTGTTTTACAGCGGAATCGCCCGGCAGAAATGCGCATGGGTCAACCACAGCGGACATGCATCCACGGAATTGTCGATCGGCACGGTGTCCACCAGTGCCAGCGCATTTTATCAGCGCGGATGGAATCCCGTGCTCGCCGACAATAAAACATTCCGGAACTGCGATGGAACGACTTCGAACTATTTCTTTTTCACCTCAGGGGGGTGCTACAGCGGAGCATTTGACAATTATTGTCCTCCGGGAGGGGGGATACCGTATTCCTACTCATCGGAGGACTGCTGGGCGGCATGCGCTTCACGGCTTGCAGTCGGGCCGGTGGCCATGATAGCCCATTCCCGTTTCGCCATGGGAGATAATGACGGCACCGACGGCGGGTCGGACCGGCCGATCCGATGGTTGCATGATGCGATTTTCAATCCCGAAAAAAAAATCCATTACGTAGGGCAGATGCTGGCAAATGCGAAAGAGACCGACGCTAAAAGAATCACTCTGGCGGATGTTCCGAACCAGGATATTACGAAGGACAGCCCCTACTGGGGCGCTCTGAAATACTGCTATTATGAGCTCAACATTTTCGGCGATCCGGCACTTTCGCTCTGGACGGCTCCACCTGCAAAACTTACCCTGCAACCGACCATTACCAACAACACGTTTACCCTTGATACAAAAGGGCCATATTCGTGTGTTTCATTGCTCAATAGTACCGACAGCATTTTTATCACCACGCAGACGGGAATCGACGGAATCTGCACGATCACCGACCCGATTCTAACGCAGTATCTTGCGACTGATCCTACGGGTGTTTTAAAGGTAAAGGTCAAGGCTCACAACTATCTTCCGGACAGCGCTACCGTGGGGATCGTAACAGGAGTTTCCCGTAATGAACGCATGGCGCCCATTGTCGTACAAACGGTCAGCATCAGCGGCAAGAGCCTGCACCTCCATTATGCCGTTAACCGATCAGGGGCCGTCAGGGTCGCGATATATAATGCCAATGGCAGACTGGTAATGCCGGTGCATGCGGTAATGGCGGAAAAAGGAAGTCATGCATATAAGGTGCCGTTGAATGATATAAGCAGCGGTGTTTATTATTTCACCATAGCGCACGGTTCAGCTCAGGCCACAACGAAATTTTGTGTTGCCAGATAGTCTCCCCTCAAGACCGCTGTTCTTTTATTCCGTGCGGCAATACCACCAATCAGCGCCCGGACATCCCCAACGGGCTTGCCGGTAAGTAGTGATCTCATACGAGGGACGATGAACCTCGACCCCTGCGGATCTACACTACCACATCCACCTCCTGCACCACTCCCGCGCTCCCGTTCTCCTTCAGGTAAACGCCGCTTTCACGCAGGACTGCAGCAAGTTCGTTACCGGATGTGGTAATGGTATAGTGAGTCTTTGCACTCTTGGTAGAGATCGCTCCGATGCCGCTCCGGAGGAGTGAGGAAACGGAATCGGTCCCGTCGGCGGCCTTTTCCCAGACTTTCATCCTGTAGAACGCCGAGTCACCTTCATCGATCCAGCCGTTGCCGTCTTCGTCAAGCCGGGCAAGTTCCGCAAAGCCATTTCCGCTCTCCGGTCCGAAAAGTTCCGAGCCGTCGTCGATGATGCCGTTGCCGTTTTTATCGTATGCGAGAAAACCGGTTCCCGGCCGGGGCGTGTAAAGAAGTTCACTTCCGCCGTCGCCATCAATGTCGAACTCGAATTTGATGTCGGAAAATGCCGCACCCATCCCGGCAAGATCGATAACGAGCGGGTCTTTCAGGGCGTCGCCGGCTTTGAGGGAGATGGTTAATTCATCGTAGGTTTCGCGGCTCATTTCCAGGGCAACATTGAAATCGATACTTCGACCATCCGCCGAGGTAACCGTACCCGACGCAGAAAATGCGACTCCCTCTTTGGTATAATGCGTTTCCTGGTAATAATAGTCGATCCCCCAGCCTTCAATTTGCGATGCAGGGTGGGCGGGTGCGGTCTCTTGAGCGGATTCGGGTGGTGTGTCAACACTATCCTGATTTCCTCTATCGCCGGGATCGAAGACCCTGATCTCTCTTCCCGTAAACATCTCAATGATCTCTTTCATGATCTGCGCCTTGACGTCGCCGATGAATTCATCGGCGATTTCCTCAAGAAGATCCTTCCCATGCCCATACGAGGAATCGGGGACGGTTTTAGGAAAAACCTTGGGGATTGGCCGCGAAATCTGCACGACATCTCTCTTCTGCATGGATTCCGTAATGATTCTGCCGTTGAGTTTTTCGGAATCGTAGGTACTATCCGAGGTCGTGTCCCATTTCCTGAGATGCTCCCGGACCGTCGATATGTCAATGCTGATGCGGGATGAAGCGAGTGAAACGTCGGAAACTGCGATACGCATGAATGCCTTCCTGCAAGCGTCACACAATCCTTTCTTTGTTTATCGGAGATTAGGGAAAATCCTTAAGCAAAAAGGGGCGTTAATGGAAAATTGCCATATAATGCATTGATTTTAAACCCTTCGGCGCCGGCCGACCTCACCGGCACCGTTTTTCGAGATCGGTCGGCCGGTGCCGGATCAGTTTCTTCACCAGCACCTTGATGCTTACCTCGCTGGTGTCACTCTCGAACAGATTGACATTTCCCAGCAATGTGTCTTTGACCATGTACAGTTTCGGGTCGCTGTGACGGACCGGTGCGTTTTCGGGTTTTTCGAGAAAAAGCGTATCGGCGAAGAACCTTCTGATGCCGAGTTTCTGGCATACATACATGTTGCCGTGCATGCCGAAAACCCTGATTTCCCTTCTGTCAAATTTGATGAACAGGCTCCGTACCAGAAATGCCTTGGAGTAGGTTTTTCCGTTTTTAACCTGGGTGAGACGGACAGCGTTGCACTGGTAGAGGGCGGGAATATCCAGGGAGAAAAGAGCGCCGCTGCATGCCAGGACGATCGTCAGCACCCCGTATACCCGGAGCGGCGGAAGTGATGGTGCGGGTTTAAGAGTCATGATAGAATAAAGATACTACATCACCTGCATAGTTGCGCCGTTATTACTCCTGAGGGCAGACAGGAGAAATGAACCATGATTTTCCTAAGAGTGGCATTGAACAGCGTATTAAAGAGGCAGCGATGCGACCCATTTTCGGATTTCACCCATCGCCCGCTCGCACATCCGCTCCTGCTTCTCCTTTTTTCCGAGCGAACGTTTCCCCGGTATGGTATCAAGGGGAGGGAAAAGCCCAAAGTGGATATTCGACGGCGTGAAAGGGTGCTCTTCCGAGGAGGTCACGTGACGCAACAGCGCTCCCAGAGCCGTTTCAGGCGGCGGCGGTACCCACGGTTTTCCGGCGAGGCGGCGGAGAACGGCCAGTGCGGCGAGATGTCCCGTAGCGATGCTTTCGGTATATCCTTCGTTGCCGCAGAGCTGTCCGGCGCAAAAAAGATCCGGACGTTGGCGGAATGCCAGGTCACGGCAAAGCAGGGTGGGGGAGTCGAGGTAGGTGTTGCGATGAATGCTGCCGTA
>JAFGHA010000028.1 GCA_016930275.1 Chitinispirillaceae bacterium
ACCCAGCCGAGTCTTCGAGACCAGCGCTTCGCTGAACCTCGATACCGGTGGTTGGTTAGCCTTACCGGATAAAGACTTGTTTGCAGTTCGCTTTGTTCCTTTCTGCAAACTCACTCTATAAGAAGTGCCGAGCTTGTCTCGGCGCACCAACGGCCCGGACATACGAGACGTTTTCCCGCACGCAGTAAGGGGAAATGTGCCGCGGGCCAAGAGCGGCTTTTGCGACCGCCGCTTGTATGCCCTGGCCCTTTACGGAGTCTTTAAAGTTCAGGAATATTTCAGTACATTGTCACTGATATCACCCGCCACTTTGCCGTCGAGCACATCACGGATCGTGGCGAGTATGGTAGTGGTGGTAAAAGGTTTGTCGATGAGTGAAACTCCAGGAATATGCAGCTCATGATAAGGAATGACATCGGCCGTATAGCCTGAAGTGAAAATGACCTTTACCCCGGGTCGCATAGTGAGAAATTGTCGTGCGAGTTCCAGTCCGTTGATGTCCGGCATGACAATATCAGTAAGCAGCAGGTCGATTTCCGTCTCCTCATGCCTCATTTGCGACAGGGCTTCGTTTGCATCGGCAGCCTTGATAACACGATATCCGGCCTTTTCCAGAATCAATCCGGTCACATTCCGGACGTAAACGTTGTCTTCAACGACCAGAATGGTTTCATTCCCCGTACTTATTTTCACTGCGGTCTCGACTGTTCCACCACTGACTATGATTTTTTTCGTCCAGGGCAGGTAAATGGAAAAGGCCGTACCTTTCCCGGGTTCGCTTTCGATTGAAATAAACCCGCGGTTCTGCTTGACAATACCGTAAACGGTAGCGAGCCCCAGTCCGGTCCCCTTGCCCGGTTCCTTGGTCGAAAAGAACGGATCGAAGATGCGCGTTCGCGTCCGTTCGTCCATACCGGTACCAGTGTCTGAAATTTTCATCATTACATAGCGACCGGGACGCAGCGAAGGATTGGCCTCCGCATCCTCGCGGCTGATGACGGCATTCCCGGTTGTAATGGTCAGACATCCGCCTTTGGGCATTGCATCTCGCGCATTGGTCGCCAGATTGACGATAACCTGCTCGAGATGGGAAACATCCGCCTCGATTCTGTCAAGGTTCTCGTCGAGATCTACCCGCAGCTTGATATGCTCGCCGATTATTCGTCTGAGCATTTCTTCTATATCCCGGACAATTCCGTTGAGTTCCAACACTTCCGGGTGGAGGGATTGCTGGCGGCTGAATGCCAGGAGCTGGCGGGTGAGAGCTGCTGCCCGTTCCCCGGCTTTAAAGATTTCTACTGCACTTTCCCGAAGCGGATTCCCTTCCTCCAGGCCATTTTGAATAAACTCGGCATAATAGAGGATGCCGGTCAAAAGGTTGTTAAAGTCGTGGGCGACACCTCCGGACAGGAGCCCTAACGACTCCATGCGCTGGGAAGTTACAAGTTGTTCCTCCAGTTTTTTCTTTTCACTTTCCACTACCTTGTGATCCGCAAAATCGGACAGCATCAGCACGAATCCGATGTCCTTCCCGAGAAAAGTCAGTGAAGTGGAAAGATCGTGCGCCTGCTTATCCTTTCGAAACCATTGAATTTCATGCCGGAACATCTCCATCGGTTTTTCGGCATTCCCGATGAGTTGTTGCAGTTCTACCAGACGATCATCAGGCAAAAACATGTCAAGCGATTGACCGAGAGCCTCGGATTCCGAATACCCTAAAAGGTGCTCAGCCATATAATTCCATACACGGATCTTGCGTTCCATGTCGAAAAAGATGATCGCCATCGGTGATGCATCCAGAATCGCCTCACAACGGGTGATGTAATCGATCCGGTTTTGATTCGTATCGGCAAGCTGGCCGAGTTTCTTATTGAGTTTTTCAGACAGACGTCCGGCATATCGCTCGAAAAACTCGGTATCGTGGATCGTATGCGGACGCTCAATCTTTGGCCGGACTTTTTCCAGCGCCTCTTCAATGACCTCCACCAGAACCTCAGGTTCACTGGGCTTGATTAAATAAGCATCGGCACCAAGATCGAGAAGCAACTTCCGGTCCTTGGATTCGGTATAGGTAGCGGTATAGACGATAAATGCCTTACGCCACAACCGGTCGTCAGCCATCCAGGCCCTGCAGAGTGCAAATCCGTCCATTCCGGGCATAAGCAGGTCCGTTACCACGGCATCCGGTGGACTCAGTGATGCCAGTTCAAGGGCTTCCGCACCATCGTGTGCCTCAGTCACACTGTAGCCGTGTCCCTCAAGAAGCGACCGTAGCATATACCGATTTTCCCGGTTGTCATCAACAATCAGGAGTTTTTTCTTCATGATTCATTTCCTCCGGTGCCAATGCGTTGCGTTATGCTTCGCACGAATGTGAAAGGGTCTATGGGTTTTTCAATATATTCGGTACAGCCTGCTTCAAGAACGTGCTCACGGTCACCCGCCATAGCGTGCGATGTGACCGCGACAATCGGTATTGTGTCCAGTGCCGGCGTTGCCCGCAGGTTTTTAGCGACTTCGTAACCGTCCATCTCCGGCAATTGAATGTCCAATACGATAAGATCAAAGAACTGGGTGGTAGCATAATTGATGCCTGTGCGCCCGTCTCGCGCCTGGGTAACCTCGAATCCCGCATTTTCGAGCAGGTAGGTAACCAGGTAAATATTTTGCTCGTTGTCTTCAATGACCAGAATACGTTTTTTCATACTATGTCTCCGTTGATTTTGGCCATGGGTAGAGTGAATGTAAATGTACTGCCCTCGGAATATCTGCTCGATACCCGGATTTTTCCTCCCATCATTTCAACCAGACGATAGCTGATCGATAAACCCAGTCCGGTGCCTTCATGTCTGCGGCTCGTGCCGTTTTCCACCTGATGAAATGGTTGAAAAATGGCCTCCTGCTCTGAAGGTTTGATACCGACACCCGTATCCCTGACGGTGGTTTCCACCATGTCGCCCTCTGCAAGCCGAACGGCAAGGGTAACAGTTCCTGTTTCAGTGAATTTGATGGCATTGCAGAGTAGATTCAGTAAAATCTGCTCGTAACGACGTCGATCGCCAAGAATCGGCTCCAGATCGGAAGACAGTTCGGCCACGAGATCGAGACCTTTGGTACGGGCGAGCTCCTTAACCGACTCCAATACGACCTCCGCGGAGCCGCGCACGTCAAATGGTTTCATTTCGATGGTAAATTGTCCGGCTTCGATCTTCGATATATCAAGAACATCATTTATCAGGGAAAGAAGATGACGGGCGCTGTTCTGTATCATTCCAAGCTGTTTCTGCTGCTCGGGGTTGAGTTTTCCGGGAATCTGCTGCAACAAAATACCGGTAAAACCGATGACCGAATTAAGCGGAGTACGCAATTCGTGGGACATGGTGGCGAGAAAGGTGGATTTTATTCTATCCGCAGCTTCGGCGCGATCCTTCGCGGCGGCAAGCTCCCGCGTGCGCTGCTCGACCTGTTCTTCAAGGTGCTCCCTGTAGTGCTCAAGTTCATCCTGAGCCCGCTTGCGTGCGGTAATGTCCGAGCCAATGCTCATAATCTCCCGAATCTGTCCATGCCCGTCCAGCACCACCTTGTTTGTCCAGTCGATCCACACCCGTTCACCGTTGTGCCTCATATTCTCGTTGATATTACGCTCGAAAGAGTGCGGATCGGCGCAGATCTCATCCATCAGGGTGCCCAGATTGCGCCCGGAGGTTTCGTTTTCCGGAACGATGGTTCCTATAACATGTCTGCCGACGATTTCGTCGCTGGTATAACCGAAAAACCGCTGGCCGAACTCGTTAAGAAAGGTGATCCGGCCGTCTCGAGACCAGCGCAGAATAATGCTGTTGGCCAGCATCACCAAATCACGATACTTCTTCTCGCTGGCACGCAATGCCTCTTCAGCATGTTTGCGCGTGGTGATATCGGTTACCACACCATTCCACAAAATCCGGTTGTCCAACCCCTTCCTTGGCCGCGAGCAGAGACGCAACCAACGTTCGTTTCCATCTATATCATCCATTCTCGCTTCCATCGTCAGATCGGTCATTGATTGAAGACTGGCCTTTTCCGCCTCGGTAAGGACCTTCGCCTGTTCCGGAGGAATCTGTCTCCAGATTAATGTACCATCACGTAAAACTTCTTCCGCTTTTACTCCGTGAAGTTTTTCCACTCCCGCACTGCAGTAAAGAAATCGGAGCGTCCCGTCCTCATCGTACATGCATTGGTAAACGTAGCTGTCGGGAAGATTGTCACCCAGCAGCCGCAGCCGTTCCTCGCTTCCTTTCAGTGTAATGTTGAGTTCCTGCAAGTCCAGGGTTGTCCGCCTTCGTTCCTCCATCAACCCGGCAAGAAAGAGTGCGCTGGTAATTGTCACCCCGAAAAATGAATTCAACAGAAGAATGGATTCATTGGCCGTCCGGCCCACAAACGGACTCAAACTCATACTCGTACCGGATACGGCCAATACCGTGATTGCCACCGCGGTCAACGAAACACCCCGCATACCGAAACGAAATGCCGCCCATAAAAGCAGTGGCAGGATTCCGTATTGAAACGGGACGGACATGAAAAAAACAAAATAACAGCACAGGAGCGTTGCCGCTCCCAATACAAGAGCTTCGAAGCTAACCAGGGGGTTCCAGCGAAAGGAAGCGGGGTACGGGTACGCCCACGCCAGCACCAGTGGTGCGGCAATCAAAACACCGGTTGCATCACCTGCCCACCAGGTAAGCCAGGCGTTGCCGAATTGTGCCCAGGAAAGATTCTCCTGCAATCCCGCTAATAAGCTGAGCACACCGAACGTCGGGCTGATTATACTGCAGCCCGCACCACCGATCATCACAAGGATCATCACGTTCAGTCCGCTCTGAAGCGGATGGCCATTCGCACAGAAATATCCGACCAGCTTCACTCCGGCTGCTACACCACACATTGCTCCGAAACCGATAAACAGCGCCATCATTATCCCTATCGGCCAGGTTGGAGCTGGTGACACTGTTCCGTCCATAAACGATAGTAAATTCGCGACAAAGGAGCCGAGCCATACTCCGGGCAGGGCGTGGCGACCGATTATTATTCCGGCGGCCAGAGCCATACCGGCGGCGGGAAAGACGGGGGAAATATTACCAGGTGGGATTGTCAACAGGAAACTAACCTTGGCCACAACGGCATACCCCAGTGCAACCATCAGGATAATAATCGGTGTCGAAGCGAAGTAACGCTTATTTGCCGGGTTTATAGCTTTAATTCCCGTCATTTTAACAGTTACCGGGGTGACAGGTGTGATGATCGTCTTCAAACAATACTATTTTACCTTAATTAAGCAGAATCACATAGTAGATTGGGAATATTTTTTTACGGGAAGCATAATCATCTCCAGTTTTGAATCTCCAGATAATGTTATCAGGCTGCTACGAATACAGAGTTGATATGAAAAGCAATATTATATGAACAGCAATATTTTATTTCACAGGCGCGCGCTCTTTCTTCTTTGCCCCAAGTATTTCTCCCAACGGGCGGGCGATAAAATACGTCGCGATAGCGATTTACCCGAAGGACGAAATGGCCGAAGGGAATGAAGTTTTATTGCCTGTGCGACGTACCGGTTCCGGACCATCCCCACGCCGCACTATCCATTTCCCTTCAGAAAGGTCCACTCAAGCAAAGTGCCCACAAGATTGCCTATTTGTAGGGGGATAATCGCAATCAATCCGGTCACACAAATGGCAATGAGGGCAGAAACGGCCCCCACTGGTGATGGTTGGTGAATTCCCTTTACGTCTATATAGATTTTGGCAATCGTCGCCCCAAGAAGCAGAAGGGCCACGGGCAAGCAGATCAGGTACAATGGGATGAACGTCAACTCGACTTGTGCAAGATGCGCGCCAGTTAGTGTTCTCGTTGCCCACGCAAAGTCGAAGACGAGCCATATGTCTGTGGTAAGAAGTGCAAGCGAAACAACCATGACGCCCCAGTGCAGTATTCGTGCGAGCGGGCCCTGCCAGGAAGGCACGGGTGCACCAAGTGTGTCCCAATCACTTATCATTCAATTCCTCTCGAATTCATGGCGGCGATAGAATCCCCTTCCATATTTGGTCCGGAAGCGGTATGTTGCACAACGTCGGGTTCGCGGTACGCCAGAAGTTTTCCGCAGCGTAGCGTAGGAAAATTTGGGTGCAGCGTTAGCGGAACCTGGCTACCGCTGATATTGTCTGTGCCTGGTTGCCCCCCTCCGTTTTCGGGCGTGATTATCTTTATAAAATACATAATCATCGTTTTAATTTAATTCAATAAGCAGCAAATGAATATCATTCTGATTTTATCACATCAATCTCATTGTCAATTAATTCATTAAACTTATCAAGTTTTTCTGTGTCCTTGATCTCATAATGCATTGGGATTACTTTTCGGGGTTTAATTTTGTTGATTATTTGCGCGGCTTCTTTATCATTCATTGTCAAATTGTCGCCACCTATTGCTATCAATACTAAATCAATGTCAGATATTTTATCCATTTCTGGAATGTAATCGGTATCTCCTGTATGATAAATATTAAAAGAATCATTAACAGTTAATATATAGCCAACATCTTCTTTCGATTTCGGGTGGGCTTTGAACCAAAGAAAAACGTTTTTTATGTTGTAAGCAGAAACAGCTTTTATTTTAAAATTATTTAACGAAAATGTGTCCTCTGGTTTTACAACAATTATCTCTGCCTCTGTTTTTCCTAATTTATTTACAGATCCTTTTGAACATATAATTTTTGTCTCAGGCTTTTTAAGTTTATGAATGTCTTTTTTTGAAAGATGGTCTGGATGACTGTGGGTTATTAGAATATAGTCAGCCTTATCAGCATTTTCGCCCACTTCAATGGGGTCAATATAAATAACCAAGCTGCCTGTTTTTAACTGAAAACTTGATGGAAAAAAATCAGACGTACTAATTTTAATCGCACCCCAAGTTGTTAAAATAACATTTTTATCAAGTTCGACTGACAAAGGTACCTGACTTCTTTTTTCACTAATAGATATTTTAAACATAGTACAATTTTGAATGATTAAAAAGAACTCTATGGCAAATAATTTAAGCGGGGTATCCACTTAAATCCACCAGTTGAAGTTAATTGAAAAATGATTCCAGTAAGCGCTGAAAGCGGTAAAAAAGAAACAGTG
>JAFGHA010000255.1 GCA_016930275.1 Chitinispirillaceae bacterium
ATCCGGGGGAAACCGAGACACACTTCAGACAGCTGCTCAGGTTCATCGAGTGGGCCCGTTTCGATAAACTCGGCGTATTCCCTTACTCCCCCGAACAGGGAACACCAGCAGTCAATCTGCATCCCCGCCCGTGGAATTCCACTGCACTTCGCCGATGTGAAACCATCATGCTCGCTCAGCGGGACATCAGCGGAGAGATCAATGAGAAACGGATAGGATCCACGATGGAAGTAATCATCGATAGCGTTTCCGAAGATCCCGATTTCAATTTTGAAGCACGTTCGCGGTATGATGCTCCCGAGGTGGACGGCAAAGTCCTGATCCGTACAGGCAGCGCCGGGGTCGGCACACTCACCCACGTTTCCATCATAGGTTCAAGCGATTACGACCTGTTCGCGGAATTGCCCGACTGAAATTCCGTCTTTTCTTTCCGGGGAAATTGATAAGTCATAGCAACGGAAAGTATTTTTCGTCCCTGTCCGGTATGGTTACTACGACCGATTCGGGACATAAAGATTTTTCAAGCAACAAGGAGTACCCGGGTTATGCCGACGTATGAATATGAATGTGAAAAGTGCGGAAAACGGTTCGAGGTGTTTCAGAGCATTACTGCCGAGCCGCTGACCAGGTGCAACGATGAAACCTGTGGAGGGACCGTCAAACGACTCTTTTCAGCGGGCGCAGGATTCATTTTCAAAGGCAGCGGTTTCTACATTACCGATTACCGTTCCGACTCGTATAAAAAAGCGGCTCAATCCGATACCGGAGCTTCATCATCCACCTCAAAGACTAAATCAACCGTGTCTTCCGATTCTTCAACATCGGGAAGCAATTCCTCCTCCGGGTCGACCTCTTCGGGCAGCAGCTCCTCCTCCGCGACATCAGCTGCAAAATAACCTTTTTCAGTTCAGGCTTCCGCCATGTTCATCGACGAAACTACTATCGAGCTCAAGGCCGGTGACGGTGGCAACGGCTGTTTCGCCTACGAGCGACTCAAATACAAACCGAAAGGCAGACCCGACGGCGGCAACGGCGGCCGCGGCGGACATATTTACTTCTGCGGTTCGCCGCAGGTCCATACCCTCCAGGATGTCGCCTACCATCACCGGTACAAAGCCGGACGTGGAGCTCACGGCAAGGGTAAAAATCAGACCGGACGCGGCGGTGAAGACATCCTCGTCACCGTACCGCTCGGAACAGTAATACACGATACCGAAACCGGTGAAATTCTCGTCGACTGCCTGACCGAAGGGAAAAAGGAGCTGATCGCCCGCGGAGGACGCGGCGGCAGAGGGAATGCCGCACTGGTAACCCCCCGCAATCCCAATCCCGATCATTGTGAACCGGGAAAACCCGGCGAGGAGAAAACCGTTCGTCTGGTACTCAAAATGCTCGCCGATGTAGGACTGGTCGGCCGACCGAATGCCGGCAAATCGACCTTTCTCTCATGTATCTCTCACGCACGTCCGAAGATTGCCGATTATCCGTTCACCACCACCAAACCGCATCTCGGCATAGTCCGTCCCGGGAAAGGATATGACTCGTTTGTGGTAGCCGATATCCCCGGCATCATCGAAGACTGTCACACCGGCAAAGGGCTCGGTATCAGATTTCTCCGTCATATTGAACGAACCAGAACACTGGCGATCCTTATTGAAGCCACCACCGCTGACCCTGAAACTGAAGCGGAAGTGCTCCTGAAGGAACTGGAGCATTACAGCAGTACCCTGCTTGAAAAACCGCGTATATATATCCTGACTAAAAAGGATATCCTCGAAGCCCCCGACACCTGTCATGTACCACCGGGATGGTATCTCATGTCCGCCGTTTCGGGTGATGGAGTCGCTACTGTTATCAACCAGTTGGCCAATCTTATAAAAACGGCCCCCTCCGACGATTTACCGTAAGGATTTCCGACTAAACGGCATAAGGTACATTTACTACTAATTGTATCGATAGCCCACCCAGCTGCTGAAAGCCTGCAGTCGCTACAGTTCAACGAAAGGCGCCTCATGAAAACAGTTCCCAGTATCATTACCGTATGCCTGTCAATTGTTGCGGTACTCCCCCGATCCGGAGTAGCATATCAGATCGAAGCCGCACGACCGACACACTATTTCTATACTCCCACCGCGTATCTCAATGAGGATTTCGATCTGGTAGCGAGCCTTCATGAAGTGTCATACATGGTCCCGAACAACCTTCAGTTCTACAATTCATTTCTGGATAATATCGGCCGGGTCTGCTTCGGCGCCCGATACGGCATTTTCGATAACCTGTCAGTGGGTGCCGGGCTGGCGTGGTCACTGGCCACCCTTGGACCGTATGCCCATGGCGTTCCTCATTATGCGGACGCGCGATTCGGTACCTTCCTCACCTGGGGATTTTTCAGGAATGAGTATTTCGAAGGTGCCCTGACCCCGCACATGCAGCTCGGCAACCATATCTCCGCAGGAGGAGATGTCGGTCTGATGGGAACGCCGTCACCCTACTGGTCGGTAATCGGTGAGTTCGGTTTCTCGTATGATTTTACCGATCAGCGCGCTTACCTCAACACCGTCATGGGTGCCCGTATTCATCCGCCGCAGCTCCCCTTCCTCTCGTTTGACGGAGGAGTCGATTTCATCGAACGGCCTCCCGAGGAATTCGCGCAGCATTTCCGTCCGTTCATCGACGCGATATTCACTATGAAGACGATACAATAGCGAACATAACGGGTGCCTGTACCTCAGCACCCGTTATGAGATTGAACGATCTCCCGATCGGTGCCTGATCCCGCAGTGCGGGATCGAAGGTACTCGATAAGAGGTTCTTTATCGGTGTCCCTAAAAACCACCGCATTCACCCACCCATTATTCCCCGGCAGATGCTATTTTTATCCCCGTCACCTCACCGGCAGACACCGTTTTTAATGAAAGGTTATTATGCATCCGGTACTTTTTAAAATTTTCTCGTTTCCCATCCACAGTTACGGATTCATGCTCGCGCTCTCATTCCTTTTCGGGATATGGTTATCAACCACGCGCGCAAAGAAAAAAGGACTCAATCCGGAAGTAATCGCGGATGTCGGTTTCTGGGTTATCCTCTCGGCGATCGTCGGAGCACGACTCTATTATGTCATCCTCCATTTCGAGGAATTCAAAGGGAATCTCACGGCGATTTTCAATCCTTTTCAAAACGGATTCGTGGGAATCGGCGGACTGGTGATGTACGGGGGTTTCATCGGAGCGATCGTGGCGGGAGTACTCTATTTCCGGTTGAAAAAAGTCCCGTTTCTTCCCTATGCCGATGCGATTGCACCAAGTGTCGGATTCGGCATTTTTCTTACCCGGATCGGCTGTTTTCTAAACGGTTGCTGTATGGGAGCTCCCACGAACAGTCCACTGGCGGTGAATTTTCCTATGGAAAGCCCCGCCGGAGCATTTCAGCATCATGCGCATGCGGCCGGTCTTTATCCGTCACAACTGTTCGAATCGGCAGGTGGGCTCGTTATCGGGTTGATCATACTGTTCGTCGGCAGCAGAGCAAAGGTATTTACCGGACTGCAATTCTATCTTGTGGGAATTCTGTATACCATCCTGCGTTTCATGGTCGATTTTTCACGTCATTATCAGGTGAATGAAAAACTCGGACCGTTGAGTCACAACCAGGTGGTCTGTATTGTGCTGTTCATCATTTTCGCGGGGCTGATTCTCAAGGAAGTGCTTTTCAAAGAAGAACCATCCGCTGTGCCGGTTACTCCGCCCGGGGAGCGTCCAGCCTCAGAATCCGCTTCGGATGCCACGGCCGACTCGTAAAACGCTCCGTAGACTGTTGCGGCGGATTGATGGCTTTATTTTTCCGCCGCTCTGTATCGTCTGCGATACCCCCCGCCCCGATAATGACCGGTGGCTCTGCACTTCCTGCAACTCGACCCTCTGCGCACTTGTCATCAATCGTGACGGCTGCCCCCGGTGCAGCCAGAACCGTGCCTTTCGTACCTGTGCCTGTGATGTGGCATGGGACCATCCATTTTCCCGTATCCGATCGTTTGTCGACTACAACGACACCACCCGTTCGATCATGCACCAGATCAAATATCAGGGAAAACGCGGTCTCGCTGAATATGTCGGCCGGCTCTGCGGCAGCCACGCGGACATGGCCGAATATGCCAATTCGATCGTGGTCCCGATACCGCTTCACTGGCAGCGGCTCTGGAAACGGGGATACAACCAAGCTGAATGGTTCGCGCGGGGGCTCTTTGCCGGCGTTCCCGGCATCACCCTGACAACCGGTATCCTCAAACGGGTAAAGAGCACCAGGACCCAGACAAAACTTGACCGTTCGGAACGCCGGAGTAATCTGAGCGGGGCATTCAGAATTGCCGCCACCGGTGCCGCCACGATCAACGGCAAGCGGGTGATTCTCGTCGATGACGTCATCACTACCGGTGCCACGACCGCTGCTGCCACAGCGGTCCTGCTCGAAAACGGATGCCGTGACGTGCAGGTGATGTCGTTCGCGAGGGACTAATCCGCAACCTTCGAAACCGGCATCCCGGAATCCGTTCTCTGTGGAGAATGACATTTTTACCGATTCAGTTTCTGATGATCGGAACAAGCGGATTTAATGCTATATTATTTTGTGGTATAGTGTATCAAACCGTTTTTTACCGGGAAATACCATGGCCGATCTGTTCGTGCATCAGAACTATCGAGAATACCTGCGGGAATACTACAACGAGCAGAAGGCACTCAAAAAACAGTTTTCCTATCGTTCGTTCTCCGAAAAAGCCGGAATTGCCGCCCCTTCATTTCTGTTTCACGTCATTGAGGGGAAGAGGAATCTGACGAAAAATTCCGTGGTAAAGGTCTCGATGGCGATCGGTCATACCCGCAACGAAGCAGAATTTTTCGAGAATATGGTTTTTTTCAATCAGGCGCAGACCATCACCGAAAAAACGGTATATTACAGCAGACTGGTCGAATTGCGTAAATCGATCGATTTAGCCATTATACCGAAAGACCGGTATGAGTACTATTCCAATTGGTATCACAGCGTTATCCGGGAAGTGGTAACTTTTTTTGATTTCAAAGATGATTACAACCGTTTGGGGTCATTCCTGGTACCTCGCATCAAGGCATCGGAGGCGAAAGCATCCATCAGGCTGCTGGAACGACTCGGATTTATCGAGCGGGATGCGCAGGGTTTGTATCACCAGACACAGAATCTGATACATGTCCGGGTAGGTCCCGAAGACCATTTTGTTATTCAGAAATTTCAGATCGAGATGGTGCGAACGGCACTCAAGGCCTATGATACGGTTCCCGTTCCCGACCGGTTCTCCTCGTCGACCACGTTCTCGATCTCGCGTGAAACCTTCGGGCTGTATAAAATGAGACTGCGGGAACTGCAGCAACAACTTATGGAAATGGCACGAATCGATGAACATCCGGGTACGGCTTATCAGCTCACCCTTAATCTTTTTCCCGTGAGCAGGAGTACAAACGATGAGCCGTAACTGTGCACATCACCGGAAAACAGCTATCCATCTTCTACTGATACTCATCGTGGTATGCTTCTGCAATTATACTGCACTTGATACGGGTGGTTCTTCGGGAACCGAAATCAGCAAGGTGAGCGGTTCGGTGGTAGATGAAAACGGAACAGTGGTACCGGATGCGCTGGTACGCTTGCGACCGGCGGATTTTCTTGCCGATTCCGCTGCAGATATGACGTATACTGCCCGGCATTCGATCCTTGATACCACAACAGCCTCCGACGGCAGTTTTCTCTTCTCTGATATCGAATTCGATAATTACGTTATTGAAATAAGTGTTGATGATTCACTCGGTGCCAGTGTGGAACTTAATATTGAGGCGAATCATCCGGAAACTACACTGAGCCCGCTTACCATCGCGCCGATGGCAGAACTCTCCGGTAATGCACAGGTCTATTACAGTCGGGAAACGACGGTCAGCATTCAGGTATACGGCATTGAACGTTCCGCCACCACCGATTCCACCGGTAATTTTAAAATTCGTGTCCCGTATGGTAAACACCATCTTCATATCTCCGCCTATACCGGGACTGTTTCCCACCTCGAAGAATTTGACGGCGTTGATGTGGCACTGCAGGTAACTCCGGGAGAAGAGCGTAATGCAGGCTCATTCAGCCTCCGGGAGCCGCCACCGGATCCCTGTACCGACGGCCACTGCGATTCCGCAGTGGTCCGCTCCATCCTCGACCGCAACAGCTGGACGGATCTGCCTCTCGACTCGGTAACCGTTACCGAAAACGGAAGAATCGTTGAGCTTACGCTGCGCGGTTTCAGTCTGTCGGACAATTTACCGTTTGAACTCAACTGCCTTTCCGCTCTCCGGCTCCTGGACCTGGGAGAAACCGGTCTCACTGCCATGTTTCCTGCTATCGGCAGAATGACAGAACTTGAAATCGTACGCATGGACCAGAACTTTATCAGGGAATTTTCCCGATCCATCGGTGACTGCAAAACACTCCGCGAACTCGATATCCATGGCAATCAGCTGGAGTGGCTGCCGACTTCGATTATGGATTGTACTGCACTTGAGCTGCTCGATGTTTCGGATAACCGACTTTGTTTTGTTGACAGCGCCACTGCGGTCTGGCTCGATCAGAACGATCCCGGCTGGAACAGCAGCCAGCGCTGCAGATAAAACCGCCTGATTACAGACACAACAACAGTGACAGTACCAAGTCGAACATCATCCTGCGACACGATATCCGGTCACGTTGCGGTATTACACCCAACCGTATTCCTCTCCTTGTAATCCTGTGGCCTGATCTCAATGAAACCTTGATTTTGTTCTCCAAAGAGAATGCTATTTCAAACTGATTAATGTTTTTACAGTATTTACGCAACTTATTTACTATAATATTCTCTATATACTTCAATTCATCTGTTTTTATGAAATTGGTGTAAACAATGGCCGACCTGTTCGCGCATCAGAATTACCGTGAATACCTTCGCGAATATTACAACGAACAGAAAGTGCAGCGGCGAAACTTTTCCTATCGCGCATTCTCCGAGAAAGCGGGTATCGCCGCCCCGTCGTTTCTTTTTCATGTTATCGAAGGCAAACGCAATCTCACTAAAGTTACCGTTACTAAAATTTCCCAGGCAATCAGCCATAACAGGGATGAGGCCGAATTTTTTGAAAATCTCGTTTTTTTCAACCAGGCTCATTCAATTACCGAAAAAACCATCTACTACAGCAGACTTGTTGAAATCCGTCGCCCCTTCGAGATCGAAACCATTCCCAAAGACCGTTTTGAATATTACAGCTGCTGGTATCACAGTGTCATCAGGGAAGTGGTGATTTTCTTTGATTTTCAGGACGATTTTGACCGTCTGGGCTCATTTCTCGTACCGCCGATAAAAGGAAGCGAAGCCAAACGTTCCATCCGGTTGCTTGAACGCCTTGGTTTCATCGAACGGGATTCAAACGGACTTTATCATCAGTCACAGAATCTGATCAATGTAAAGGTCGGTACCGAACACGCTTTCATCATCGAAAAATATCAGTCGGAAATGCTGCAGGTAGCGCTTAAGGCATACGATGCAGTCCCGGTGCCGAACCGGATGACCTCATCAACGACCTTTTCCATCTCGCCCGATACCTTCGATCTGTTCAAACTGCGGTTGCGGGAATTGCAGCACCAGCTGATGGAAATGGCCCGAATAGACGAAAACCCGGGGACCGCCTATCAGCTCACCCTCAATCTGTTCCCAGTCAGCAGGAGTATCCACGATGAACGTTAAAACAGGATACCGCCAGCTGCTGCGCCTGCTGCCGGCAGGTGCCTTGATCGGAACGCTCTGTACCACGAATTCAGTTGATTCCGGAGGCTCATCAGGAACCGAAATCAGCAAGGCTACCGGAGTGGTCACCGACCGCAGCGGATCACCGGTCAGCGATGTTACCGTGCGCCTGCGACCGGCCCGTTATCTTTCCGCCTCATCGGACGATTCCGAATACCAAGCGAACCATTCGGTCATCAATACCTTTACCGATGCGGAAGGAGCATTCGCTCTTGAAGACCTGATGCCGGACCGGTATCTGGTCGAAGTGAACTACCTGGACTCGCTCGGTTCGGTTTCAGAATTTCAGATTGACTGCAATGATACCGTCGCATCGTTACCGATACTGGTACTTGAACCCATGTCGGAAATTACCGGGCATATCGAAGCCGTCTACTTCGATAATGTTCTGGTTACCATACAGGTATACGGGCTTGACCGTTCCGCCAGCGCCGATACTTTCGGGAATTTCGAGCTGAAAGTTCCACAGGGAAAACACCTGATACATATCGGAGCAATGTTTGACCTTCCTACGGATACCGGAGAATTTGACGGTATGGACCTCGCTCTGGAAGTGTACCCCGGAGAACAGCGTTATGCGGGATCATTCATATTCAGGCCCCCTCCCCCTGAGTCGTGCCCCGACGGGGAATGTGATTCATCGGTAGTACGCATGATTCTGGAATCGGCGAACCGTGCCGCGGTATGGCCTGATGGTATCACCAAAACCGAAAACGGCCGAATCGTTACCCTCAACCTGCGCGGTTTTGATCTTTCAAACGGGATTCCGTTCGATATAAACCGGCTGATCGCCCTCAGGCATCTCGATCTCGGTGCGACCGGACTTCCTTCGATGCATCCCGACATCGGAAAACTGGAATATCTGGAAACCGTACGTCTCGACAGCAACATGCTCGAATACTTCGCAACGACAGCCGGGAAACTTTCACATCTGCGTATCCTCGACCTGAGCGACAACAGGATCGGTTCACTGCACGAATCGCTGCTCGGCTGCCCGCAGCTCGATTCGATCGACATCGGCAACAACAAACTCTGCCAGGTCAACGACGTAATGTCCATCTGGCTCGATACGAAAGATCCCGACTGGAGAGAGACCCAACGATGCAAATGAGCTTACGTACTTCAAAGCGGCAATCACCCTCAACGGGAAGTTGGTATATGAATCGATTTCTCAACCATGCGGTCACTCGTCTACAGATGTTTTCCTTGCGCTGTCTTGCCGGAAGTTTTCCGGTTGTACAGATAGTGGACTGGTTTTACCGGACAGTGACGAACGTACTGTTCAACAAAGAATTTCGTGGCATGCTCTGCCCCGTTGCGATTTCTTCCGGACGAACGGTGTTCTGGAACCAGGTATCGACTCACCGCTGAGACTGTTCATTTTCCATGGCGTCGATGTGAACAGTCGAAGCGTGTCAGTCGAACCGCCCTGCCGGCAACGGCAGGGCTTTTTTTTTAATACGGCCACTGTCGGCACAGTACCTTAACGGTATTCCCCCGCACGATTGCTATATTTCTGTTACCGAATCGCGATTTCTCTCTCCAAGGAGGTTTACATGAAGTACTCCACCGGCAACGTCGGCCGTATCATCACCATCCGTTTCCACGACGGCGATCCGATTTACAAAGGTATGGAAGATATCGCGAGGAAGGAGCACGTCGCACAGGCAACCGTCTGGCTGATCGGCGGTGTTAAAAACGGTGGAGTTGTCGTCGGCCCGTCCGACGACCGGATGCCGCCCCGTCCCATGAGCGAGCACTTTTCAGATCCCCGGGAAATCGTGGGTATCGGAACCATTTTCCCCGATGAACACGGACACCCTTCACTACATCTTCATGCGGCAATCGGAAAAGGTATCGCACCACTGGTTGGATGTCCGCGTGAGGGACTTGACTGCTGGCTGGTATCCGAAGCTATCGTTATGGAGGTCACCGGCACCACCGCTCAACGGCTGAAAAACAGGGAAAGCGGCCTCTCACTTCTGGAAATTACCTGACCGTCACCAGTTCATAGGTGCGGCTGCCGAGCCCCATCCGCTCGGCGCAGTCGAGTTGACGAAGCGGATCACGTCCCGGATGTGCTTTCCGGAAGGGATCGTAGCCGCCGGCCTTGCGACAGATGAGATCGTAGCAGGCCTGATCGATCGCCACCGGATCGCTCGAAATGAGAAACCCCACATCGGGCACGATTACCGGATCATCCTGCGCCAGACAGTCGCATTCAGCCGTTATTTTTGTCGCCACGTTAATGAAGCATTTTGTACCCGGGGAACCGAGCACCGCCGAGGTGTACTCCACCATTTTATCGGGCAGGTAATCTCTTCCGCCGCTCCAGTCGAGCTCCACAGCATCACTTTTACACACCGCGATACAGGAGGCACACCCGATGCACTTCTTCGGATCGAGAATTGCTTTCCCTTCGATGATCTCAATTGCATCCTGCGGACAGACCTCACTGCACGCTCCGCACCCGATGCAGTTTCTCATGATGATATACGGCGCCACCGAGGCATGCTGGGCGAGTTTGCCCTCCCGGGTGGCGCATCCCATACCGATATTCTTTATCGCCCCCCCGAATCCCGCCACAATGTGTCCCTTGAAATGGGCAAGCCCCACAAGAAACGGTGCCTCCCTATACCGTCGGATGATCTTCGCCGTTGAAATGAAACGTCCTCCTTCAACCGGTACGCTGCTCACTTCATCGTCAATGGTTTCATCGGAGATTTCAACCCGTCCGTGAACCGCCTCATCGGTAAACCCGTGCTCCCGGGCCAGTGCCAGATGATCACGGCTGTTGGTTCTCCGGCCCCGATAGAGTGTATTGGTGTCCGATACCACCGTTTTGCCGCCCCGCGCGGTTATCGCATCAGTGATAACACTGACCATCTCCGGACGTACATACCCCCTGTTTCCCTCCTCGCCGAAATGCATCTTGATCGTCACGGCTGTTTCTGAGGAGAGTTGTTCAAACAAAGTCGAAGTTGTTATCAGATGATTGAGTAGCTGCAATCGTGCAGTAAAAGGAACTTCATCGCCGACGGGCGTGTACCAGACAGTACTCACAGTATTCACGGTTTATCCTCCGGAGAACGGAACCAGAACGACCGGCCGGATAATAGTAGTCAAATTACTGCGATTCTCCGTAAAAACCTTCGGCGGCCGGTCACAATTGTTACCGGAGATGCAGACTGATGAAAATACTTCGCAGAAAATATACTCTCAGGCAATCCCGCCACGCAGTCGCGCAAGCGCCTTATTGACGACACGATAAATACGAGCGCTGTCAAACGGTTTTTCGATCACATCGCAGAACCCGAATTTTCCGTATTCCTTCATGAGAGCGTTTTCGCCGTATCCGGACATGACGACCGCGGCCACAGCGGGGTTGATTTCCCGCAACCGTTTAATAACCTGCCGCGCCCCGTATCCGTTGCGAACCGTGACATCCAGCAGCAGCAGATCGAACGGTTCGCCTTCCGACCGGTGTTTGAGATAGGCGGTAATGGCGGCGGCACCATGTTCAACCGCATGGACGGCATGCCCCTTCCCGGTCAGAATCAGCGACAGTGCTTTTCTCACCCCTTCCTCATCATCCATTACCAGAATCTTGCCCGGCGCCGTCGGGAGCTCTTCAACCGGCGTTTCCGTTTCCGTCGGCACCACCTCAGGAGCGGTTTCATACGAAGGCAACCGGACGGTAAACGTGGTGCCGATCCCTTTACGGCTGGCAACAGTGATCACACCCCCGTGTTTCTCCACCACCGATTTTACTACCGACAACCCGAGACCGGTACCCTGTTTTTTTGTGGTAAAAAAGGGCTTGAACACCTCTTCGAGCTTATCCTGTGGTATCCCGCTTCCCTGATCGGTGATCTCCACTTCGACCCAGGCGGCACCATCCACCTTGATGTTCGAACACCGCACTCCGATCACCCCGCCCTTTTCCATAGCCTGCCGCGCGTTGACCAGCAGATTGAGGAACACCTGATTGATCTGCGTGGTATCCGCGGCTATCGAATGCAGGTCTTCGGGTATTTCGGAACGACACTCTATTGTACTGCCGCTCAGTGAAAGCTGTATGGCACTGGAGAGGATTTCCCTCAGTGAACAGTGTTCCCGGTTGGGACGGGAGCCTTTGGAAATCGTGGCAAGTTGACGGTTAAGATCGATCACCATCCGCGCTGCGGAGTCGACTTTATCGAGTTTCTCCCTGAGCGAATCGGAAACGTTCTCGGTGGTACGTGCCAGGGAGAGATAGGCGACGATCGAGGTAAGCAGATTATTGAAATCATGGGCGATTCCGCCCGCCAGAAAACCGAGGGCCTCAAGCTGTTCGGTTTTACGGAATTCATCCAGTGCCATCTTTTCAAATGAGCTGTCGTGGCAGCTCACCACCATCGCGACCGGCAGCCGCTTGCGTGTTTTGTGCACCAGGGACAGATTGATGACAACGGGAATTTCCTTCCCCGAAGCCGTACGTAATCGGGCTTCCTGTGTCCGGATATTTCTGTCGGAACGTTGCGCCTTTTCGAACATCGCTTCGGCGAATCCCGGTTCAAACAGCTCATCGATATTCATTCCCGAAATAATTGCCGAACTGTACCCGGTCATCTCCTCCGCTTTCGGATTGATACGTTTGATGGAACCGTCTGTCGCTGTAATCAGCAGAGCGTCGGGAATGGCGGCAATCACGTCTTCGGCAACCGTTACCATATTATCAGGAGAAAAACTGCGGAAATACACCACAACGGTACAACCGATCGCGGTCACCGTTGCCCCGATTATCGCGATACCGGGTATCCGACCCGACAGCAGATCAAAGATGCCCGCCGCGCCTCCCAAAACCGCCGACAGAATGGTCACCATCGCCGCTATTGTTACTTTCCGGCTGGAACCGTCACGGGCTCCGAAAAACTTCGGCAGAACCAGCATCTGTGATATCATCATCACGACCGCAATCCACACCGACGTGATGATAGACACTACCCTGCTTTCGTAATCGAGTATCCATCCCCCGTGATACCGCATCGGCTCCAGCCAATTGACAACGGCAAAAGTCTGCAGTGCGATTATTACCGCTGCGGAAAGATAGACGGCTAAGAGCAGTTTGCGGTAACGCCCCGCATCGTCCTGCCATAGAATCCCGATCAACAGATGCAGCGACAATGGAACCGCCGCGAACCGCGCTACGCCAAGCAGACTCCATCCGAAAACCGTCTCCGCCCGGTCACTGGTGACCACCCCGAAAGCGATAAGATGCCAGAATGCCCACGATAACGTACAGCCGAAAAAAATGCGGCACAGCAGGTCTCTGCTCCCAACATAATAAGTACGGAATCCGACTGCAGTCAGTATGAAAAAAGCGGTAAGAAGATAAACGGCGATCAGTAACACAGATACCCGGTTCTTTTAAACATTGCATACTTCCGACGCGACTGATGCCCCGTCGTATGAACTGATCTACGTCACATTGCTTGCGGCACGATATAACCCGACACTCTGTCGTAGAAGAAAGAAACTGCCGCAAACGATAATTGGTGAATCAGTGTTTAACTAATCAGGATACAGATGGCAGAATTCAGGACTCAGAATGGATTATACAGGATAAGTTTTGCCATACCTGAGTCATCCCGCTATCCGATGAAATTCAACTGGTTGAAAAAAAACGGCAGTGCATTTCTTCCTTATTCTGAATTCTGACTCCTTCCCGCTTAGCGGGATGGATACCTGATATTTAGGTTATTATTTAAAAGCAGATGCCGGGGGCAGTATATTGTACCCTTCCGTACCGGATACGTCAAGAAATGTACGTAACGATCAGGTACCAAAATTGTCGATTCCTTTCATCATGAACACATTCGACAGGTGGTACACTGAGCCTGTCGAATGTGCTCACTGTAACACCTGTCGAATGATGTAGAAGAGCAGGGAATAGGTACATGGTTCCCTTCGGCTCCGCTCAGGGTAAACTCAGCTCACAATGAGCGTACTGTAAATATTTCTTGAAATACCTGAATTGTTACAAATGAACAATCACTCCTTCGGGTAGCCGACGGTCTGTGTCAGTACAATTTTATTTTTTTCCCCGAGTTTCAATACCTTCGCGCATTCATCCCTGTTGACCCACCCCCGTACCACCGTGGCAAGTCCCTCGGATGCGCAGAAGAGGTATACATTCTGGCTGATAAATCCGACATCGGCACTGGAGTACAGCTCCTGATCGGTTTTGGAGCCCTTCATTTTGCTGTAATCAGCCACATACACCAGATTGAGCGGTGCGGTTGCAACAAATGCCTGGGCGCCGGTTTTTTTCCGGTAATCTCCCACGGCAACCAGTTTGAGCATATTCTCTTTCGCATCGTAGCGATAAACGCCCTCCTGCATCACCGTGTAAATATCGGTTTCCTGGAAGTTCCGTGCCGAAGGTGCGGTTCGTCTGCCATCGGTCCTGCTGATCCCGAATGCAGCCCAGAGCAGATTCGAGAGTACCTGTGGCGAAAGCTTCTTTGTGCTGTATTCCCGCGTCGACTTGCGTTCCTTGAGCGCCTGCATGAGCGGCATGCCGCCTTCCTGCTGTGGTGCAGGAAGGGTGATATCGGACGGGGTTTGGGCGGAAAGTGGTAGAGTGACGGTAAGAACCGCAACAGCGAAAACGACAAGAACCAGTTTCATTTGACGACCTCCTGAAAGAACTTGATTCATTTGAAATGAAAAATAATTACGATTTGTTCTGTTGTTTAGTGCCGGTTTGAATTCTCGTCCGTGTTCCCAGGAACAACTCAGGAACCCTGACCTCTTTCCCACCGGTACCCGCTCAGCGCCAGCAGTAGTATTGACGGAAGGTAAAATAACCACGTCAGACTGGTGGAAATGACATACGACTTGGCATGGGGAAGAATCAGATTGAGACCGACCGTCAGGTCGCCGAGATACAGTATCCCGACACCAATGGCGGCCATTCGTGTATTCACTTTCGGCAGACAGCCGGTAATGTTGCTTGCGATACCCGCCCAGAGCGAACAGCAGAGGAAAAACGAGTAACCGGTAATCATCGGAAACATCGGGTTTGCAGCCTGAGGGACGAACAGAAGCTTTAAAAGGACAAAATTGACGATCCCGATGCTGCCTGCCGCAAGCAGCAGTCGCAGCACATTTCCGCTCCACCCGCGCTGCACCATTGCTGCGACACCGGAAACATGTCTGACGATTAATACCATCTGTGCGAGTGAAAACAATCCGATACCAATGTAATAATTATTGAGAAAAAAAACGACGTCCGCCCCGACGATCGCGGAAAATGCACCGCGCATCAACCAGCGGTCTCTGACCGACAGTGCCGCTTTGCCGGTTGTCCATACCAGAACGGCGACGATAACCGACAACAGCAACTTGATCTGCCGCGACAGAAGATACTCTTCCCATCTTCCGGTCGCCTCAAACGACAGCAGACGCGACCAATCGAGCCACTGTACGACTAACCATAAGCATCCTATACCTGTCAGAGTGGGAATAATTTTATTTTTCAATGTTGGCATAATTGTTTCTTCAATGATGGATGTAGTCACATTATATTCCGATAACGCATTTCTTCCTGTATTTGAAACGCCCCGGGAATCCCGACCATCCAGCTATACGGTATGCAATCAGAAAAACAGGCAGTTTTATTTTCTTATTCTGACTTTTGACTTCTGGATTCTTAATTCCCGAGTTTTCTTCTCTTTCCCAGAGGGATCTCGAACCCACCCAGTGCCGCGATGTAAAAAGTGTGATTTCTCACTTCACTTTCAAGATACATTCCCCCGGTAACAAGACCGAAGAGGTCCCTTATTTTTTTCGTTGACGGAGTCGAAATGATCATTACACCGAGCATCTGCTGCCGCACCCCGGTACCCCTGACGTAGATGAGGTTGTGATTGAGTCCCGTACGCAACCGTTCATTCCATTCGTACAGCATGATCACATCATTGTTGAAATTGAAATCATGGGAATAATGCGGTAATGCCGTTCTTATATCATAAAAATATTCTTCGGTATTGAACAGATCGATACGGTTGCAGGTGAAGTTGTCGGCGACAATCACCGGGCCGACCATCAGTTTCAATGACGGGGCGATGGTGATACGGGAACCGGTACGATTCTCCTGCGGAATATCATCGATAATGGTGTCATGATACGGCCCGTTTTTTCCTTCCATCCGCCGATACCCAAATCCGAACAGACGGTAGTGCTCATATATACCTGCCTTAACCCATACGTTGAAAACGGCAAGCGGTTCAATATTGCACCCGATACCGAACATCTCATCCGCCGGAGACCATTCGTTGACGATTCCGGTCTCGAATTTCGTCGACCGGAAGAGGATTCCGGTATCCTGCGATAACGGTGCACGATAGAGCACCCGACTATCGGCAAGAAACCCGAGCGGATTGAGCATCGCCCCGACACTCTGAGTGAAAACGAATTCCGGTTGACGTTCGGCGGCAACCACACCGGCGAATACAAAGATCAGTATATAAAGCGGTCGAAACCGCAGAACAAATATGCGATACCATGGCGAATCATGCTGAGTCATACTGATGTGACTCCTGATAGATGTGTTCGGAAAGTGAAGCTATATCGTGTATATTACGCTATAGTGTTAATATACTGTCAGTTACGAGAGGTGTCAACGAATTGGAAATGTAGTATCTGTTTGAATTAAAAAGGTGCCAGGAATAAAAATATCAAACGGTTGTGACACCAGATTTTATTACCGAAAATTCGACCTTAGTGAGTCGAACCCCCAATCCCGCCCTGCGGGATCTGAAGTCTTTCTCACACAAGTGAGCATCTGGCTTTCTGAAAATTATGAAGAAACAAAAGCACGCCCTGAGGGAGTCGAACCCCCAACCCTCTGGTCCGAAGCCAGATGCTCTATCCATTGAGCTAAGGGCGCGTATGAGGAATCATAATATACTTCCTTCTCCTCACCCGCTTCCAGTGGCACCGATGCGAATCGGAACGTGTTATGCCGCAATTGCCACTAAATTCATGGCGAAAACCTCTATTTTGTTGTATGTTTTACCAGTGCAGGGGCCAGAGAATATCATCCGGTTGCGTAGCCTCCCGGCTTGATTGAACGAACATTTTTCAGTGAAGCTAGTAAATGTCGGGTATCCGACACTTCCGTTTTTTATACCGACACTGCAACCGTGACTTTAATTTGATCCAAAATCTATGGTAAATAAAACTTCATATGATGTCATTATTATCGGTGCCGGTCCGGCAGGTCTCTATGCAGGAAGAGAACTTCTCGGTAAACAGTGCACTGATGTGCTCCTTCTCGATAAAAAAGCACCTTGGGAACATCCCATGCCCTGCGCCGAGGGGGTCGGGAAACTGGGACTTCATGATGCGGGACCGGTGGCAGCATCGTGGATTCGGCAGGAAATCACCACGGCAACATTTCATGCACCCAACGGAAGCACTATCAGTTATACCGATAAAAACGGCGGTTATATCATCAACCGCTCCCTTCTGCAGCAGGATATCGCCAGACAGCTGATTGCCGGTGGTATTACAGCGTATTTTTCCTGCCGTGTCAATTCTGTTACTCCCGAAAAAAACGGCTTTCGACAGGTAATCACCGCCAACGGTACATTGTATAAAGGCCGGGTGATAATCGATGCATCGGGACCGGTGAACTGTTTCGCGAAAAATGAACCGATCGCCTCGAACCCCGGCGACCTCGAACCTGCCTATTTTGTCTGGGTGGAAAACTACGGTATCACTTCAGACCATATTCACATCTTCGCCGGACAGGAGATTGCTCCCGGTGGATACGCATGGATTTTTCCCCGCGGGAGCGGTGGTGCCAATATCGGTATCGTTCTCGGGAAAAAATTGAACCGACGGGTGAACCTCAGAATATTGCTTGACAAATTTATCGAACGCAACTGCCCCGGAGCACGGATTGTGCAGCGTTTCGCCGGATCGATTCCCTGCGGCCACAAACGATCATTTCCGATCGCCCTCCCCGGTCTCATAAAAAGCGGCGATGCCGCAAGCACTGTCAACCCGATCTCTCGAGCAGGAATTACCGAGGCGATGCACTCCGGCGTTCTCGCAGGACAGACTGCCGCCGCCATGCTCGAAGCGACCACGGAGCGCAAACGCATTTCCTGCGCCCGAACCTACGAACGGCTCTGGAATAAACGACGGGGCAACCGGCATCAGAAACTGGCGAGGTCGAAATCCGCTCTTCGGAAAGTTCCGGATGCCGACTACAACAGAGGTGCCGAAACACTTTCCGGAATTCCTCTTCCGGAAATGACCATGTCAAAAATTTTCAGAGCCAGTCTGAGCCGGTTTCCCCGACTCATCTGGGCACTTCGCCATCTGATGTAATCCACTCATTCTGTTTACCAGAACCGTTTCATCAAATCGTCCGACCCCGTTTATTCTTTACGTAATTCCTTTTAAGTGCTATACTTACCGATATGATCCCAACCGCGCTTATCCACGAATGGCTTGTTACCCTTGCCGGTGCCGAGAGTGTTCTGCAGTCGATCTACAAACTTTACCCCGGCTCCATATACACCCTCTTTCACGATGCAGAGGCGGTACAGGGAGCAAGCTGGGAGCATGAGCGGGTATACACCTCGATTCTTCAGCGGATGCCGTTCGGCAGTAAACACCACCGGCTCTATCTACCGCTCTTCCCGATGGCCATCGAGCAATTTGATCTGCGGGAACATAAACTGATCATTTCATCCTCCTACGCCGTTGCCAAGGGAGTACTCAACTCCTCCGATCAGCTCCATATATGCTACTGTCACTCACCCATGCGCTACATCTGGGATCTTACCTTCGAGTACCTTGAAGCCGCAGGACTTTCCCAAGGGCTGAAGAGTTTTCTGGTGAGAATGATGCTGCACTATATTCGACTCTGGGACGTGACCTCCGCCAACCGCGTGAACGAATACGTTGCAAATTCACACTACATCGCCCACCGTATCTGGAAATGTTACAACCGGCCGGCGAAGGTAATTTATCCCCCGGTCGACGTGGACCGTTTTTACATCGGGAAGAACAGGGGAAACTATTTCATCACCATATCGCGGCTGGTTCCCTACAAGCGCATCGACATCATGATAGAGGCGTGCAACCTGCTCAAATTGCCGCTGGTAGTTATCGGTGACGGTCCCGGCATGAAACAGCTCAAGAAGATCGCCGGGCCGACGATCGAACTTGTCGGATACCAGTCCGCCGGGGAGGTTGAAGCGCTGCTGGCGAATGCCCGAGCCTTCATCTTCTCCGCCGAGGAGGATTTCGGTATTGTCAATGTGGAAGCCCAGGCGGCGGGGTTGCCGGTCATCGCGTTCGGCCGGGGCGGATCACTCGAAACGGTTATTGAAAACAAGACCGGTATCTTTTTCAGAGAACAGACCACCCAATGCTGCATCGATGCGATCAATGAATTTCTGGAGAAGGAAGTTACTTTTGATCCTGAGGAAATCCGCAGCAACGCACTGCGGTTTCCCCGTTCACGGTTTGAGCAGGAGTTCAAGGCATTTGTCGACGAAGCGTGGGAAAAATTCCCCTATAAATCCTGATTTCCGTACTGAAAGGGCGGGTTTGAAACCCGCCCCCGGCAGCGCACGTGCCGTTATTCGTAAGAGTCTTTCGTTTATCGCATTAGTGCAGCGGTAAATACCTGTGAGGAGGTTTTATCCGCGATACGGAACAGATACGTTCCTTCCCCGACCCGGCGGCCCGAACGATCGGTTCCGTGCCAGAGAATACTGCTCCCTGCCACCTGACACGGACCGAGAGTCGTTATCAGATTTCCCTGCAACGAGTATACGGACACAAGCGCATTTTCCGGAATGACGGTTCCCGGGTTGATACGAACGGTCCCGGTGGTCCGGTCTGCGGTAACCCTGGTTCCTGAAAAAGAAACCCTCCCGCGCTCAGAAACGGTTCCCGCCGCGTCAACTACCGTCACCGGCATGAACGTCATGTCACCGGATTCAATACCAGTGAGCATTGGTGCCATGTCCGGACTCAGTAGAGCGATCGTCGAAATAATCGATGAGGGTTCCTGATCCATCGCACCGGTTTTCGTGAAATAATAGAGGGTATCATTCCCTTCCGTTGATCCGGCGGTAATTTTCAGAAAAACGATCACCGGAACCATGACGATACCAACCGAGTCAGGCTTTTTCAGCAGCGGATAATTCAGCAGTTCCGTCACCGATTGCATGACCGAATCGGGTACCATTCCCGTACCCTGTACAAATGCGATCATCGAATCGAGAGCGAGTGTGGTGTCGGCCTTGCTACCCTTTTCAATAGTGATATTCACCGGTACACTGAATCCCTTCGCCTGTTCGAGATCCTCCACCGCTACCGAAAGTGTTCCGTCACCGGAAGCGCCGTGTGCGTCAACCGGGGTTCCCGCGAGAGCCGACGCGACACCGTCGTCAGCCGTTGCATCAACAGCTGAGGCCAGATACTGTGCAAGAAGGCCGGCAGCCATCTGTTCATCGACGAGACTGGTCTGCAGTGCGAGCAGATCACTGGTGTTCATATCGTCCACCACCGCCGTTTTCACTTCCGACACTTCCCACGATTCGGGTATTCCCACCAGAAGATGAAGTGAATCGCGCGTAATATCCTTGGAGATTACGGAGCCGGCAGTATCAATATAGGTGTAAAGATTGACAAGAGCAATATCAACGGTACCGGAAGTCGTGAGGGTATCCGGATGGACCAGCACCTGCGTCGAATCAAAACCGCTGCAGCCGATCAGCACACCGAGCACTATCGTCGCGGAAATCAGTAAAAAAACATGTCTCATTGTTACCCCCACCTTGAATGGTTAACCTGTATTCAGCGTCTGTACTTATTATACCATAAGTATTGTTTAAAGCGTGAATTGTTCATTTATTTTGCGATTTTACGCTAAAAACACCATATTGCAAACAAATTACCTGCCTGGAATCACGACTCTTTCCGAGTTGCCCCGGGTGACCGGTAACCGTCACCGACGACCGCACGACGATAGTCGCAAAAAACCGCCGTATACCGGTTTCTTGGATACGTAAAAAAAATCCGTCCTCAGACAAGGACGGATAAATCCTGTTTTTACACGAAATGAGCTGTTTTACCGCCCCAGATAATCGAGTACGATCTGCAGTATTCTCCGGACCGGCTCCGCGGCACCCCAGAGCAACTGGTCTCCAACGGTAAAACCGGTGAGGTACTGCGACCCCATTTTCATTTTCCGCAATCTGCCGATCGGTACCAGAAGCGTTCCGGAAACCGCCGCAGGTGAAAGATCCCGGAGGGTCGCTTCTTTCGTATTCGGAACCACTTTCACCCATTCGTGATCACTGCCGATCATCGCCGAAAGTTCATCGAGCGGCACATCCTTTGTCAATTTAATAGTAAGGGCCTGACTGTGACAGCGCATCGCACCCACCCGTACGCAGATACCGTCGATCGGAAGCATCGTTTTCAGTCCGAGAATCTTGTTGGTTTCGGCATACCCTTTCCATTCCTCACGGGTCTGACCGTCGTCCATCGGCTTGTCGATCCAAGGAATGAGGCTCGCCGCGAGCGGAGCGCCGAAATTCTGCACCGGCATGGTATCATCCCTGAGCGCCTCGGTCACCACTCTATCAAGCTCGAGCGCCGATGCCGCCGGATCGTTCAACGTGGCGGCAGCTTTACCGGAGAGATACGACATCTGTGCTACGAGCTCCATCATGTTCTTCGCTCCGGCTCCGGATGCAGCCTGGTACGTCATACTCGAAACCCATTCGATGAGATTTCGCCGGAAGAGCCCTGCAAGTGCCATCAGCATGAGACTGACGGTACAGTTGCCGCCGATGTAATCTCTGATCCCCGATTTGAGGGCTTCCTCAATGACATCCTGATTGACCGGATCGAGAACGATGATACTGTTTTCACTCATACGCAGGGTCGACGCCGCATCGATCCAGTAGCCGGTATACCCCCCGGCACGCAGTTTTTCATATACCGCGGTGGTATACGACCCGCCTTGACACGAAACGATAATATCGAGTTTTTTAAGTTCGTTTAAATCATAAGCATCACCAAGAGGTGAAGACTGCCCGCCGTGCTCAGGTCCGGGTTCTCCAATCTGGGAGGTTGAGAAAAAAACCGCCTTAAAACCTTTGAAATCATTTTCTTCCACCATTCGTTGCATCAGAACTGAACCAACCATCCCGCGCCAGCCGATAAATCCTACTCGCATACACGTACTCCTTCAGGTAAATACTTACCCCTGTATAGCATTCACGCTACCGGTACCATTCCCGGAAACGGTTCCTGTTATTTGCTCCTGCATGAGCACCTGTCATATCGGAAAATCTGTTAAAAATACTTAACGACACTATCGGATATTTAATTTCTGATCAGAATCGGTGAAATTCGTGGACTAGTACGGGTGGATTTCAAACCCGCCCTTACTCTCTGAGGGCAACCGGAGGAGCGAGAATCTCCGACAGTATGATTCCCTTGCGAAGTAATGATTTTCTACCCGTCCGGGTATGCCGCCCGGGTACCGGTGACAGAACGTTTCCCTGCCGGGAATCCGGAACAGACTGTTCAATGTGGTCCGGTATCTCCGGAGAAGCGGAGGAGTCCATTGCCATCGTTTCGAGGGTGCGCTCAAGTGGAGACGCTTCAGGTTCAACGGTCGTTACAGGACCCTGCATTTCCTCAAGTGCTCTCTGCAGCGCTTTTCTGAGTTCTCCCATGCCGCCACTGCGCGGTTTACCGTCCGGCGGAGCCTTCTTGGCTTTTCCTTTGACAAAAGCGCCGAAAATGATCCATATGATGAAAAAGAATACCGGAAGTATTTTCCCTACCGAATCCATAAAATCCATACTGCTCACCTCGCATTGAAAAGACCACGGGATCCTTCGCAAGACCCCGCATCTGTTTTCCGGTAGCTGCAGGTACCATCCCGTTTGAACGGACATATTCCGCAACCGCTTTTGTTATCTGTTCCTCGGATTCTTTTCAGAATAAACATCTACGCATCCGAAATCCCCCGAAGGGGAACTCAGGGGGCGCGTCCTGATCGAAGACCTGAAAAGTACCCTGTTCCGAACAGAAACTACTTCGATTTCGAATCCATCGGATTCTCACCGTTGCCGAGCGAATCACGCATCTTGGTATCAGCCATGATATTTTTCATTTTGTAATAATCCATAATGCCGAGATTTCCGCTGCGGAATGATTCTGCCATGGCCATGGGGATCTGCGCTTCGGCTTCAACAACCTTCGCCCGCATCTCCTGTACTTTCGCCATCATCTCCTGCTCGGCGGCGATCGCCATCGCACGGCGTTCCTCCGCCTTCGCCTGAGCGATTTTTTTATCCGCCTCGGCACGATCGGTCTCAAGCTCGGCTCCGATGTTTTTTCCGACATCGACATCGGCAATGTCGATGGAAAGAATTTCAAAAGCGGTCCCGGCATCCAGCCCCTTTTCAAGTACCCGTTTCGAGATGGAATCAGGATTTTCAAGCACTTGTTTGTGATTGGTGGCTGAACCGATGGTCGTGACGATTCCCTCGCCGACACGGGCAAGCACCGTCTCTTCACCGGCGCCACCTACCAAACGGTCGATATTCGCACGAACCGTTACCCGGGTAATCGCCGTCAACTGAATACCGTCTTTGGCCATCGCCGCGACACGCGGAGTTTCAATGACCTTCGGATTGACACTCATCTGCACCGCCTCCAACACATTACGCCCGGCAAGATCAATCGCCGCAGCCCGTTTGAACGGCAGGGGGATATTCGCCTTATCGGCGGCAATGAGGGCCTGCACCACCCGCAGAACATTACCTCCGGCAAGAAAATGTGATTCCAGATCATCGCTCCTTATTTCAATCCCGGCTTTTACCGCCATGATTTTCGATTCCACGATGAGTTTGGGCGGTACTTTACGGAAACGCATAAACACGATGTTGAGCAGACCTACTCTTGCCCCCGAAATGAGCGCCTGCATCCAGAGTGAAAACGCCGATCCGACAAAGAAAAAGACGATCAGCCCGATAACCGAAAAAAACAGCAGCAAAACCACATTGACGTTCATGCACACATCCTTTCAATAATTGGATAGTCGATTACAGATGAATATAGGATTCGCGGTACTGAAATAGAAAACCCCCGTCTGAAAAAGATCACGGTGCGGAGGATGAATACTGATTAATATCAAACGTCCGGTTGCGGATCTCCGGCAGCAACTTCCTTTTCCGGAGGACATTGTTTTACCACGATACGATTGCCTTCAACAGAAACAACCACCAGACATGCCCCTTTCTGTATGAAACTGCCCTGACTTACCACATCATATCGTTTACGATTGATTATGGCGCTGCCGGCAGGATGCAGATCGGTTACCGCTTCTCCCGAAGCACCGACAAGCATCTCCCACTCAGGCGGCTGTGACCGGCCCTGCGCATCCGAGGCAAGCGATGACCGCAACGTTACCGGAGAAGCGGCGAGCAGCTTCATTCCAACCACCACGAGCACCGGAATAAGACAGAGGTCGATAACCGCAAGTGTGACCCCGGCCATAGTCGATACATGGGCGAACACCGAATACAGCGAATACCCGAACAGTCCCAGTGCCGCCACCGTCAGCAATCCCATCGACGGCACGATGAATTCAGCGATGATTACCGCTACGCCCAACAGCTGAAAAATAACCGGGATGAGCAGTTTTCCAGCCATCACTTCTGCTCCTTTGTCACGACGATCCGGCCGCCGGAAATTTCACTCACCATGACGGTATCTCCTTTATCAATAAACACGCCGTCTGCCACCACATCGTAAATGGTGTCACCGAACTGTGCCTTGCCGCTCGGACGAAGTGCGGTTTCCACGACTCCCGTTACACCGCATTTCAGCGACAATACGTTTTCCGGCGCGGCATGCGCATCGCTCAGCGTGGATTCCAGATAGGGCCCGCTCACCATTTTACCGAATCGCGGAAAGACGAATCTGAAAAACAGCACAATCAGCGTTACGGCTCCCACAAGACTGCCGCTGGCGTACATCATGTTTCTCACCAGCAGCTGCTTTTCCCATGGAAATTCGGGACGCGGAAGTACGAATCCCTGCAGCGAGAGTACCATGCCGACAAGCAGACAACCGATTCCCGCGATTCCCGCCACTCCGAACCCGGGAAGCACGAACACCTCGACCGCAAGCAGTACTGCCCCGATCGCGAGCAGCAACAGTTCAGTGTAATCGGCAAGACCGACCATATACTGGCTTAGAAATACCGTAGCCAGACAGACAATGCCGATAATTCCCGGCACTCCGAATCCCGGCGTCCTGATTTCGATATAGAGTGCCGCAAGACCGATCATCATAAGAATCGGAGCGATTTTACTGATAAATCCGACAAGTGTTTCCGACCAGCTTCGCTGCAAACGGATAATCGTCGCCCCCTGAAGACCAAGCAATTCGAGTGCCTCATCGAACGAACCGACGCTGCCTTTTGAAAATCCGAGCTCGGCGGCTTCGACATCATCCATGGTAAGCAGCTCACCGGAACGGACAATCGTCGATGTTGCAACAATTTTCTTTTTTTTCGCGGCGCTGAGGTCAGCCAGTCCGGTAGAGTCGAGATACATGACCGTATCCGGAAATTCGACCTTGAACACCGCCATTTTTTCGGTGACCATTGACTCGGTAAGGGTTTCGTGATATCCGTTTCGCTTCGCGAGCGTGCGGAACTTCGCCCGTATGGGCGACTGGAATTTTTCTCCGAGCATTTTCGGCCCGTCATTCGACATGGTCAGAGGCGCCACATCTCCGATAGTCGTATTCTTTTTCATGACCATCCGGTCACAGGCAAGCGCGATAAGCGCTCCGGCACTGATCGCCTTGGTTTTGACATAAGCGACGGTCGGTATACCGGATACGTTGACAATAGTGTCAACGATCTGAAAGGCGGCGTCGACCTCTCCCCCGTAGGTATCCATTTCAAGAACAGCGACCGCCCCCTGGTGTGTTCCAGCCTCCCGGACCGCCCTGTTTATGAATGCGGCCATTGCGGGACTCACCGTGCCTTCAACCGGTATCACCACGACTGTTTGTGCACCGTCCCCGCGCAGGGAATCGGTCGGTTCGGCAGCGCCGTGGCAAAGTGCGGCCGTGATCAGCATCAGCGGGAGGCGAAAAAAATTCATTACCGTCTTTTCCTTTGTTTCCAAGGGGGTTGAAGATTCTTATGAAATACGTTTCCGCACCCTCGCATGTCAAATTACCTAGGTGACCGTTTTTGCCGGCCCCGCTTGAAATCGTGTATATTTCAAGGTATACTTTTTTTTTTACCCTTGCGGGTAATAGGCGAAGGGTTCCGTTGTCTACCTACTCCATGAACGGCAGGCCGTACTGGTACCTCTACTGCTCAGTGCTTGCATATTTTTTCTGTAAACTCCGTCACTGTCGTCTCCTGCCACCGGCAACCGATTATCTCCCGGAACCGCTCACCGGCGCGACCGGACTCCATAGATCTCATTAACCCGGAAAATACCCATGCAATTTCCACACAGTATCGGCTACCCCAATGTACTGGGCATGATCATGGCGGGAGGAGAGGGTTCACGCCTTCACTCCTTAACACAGGAACGGGCGAAGCCTGCCGTCTACTTCGGCGGCAAATACCGCATTATCGACTTCGTTCTCAACAACTTCATCAATTCGGGCATCTTTAAAATAAAAGTGCTTACCCAGTTCAAATCCGATTCACTCATCAAACATCTGACTACCGGATGGAACCTCAACCGGATGCTCGGGCAGTATATCGATCCGGTACCCGCGCAGATGCGTACCGGAAAGAAATGGTATCAGGGTACCGCCGATGCCGTTTTTCAGAATATCAACCTTATTGAAGATGAGGCTCCCGATTACGTCGCCGTGTTCGGGGCCGACCATATTTACAAAATGGATATTTCCCGGATGCTCAATTTTCACCGGCAGGTAGGAGCGGTCGCGACGGTCGGTGCCATTCCCCGCCCCATCGAAGCCACCTCTTCGTTCGGAATTATCGAGATCGATCACAGCGGCCGAATGATCGGATTCGAGGAGAAACCGAAAAAACCCAAACCGATACCGGGCAATCCCGGCAAAGCGCTTGTATCGATGGGAAATTATATCTTCAATAAAAAGTTTCTTGTTCGTGAACTTTTCAACGATGCGTCCCTCACCGCCTCCTCACACGATTTCGGGAAAGACGTGATACCGAAAATTTTTCCTGAATACCCGATCTATGTTTACGACTTCTCCAACAACAGCATTCCGGGTGATCTTCCGGAGCAGTGCATGTACTGGGAGGATGTCGGTACCCTCGAAACATATTTCGCCGCGAATATGACCCTTCGGGATGTGGTTCCCGAAATCAACCTGTACAACGAATTGTGGCCGATTCGGACGGCACCCGCACAATCACCACCCGCAAAATTCATTTTTGACGGAGAAGGAGACGAAAAACGCCGGGGCGAAGCGATTGATTCGATCGTTTCCGGCGGATGCATCATCAGCGGCGGTCGGGTACTCCGCTCGGTACTCTCCCGCGGAGTCCGTGTTCACAGCCTCGCACAGGTCGAAGATTGTATAATCTTTCCTGATGTTGATATCGGTGCCAAAGCCCGCATAAAACGCTGTATTATCGATCGTGGAGTAACTATCGACACGGGAGATATCATTGGTTACGATCCCGAAAAAGACCGCAAACGTTTTTATGTCAGTGATACAGGAATCGTCGTCATCGCTCACCCCTCCCGTAACCTTCAGGTGTAACCTGTTGTCGTTGTTCCATTATCATGGTATACTTATTAATAGAATCGTTGGCTCCCGTCACCTTGATTTTTTACCGCTGGAGAGGTGTACCAGGGAGAACTAACTGAAATCTTCACATACTACTGGCGAGAGGGCTTCAAACTGATGTAGTTTTTTAGTATCGTTGAGTGCGTCTGACTATTAAATCGATTAAATTGTGAACTTATGTCAATAAAAGCTGAAACACTCTATTTTCGGGACATCAACCGGTACCGGGTTCTCACCGAACCTCAGGAACGTGAGCTTGTACTTCGTGTCCAGCAGAATGAGGAAGGAGCGATCAACGAACTGATCACCGCCAACCTTCGTTTTGTGGTAAGTGTAGCCCGCCGGTACCGCGGAAGAGGACTCAGCTACCTTGAGCTTATCAATGAAGGAAACGTTGGGCTTTTAAAGGCGGCCAAACGCTTCGATATGGGAATGAACGTCAAGTTTATCTCCTATGCCGTGTGGTGGATACGGCAGTCGATCCAGAAAGCGCTGTTTGAACAGGCCGGCACCGTCCGTATTCCTCCGAACAAGATCGCACTGATCAATAAATTCAAGCAGGCACTTGACCGTAATCTCGGCAACTTTGAAAAAACCATCACCATGGAGCCGTTTTGTGATCATGAGACGGAAATTGTCGAGATTATGGAAAAACTCCGCGGTATCTCTCTCGATGCTCCCCTCTCCACGAACAATCAGGATGAAAACAGCTCCGCGACACTGCAGGATATTCTCGGTGAAGACCCCGACCAGGATGGTGAAAGTGAACGCAAGGAACTCGGCTCGGTACTTGATGGTGTGCTGCAGAATATCACCAGTCGTGAAGAACGCATTCTCCGCATGTACTACGGTTTAAATTTCTCACGACAGTTTACCCTCGAAGAAATCGGCAGGGAACTCAAACTTACCCGTGAACGGGTCCGGCTTATCCGTGACCGCTCATTGCGTAAACTTTTTCAGAATCCCTCCTCCCGGGCTCAGCTCTCGCCGTTTATTGATGACTCACGCACGTCATAACAGTATAGTTAAAGCATGGATTGGCTCTGGAAGCATAAGCTGGTGCTCGTGCTGGGTATCGTTGCAGTTGCCTACTGGTTTTACAACCCGGCGGATCGCTTCGGGTATGTACGTAAAGGACTGATCGTTTACAACAGGATTCCCGTCGCCTTTTTCGACTGTTATATTGATCCCGACGGAAAGCTGTTTCTCGAATCCGATCTTTCGGTACCGAATAACCAGAATTACTGGTTTGAACAGCACTTTTCAAATTATCAGAATCACACGCCGAATACGGCGATCCCGCTTTACATCGGCACGGGATTTGACGGTGCGAAACAGTTTCATCCGAACGAAGAGATGCTCAGAAAGTGTCGTATTCGTGGGTTTGAACCGGCCATCATGTCCTCCGGTGCTGCGATTACCCGATTCAACGGGTTACGGCAGCAGCAGAAAAAATGCGCACTGTTGCTCAAGCTTCATTGAAGGCAGGGGTTTCCTGCAGTTCACTACTTCGGCGTTTCCGGATCACCAGGTAATCTTTCCTCCGATAATCGGCAGAATACCGCATGGTCTGATCTCCTGAAACGCTATGCCGTTGAAACGGTATTCAAGCACCGGTTGACTATTAAAAACATTGATCACCTCGACGAACAATTCCATAGTACAGCGACGGATCGCGAGTTCACAACCGTATCGCGCGTGGGTTGCGAACAGACGATCAAACCGCCGTGAATAATACTGCTGTCGCGGCTCGAACACTGATGATTTACGACCGATACAATCGGCTACGATAATTTCCGGACAGTACGGTCTCCCCCCGTTGACCCGGGCACTGACCGATACATGGTGCCGGTGCAGCAGTCGGACTCCTGCCGAAAGTGCTCCGGTATAACGGATATTGGTCCAGTCATCATACCATTTTCCGTCGCTGTAGCGGTTTTTGACATCAAAGAGCGATCCTCCCGCCGAATACGTAAACAGGCCCTTTTCTTCCCCGGAAAGCATTACCTCGACCCCGAAGGATTTCCTTCGTCCGTTCTGTCGGGAAAGCACCGGTTGCAATCAGACAGAGAACCATTTTCCGGCAGAAGTGTCCGTACATGCGGAAGTGACTCCTTTTTCCTGTAAATCCGGCACATCGTGATACTATGATACGGAACTCCGGAAGTGACCGGACGATTCATCTGATAAAAACATACAATGATTTTGAAGCGATACCGGAGACATGGATAACAAACTGTTTTCTCCGAGAAAACAGCATCGTTTTTTTACAAAACGAACTGACAATACATGCCGCAGAGAGAAATAATCTCCTGTTTTCAGCACTTGCTATCTGGCACTCTGCATTAACATCGTACCGCACCGCAAAAATGAAAAAACCGGAATTTCCGCTACCCGGAATGCCCCCACAGCAATGTAGCGGTCTGCCATGGAAATGAGGGTATCGGAGGAAGTATCCCGCGCGAACTGATTCTGAGACTAGAGGAGTCCTTCAACAAAGCGTAGTAACAATCGCAAACCGGCAACCGATGAAACGGAATATCCGACAAATACCATAAGGAGCAACGGAGGTTAACGGGTACCGGAATACTTTTCAACCGGTACCAGGAAGGGTTTCTTGAGTTTCACACCGAAAGCATCTGCAGATTTGGTGCCTTCCGGCCAGACTTCGAGTACGTAATATCGTCCGATTTCCATGATATTCACCTGACAGGTGTATTGTTGCGCACCGGTGAGCAGATGCCGTCTGACAAGAGCACGCACGATTCTCCTTTTAAGCTTCGCATCCTGGGTGGTATACGGGACGGTTTCCCGGTTATCCACATGCAGTACCCTGCCGCCGGATGCACACCCGGCCAGCGCAAGGAAAAGGCATGCGGCCCCGGTAATCAGGACATGCCTGCCGGTTTTTCCTAGAGAAATCCCCCGACCGTATTTCATACCGGTGCATGAAGCGCATGTAAAAAGGAATGCGGCGGTGCCGTCACCTGCCCGAGGGCTGCGTACCATCCGTTACTCCCCCTCGCGCAGCGGGTCCCACCCCTGAGAATAATCATAGAGGTCGCGTGCGACCATAAGATACACCACGACCCGTTTACGATCGAGATATTTACCGCGGCTCCGGAGCATTTTCTGTCTGACCATCGGTCCCCCGCCCCAGCTGGTGATGATATCCACCGGCAATCGGCATCGCGCGGCGATATGCGATCCGATACCGGCGCTCTTGCAGTCCACCAGTTCGAACACACCGGTAAAACTGTCGCCGATAAGCAGAATCGGACCCCCGATATGATTTCCCCGGTAAGGGGTACCATCCGGATTGAAAACTCTGCGGACCGCTATTGATTGCGGTTTGTACACAGCCTGCCGGTCGGTGGGAAGCCGGTCCGCCAGATCTCCGCTCCGTTGAACGATCGTGTCCCGGAGGGTATAGGCGACCGTATCCATGCCGCGTTTGTACCAGGAGTACTCTCGTATGCGACCGGCGATCAGATCCGCGGCGATCTCCATACCCCTGCCGGTCCAGTGAGTATCCTGTTTCTGGTACAGAAACATTCCTGAAAGTGAATCTTTTTCCCGCGCATCAAGGTACGCGGGAAGCAGATCGATCACCTCCACTCCCGCCTGCTGCAGATCGGCGAAAAACTTTCTGCCGTACGGCGTGAGTATCGGCACGTTCGGAGCAGGAATCGAGTCACTAAGATACCGGTAATACACTTCCTCCTTGTTCGGTACGGCGACAAACAGCAGATCGACTCCCTGACTGTTCAGATAATTTTTCAGTTCGGTAATATGGGGGAGCGGATTGCGGAAGAGCGCCTGCTGTCCGATATCGCCACTCAGTATATAATCGAACGATTTCCTGAAGAAAAGCCAGCCGTCGTTGCCCTCAAGCCCCATCTGTTCGGGAGGAAAGGTCAGGAGCCAGGAACGCACTCCGTCAAAAAACGGATAGTTCGCTTCCTCCCACTTTTTGTAGGAACCGTAGCGTGCCACTTCCGATGAAAAAACACGGCTGTTTTTTCTGAAATTATCGGAAAGCACCGCCTCAGCGATTCCCGCCTCACTCCGTGGAGTTGAAGGGGGGGCCTCTCGCGCAACAGGGGTCTCCGGCGGCGTCTCGACGATGTACACATTGTAAATCGGTCGATCAGGTGAAAACGGCTTTCCTTCAACCACCGCCAGAGGGCTGGTGACGGCAAGTCCGTCAAGCTCGCGGACGATTCGCCGTTTCGTGCGTTTATCGGGCCAGACCCCGTCTTCACCCAGATCGAGAATATCGGTATTGCGGGTGGGATACCAGTAGGAAGCAAGGTCGGTTATCCAGTCGGTCATCTGCTGGCGATCAAGCAGTGTCACGGTATAGTCATGCTTCACCCATGCGACAATTTTCGCGAGCGAATCGGCATTCATGGCATCGATATTGAGTTTCCCGTAGAGTTCGCGGTACCCGTCACCGTCCTCATCCTCTAGCTGCCGCACGAAACTCACCCAGGGAGCGAACTCGATTTTCACCCAGAATTCCGGCAGGTGCTCCTGTTCGTGAAGATAGATGGTCGCCACCTCCTGGTAGGGCTGATACACCTCGGGGTCGGCCCATTTGTACCCGTTGATCCTGCCGACCACCCCCTGCAGAAAATCGTCCTTCACCACCTGCCACGAGCGTTTATTGAAGGGTTTCCAGGCCATCGGACGGTCCTTTTCCTCTTTGGAAAGAGGCGTGGCTCCGAGGTTTTTCACCGGAAATTTCAGAGCACCTTCAAACGTCAATCCATTCACCGCAATGGACGACGGGTTTTTCTTCGGTTTCTTTCCGGGTGGATCATGGAGAACGGGGTTGCGGTCATAAGCGGCAAAATCCAGATTCGCCGCGGTGGGAACGTCGATTTTCCGCACGATAACGGATGATTTGAGCCGTTTGAAACCCGGAACAAGTTCCTGATACGGTACCGCGCCAACTGCAATCGGCAGCACGGCGATAAGAAAAACCTGAAATCCGGTAAATGCCCTCAGACTGCAGGAAATCGACCGATGGCCCTTCATGGAAGATCCACCTTTTTCCAGCCGAAAGCACCGTAACGGAGATCCCGTTCCACAAATTCCCATAGTACCAACCGTTTTCCTTTCAGAATACCTGATTTACGGGCAAGCTTCTCTCTCACCAGTGTTGATGCACCACCATCGCTGATAATGGCACCGAGCGGTTCCGAAAGCTCACGGGCCAGGTGGGCAACCCATCCCGCGCCTCGTGGTTCATCAGTCTGATAGATACGTGAAAAGCTGTCGCCCAGAATTACAATGCGCCCGTTTCTGAAATCGTCTCTGAACGGCTCACGCCTGATCACCGTTCCGCTGCTATCGAGGTAATTATGCCATACCGGAAAACTGTTTGTCACCTCGGAATCGAATGAGAGTCGCAACCTCCTGAGCGTCACATCGGGAAGACCGGTCATCACTCCCACATCTCCCGTACGGACGACCTCCACCGTATCAACCGACCACACCACCGTCATATGTTCATCGTTGTACCAGGGCCGTTTTCTGACCGCTTCCGCGACCGTTGCCGCAGCACGAAGCACCCCTCTGCTCCGCCAGTGCGTATCCCGTGCAAGATAGACGCTGTCACCCGCAAGCGAATCGCGCCCGCGTTCCTCAAGCATAGGTCCGAACAGATCGACCACCTCGATATTTTTATTCCGCAACCGATTGATGATTGCAGGAGTCGACGAGACCTCACCGCGCAGCTCTGGAGTTACCTTTTTCGAGAGCAGATCCGGATAGATACTCCCTTTACCCGGCACGATTACCACCATGAGTTCAACATTTCTTTCGGCAAGCTGATCCCTGAAATCGGCGATAATTGCCACCGGATCGTCGTTTATCGCTTTATCATTGTAATCGACGCTTCGTGAACGGGGATCGTATACGGACGGTCGGTAAAGGTACTCGATTCCCGGTCGATAAAACAGCCAGCCGTTTCTGCCGGTCATCGCCTTTACTCCCGCATCTTCAAGAAGCGCGTACCGGACAAGCTGCATCACCGGCCGTATCGCGAGTATGAAGATTGAACGGTCTTCAAGCTCTTTTTCGTATGCACGCAGGTACTGCCGGTTAAAAAGCGTTTCCCTGAAGATCCCCCGAAGCAGGGCATGAATATACCCGGGTATGGTTCGATTCGCACCGGCACAGAGATGTCGCGTCGTTTCCGCACCTCCGATGGTCGAATCAATCAGTGAAACGACGCTCCCGGTATCGCCGCTATCGGCAGCATCGAGCAGCCTGCGAAGCACCGCGCAGAGCGAATCGATGGATAGCGCCGCACCACCGCTCGAGTCGATGGTATAACAGTTGACATTTATGATAGTGTTCCGCAATGTGAGCGACCGGGCAACAAGCTCATCGACACGTTCATACGCCCCGGGTCCGAGGAGCACTCCGGATGAGCGGTATGCCCGGAGCGAATCAATCAGGATTTCGATCGAGGAACCCGCTGCGCGCGCCCGTTGTACCGGAGTTTTCAGCATGTCAACCGGAAGGTCGATCGCCTGCAGACGATCACCGTGTCGCATTTCCGAAAGCAATTGAAGGATCGGGACCACCCCCACCACGAGGCAGAACAGAATGGAAAACAGCAATGCATTGCGGTCGCGCATGAATCCGCCTAAAACTGAAAATACAGAAACGGGTTGAATGACTGCGTGAACATTGAACTCACTGCCAGAAGAAAGAGCAGTGCCAACAGTACATACGAAACGGCAGTCCGCCGTTTCACCCACTCGAACGCCTGGACCGGCTGCCATACCACCAGAGCGCATATCGCCATGGCGACAACGTTGTTGAGATTGAAAACTTCACTCTGCAGCAGCAGTGCCGCAGTAGTGGAACCGACGGTTCCGGTCATTGCCCGCCAGTAACGCAACGCCTGCGGCAGATCCGGTGCCCGGAAAAGCACCCAGCCGAACAGGACGACCACATTGGTGACGATCACCGTGATAAACGGCGGCAATCCGCCATAGATACTTTTCTTTCCCCGCAGTCGTTCGATAATCAGAAACAGCGCCTGAAAAAGCCCCCAGCAGATGAAGGTCATTTTGGCACCATGCCACAGACCGCACAGGAAAAACGATATCATCAGATTGATGTACGTACGTCTGATCCCTTTGCGGTTGCCGCCCAGCGGGATGTAGAGATAATCCCGTATCCACGTTGACAGGGAAATATGCCATCGTCGCCAGAAATCGGTGATACTTACCGAATGATAAGGAGCGTTGAAGTTCTTCAGAAATTCGAAACCGAACATTCTTCCGAGCCCCACCGCCATATCACTGTACCCGCAGAAGTCGAAATAAATCTGAAAATGATAGGCAAGCACCCCCCACCATGCGGTCAGTGTCGTTGGAGCGTCGGCGCCGAATACCGTGTCGGCGACTTGTCCGGCTGAATTGGCGAGCAGGATTTTCTTCGCAAACCCCAGAATGAAAAGACTCACTCCCGATGCGAATATGTCAATCGTGTGTTTTCTGTGGTCAAGCTGTTCGGCGACATCGACATACCTGACAATCGGGCCGGCGATAAGCTGGGGAAAGAGGGCGACAAAACAGGAAAAGGTGGCGAGATTCTTGACCGGAGGAGCTTCTCCGCGCCATACGTCGATCGTATAACTCATCGTCTGGAAGGTGTAGAACGAAATACCGATCGGAAGGGTTACCTGCATGACGGCGAAGGTCGCACTGCCACCCCCGAAAAGCGATACAAGGGTATTTATACCCCCCATCACAAACATATAGTACTTGAAAAAACCGAGCATCCCGAGGTTTGCCACGCACGACATGATAAGTGCACCGTTTTTCTGCGCCGGTGTCGCACCGCTGCGGGTGATGATTTTTCCCGCGGTAAAATCAACGGCAGTGGATACCCACATCAGAATGACAAACCACGGTTCATGCCATCCGTAAAACACATAGCTCGCGACGGTCAGGAAAGCATTCCTGAGATACAGCCCTCGCCAGGTAAAGGGAAGGAGATAATACCCGGCAAGAACAATCGGGAAAAAATAAAAAAGAAAAAAATGTGACGAGAAGACCATTAATTGTACTTGATTCGATTATTGGAGCAGATCAGCCTTGAGAGCATAATATTTCTGCAGTTCGGTATCGTAGTATTCATCCTCGATCGCTCCGTCCCAGACCGACTCGATCGGGGAGATAAGCGTCAGCCGATGCTTGGCGCCCACGATATACTTTTCCACCGTGCCGTCCACGAACGGATCCATTTTATCATGAACCAGTTTCCTGGAGATAAGCGGGTTGTAATGTCCCGCCAGCAGTTCTTTTCCGGTGTACGTGCCTTTTTCCACCGAGAGGACGCGGTATTTCATGATGTAAACATAATCATAGACATCATTCGCGACGAATTTACCGGGGATTTCCACCAGTCTGCAGGTAACGACCAGCGTATCACCGGTAGCCTTGGCGTCCGCAGGTTTCTCACCGGAAACCTCAGCCGCCATGCAGACAGTCATTGCGATCGCGATAATCCCAGCGGACTTACCGATTGCCGAAAACATACTCATAATTTCCCCTCGGTAAAATTGTTACCTGTCGTGATAACTTTAAAGCCCGGTTGAGCTATTTTTCACCCAAAACAGCCCAAGTGATGTTAAGCCTGGAAGCACCTCCGGTGTAACGATATGCTGCTTCGCCGCTTTCCCGGAAAACACTCTCCCAGTTTTTTCTCCACCGGCGCAGGTACATAACCTAGATCGGTCACCGCTTCCTGCGGGTCGAGATTCGCATTTTGTATAACTCCCGCAATCATGTTCCATCGCAGCAGCGGTTTTTTCATCCACCGTTGCATCAGTGCCGCAATGACTCTGCAGAGAAGCACCGGAACATGAATGATTATCTTGTCTTCCTTTCCCAGCAGCGTGAGACAGAGTCGGGCGAAATCAACCATCGATATCGACGAACCGCCGCTGAGATTGTAGATTTTTCCGGAACCGTGTTCCAACAGTGCGACTCGGGTGATACCGTCCACCAGATCCCCCACATATACCGGTCGCTTGAGCGCTTTTCCGCTCCCTATGAAAGGGACTACGGGCCACGAAGCCAGATAGTCAACAAACCGGTCGAATTCCATCCCCCCCTCTTCACCGTATACAAGCGTCGGCCGTATAATCGTCCACGAGACTGCGGCATCCCGAACGTACCGCTCGGCAATGCGTTTTGAACGCGAATATGGGGTCATCTTCCGGTAGGTCACCGATGCCGAGGAAATGTGAACAAAGTGGTTGACACCGCAATTCCTGGCATCGGTCAGCAGATACCTCGTTCCGTTCACATTAACCCGGTCAAATACAAGATCGTCATCGGAAAGGACTACTGCCGCAAGGTGTACAACAGTAGTCACGCCTTCACAGATCCCGTTGACCGCTTCCGGATCGGCGATATCACCGTACCGTAGCTCGATGCCCTCCATTCCCTCGAATTCCGGGGCTTTCAGATCACCCGGCAGGGTTAAAATGCGTACCCGGCCACCTCCAGCAATCAAGCGGCGAGCGAGCGCACCACCGATCGTGCCGGTCCCCCCGGTTAAAAGAAATAATCTGCCGTCCGCCATCTCCATTCATCCCGTCAGGGGTTAATAATAAGATTATTGGAAACATCCTTGGCCCAGTCGTAGGAATTTCCCTCATGATTATACCAGGCAGCCCGCAGCAGTAATGTAACCGGACTTGAATAATCGACATCGTCATATTCCTGACCGATAACCCAGACGGTATCCATACAGACCACACCACTATCACCGGGAACAGAAATACCGCGATAAATATTTTCCCATGGCCCCGCGGAGCCGCTCGTACTTACCTGGAGAATGACTAAATCGACCTCCCCCGCATCAACCTTCCAGGCGACCTCAACGCTGTTTCCGACACTATAGGTACCACTGAGTGGAGCAGCAAGTTCCATCGCCTTGTCCGCATCGGCAATCGGGGTACACCCTTCATTTTCCGCAGGACCTTTGCATGAAAACCACAGTGAACAGACCAGTACGGTAAACAATGTTCTATGCATGATCACATCCTTTATAAGAAAACTACCGAACAAACCGGGTGAGTGTATCGGCAGTTCGGATTGGTTCAACATTCTTTTTCATTACAGCGGCGACAGCGCCGTGTTCATTCCGGCCGAAGCAGGTTCAGAACATGGTCGATTTGATACCCACCGCAAAAATCCATTGCTGGAGAAAATCTCCCCAGTCGGGTCCATCGATCCTGTTGAATGGATCCGCCCGGTCATGTAGCGGCAGCGACAGTGCCAGCAATACCGGGTATTTCGATCGTGAAAACTCCAGTCCGTAAATAATCGCACCATTCCAGGCCTTATGATCGGGATCAGGTAACGGATTATACTCACCCACCGACGGATTCGGTATCCAGGCAGTTCCGAAGGGTGCCGAGAGATAGAGTCCCCACGAGTGCACATATCCTTCCATTCCACGCCAGGCGTAATACGCCGCCATCGAGGCGGAAGGCGGGGTGTATCCACCGAGATCATTTTCGCCGTAGGGTTTTGCACGATAATAAAAACGGGTGTTGTCCGTCCGGTCATCGTATTCCCGGAAATAGGTGTCGAGCATCGAGTTTTTTCTCGTAAACGGACGCATCGCGAACGGATGCGTGTAAGACGCGTCAATCTTCCAGAACCCGTCCTCCACATCGATACTTCGGCTCAACTGCAGCGTTGCGCTGTAGAGCCCTGTCCCCATCTGAAAATCTACCGGCAGAAAATTAAGGTTACGGTCGGAGCCGCGTTTGATATCATACTGACCCGTCGGCAGCGACACTGAGAGCTGGAGCTGAAACTCCCCGGCGAAACCCAGTGATCTTGATGCATCGATGGTAATATCACCCATTCCTCCCGTGGTCCGGTCCATCTCTTCAATGTTCGACTGATATTGCACCGCACCGGATTTTGACATCACCGGAACCGTTACCCCCACCATGGTGGTCCAGGTCGGCTTGAAACTCAGCCGCGGTGCAAAGGTAAACTGTCTGAAATTTCTCCGGATAACATACCGCGGCAGTATTTCCACATCGATAAGCCCACCCTGCACACCGTTTCCCAGCCACTGAATACCGTCTGCAATACCGCCGCCGGACCCCCCTGCACCGCAACCACCGATAGTATTCCATGGTGTCGGATTCGGCAGTGCATCGTAACCAATTCCCGAAGTACGCAGCGTACCGCGAACCAGAACTGAACTACTTTCACGGCACTGCCTGAGCATGCACCGATTTTCAAATCCCGCGATTCCATACAGGGCAATCACGGCAAAAAATATTCCTCCGATCACCGCAACACCGGACCGGCGAAACAAGTTCCTGCCGGCCCATTTTTTTACAGACGGTACCGGTATCATGGCAACCCCACAATAAATGCACGATCGTATCCCGTGCACAGGTACCGCCCGTCGGGAGATCGTCCTCCTTTGGTCGGCAACGCAACGAGAAGTTCCGGATTTCCATCCCGTACCAGTGATGCGGACGCGGTCGCCGCACCGGGAAACAGTCTGATTCGCTGCTGCCAGGTAATACCAAGCTCACCGGTGGTCTGCATCTCCTCATCGCTCAGATCACCGAATACAAGATTATCATCAGGAACAATCTGATACACGATATACACCAGCGATGAGTCTGACGGGTGTACCCACCAGTGCGGATCGGATGCATGCTCACTGAAAAGAATCGGCGAGGCACCGGGAGCGAGCCGTTGCAGGTACACCTCATAATTTTTAGGACTGTCGTAGGCATTGAAGACAATCCAGTTTCCGTCGGGTGAAATCAGCGGACTCTCACACTGCCATCCGTCACGACCGGCAGGCCGTTCGAGGGGAATCCATGTCCCCGAAACATCGGAAAAATCCCGGTAATAAAGCGACAGGGTACGACCGGTCAGCTTCGAGGCGACAAGCTTCACCCGGTTGGTACCGAAAAACGCAGCGACCGATGCGCTATCCGCACACCCGTCTTCATCAAACCGTACCGTATCGGGAACCGTTCCAATCGAGAAACGATGATCAACCCAGAGATGGGGTGTCGAAGTCTGATTGAGTCCATCGCTGCAGAGTTGCAGATAGGAATCACTTTTCGGATGCACCGCATAGCATCCCCATTTCTGCGCCCCATTTGTACTGAGCAGACAGACCAGATATTCAGGATGCGCCGACCACTCGGGATCCTGAAGTTCCTCCTGCTCTCCCGCCCCGAATGCCGAGCGTTTGATAAACCAGCGGACGGTATTCGATGTATCCACGATAGTCAGCCGGTCATGCTGCAGACTCCATCCGGAAAACGTCGAGAGTGAATCCGGAACGTTCACCTGTAATTCACCACTGAAATTGAGCCAGAGCATACAGCCGGGAAAGGTCAACGTATCTTGCACGATCGACGGATTGCAGATCTGGGCGGTTCCGTTAACGGGAAAAACCCTTACAAAGGAGGCGGTTTGATCTCCTGAAGGTACCTGCAGGAGTGGCTCCGACTGCGGATCGTACGGATAAACACATCCCGCCATGAATACCGAAAATATTGAGGCAATGAGAAAAAAAAGCAACTGAAATGATGATCTACAGATCTGCATACAGGTATGATTCCCTACTGTTTTTCCCTCTACCGGTCGATCAGGTACCCCGGACCCGGTCAATATTATAAAAATACATCCCGACAGAAAGCGCTTCCGCCTTGAACTCATTATCCGTTTTCTGAAGGAAAACACTCATCATTTCCAGTAACGGTAAAAATTATACCACTGATCAGGATACCTGCGGCAGGTAGCCTCCAGGATACGCACGTACTGCTCCGTCGCCTCCCGGATAGCAGCATCCCGTCTACATCTATCGACGACCTGCGGTCGGATCGGCGTAGCAGAACTGAATTCATAATGAAACAGCGATGTGCGCAACGTAAAACAGGGCAACACCGTAGCGCCGGTGATCATTGCCATCGCCATCGGCCCGGCGGGAAAGAGTGCCGGTTTTCCCAGAAATCCGATCTCCACGGTCCGCTGTCCTTCAAAATAACGGTCGCCGTGCAGGCAGACGATCTCACCGCTGCGTAATGCATTGACGACTTCAACCGCGATATCCGCTCCGTCGGCCTGCACCGGATGAATAATAACACCGTCTTTTTCTCTCACCGATGCATTACCGGTCGCCTCCGGTTGATCATCGTACATGAATACGTGAACCGGCTTCCGCAGGCGTTTACCCAGCAGCGCTCCGGCGATCTCCCAGTTTCCCATATGCGCGCCGAGGAGTATGACACCGCCGCGGAACGCCTCCTGTTCAATGACCGATTCGTTGATGTAATCGAACCTGAAACGTTTCGCATCACGCATTCCTCTTGTCAAAATATACCGGTCGATCAGTGATATACCGAATGATCGGAAGTGACGGAACAAATCCATATTCCCGGTCGGTAATCCACTGTTCGCCCTGAACGTTCGAATGGCCTCAGCCGAATTTCCGTCAAAAAGGGCATATTGCCATGCGGCGAAAAAGAGTGTTCCATATGCGGCATGAATACCGAATGTCTCTATCAACCGGCGAAAAAAAAGAGTCCCGGCACGATTAGCCTGTACGTTACCGACCCAGTCTTCCTTTTCCGAATGTTCCGCTACCGTATCTATTCTCCCGAATCAGCCGGTGCCATACCGGTCAGTCGAATTGGTTTCATTTACCGGACGGTTCCTGCCGGAACCGCTCTTCCACCGCTTCCCACTGTTTGTCAACCGGCGCATCAATCGTGAAAGACGTTTCTTCCGGATAGTAAAACGACAGCGATGCAGCATGCAGCATCATCCGCTCGATTCCACCGACCGGACGATCGTTTCCATATAACCGGTCTCCCATCACCGAATACCCCAGGTGATACAGATGTACCCGGATCTGGTGACGTCTTCCGGTCACCGGCATGGCTTTCAACAGGGTCACACCATGCAGCTGTTCCACAACGTTGATATCGGTTCGAGACGGTTTGCCATCCTCACGGATTCCCATTCTGCCGGAACCGAACTGATGCAGTGGAGCGTCAATCGTCACGTCTCCCGTTACCGTTCCCTGAACCATCACCCGATATTCCTTCTTCACCCTTCGCTGTTCGAACTGCATGCTTAACATCCGGTGAGCTTCCGCCGTCCGGCAGAAAACAATCAGCCCGCTGGTGGCACGGTCGATGCGATGAACAACGAATATTTTCTCCCCCGTACCTTCTTCCAGACGCTCCCGCAGCGAGATATCGGCGCAGGCGGACCGCTGCCGCGGTGGGATGACAGGAACATCCGGATATTTATTGAGTATGATAAGGTGGCGATCTTCAAAAAGTAGGTCGGCATACCCATCAAGTGAATTGAGAGAAGCCTTCATACCACTGTTGCGCAGAGAAAATCACGTCGTTCGTTTTCCGCCGAAATATCCTTCAAATACAAACTCACTGATCTCTTTTCTCACTTTCTCCGGGTTTGTCGTCGCTACGGGATAGCCGAGCGGAGTTAATGCGACCGGTGCAACGTTTGCCGGTAATCGCAATACCCGACAAGCCGTCTCGACGTTAAAATTACCAACCCAGCAGGTGCCCAGGCCACGTTCCGCCGCGACGAGTGTCAGATGATCAAGTGCAATTGCCACATCGATTTCACCGAAATCCTTCCCGTCATTGCGCTTCCAGGAACGATCATGGTCACAGCATGCCGCGATAATGACCGGAGCTGAATAAAACCACTCCCGCGGGTAAACTGTCCTAAACGAAAGCCGTGACTGCTCATCGCGAAGTACGATAAACACCCACGGCTGAATATTGCAGGCCGATGGCGCAAGCGCCACCGCCTTGAATAACTCTTCTAACGTCTCCTCTTCAACAGGTAGACTCTTATACTTTCTGACCGAGAATCTGCTGTGAGCCAGTTCATAAAATGACATCACGCACCTTTACTGATTCTCCTGCTGGAGCTTCTCCATCTCTTTCTGGAGACGCTCAATTTCAGCATTGAGTTCCTGTTCCTGTTCTTCGGCTTTCTTCTGAACCTTCTGCACACTGGCGCTACCCACGATTTTCTGTACCCGGGCCAGTGCGTATTCGATATCCTCCCGAACGGCATCAGCATTTCGTGTAAAGAACGAAGAACGCTTGAATTCGTCAGCGAAATCATAATATTCCCCGAACTCTTTCACATAAGCCTGCTGTTCGGCATGCAGACTGTCAGTTGCTGCCGCGATTGCAGAAGTCTGGCCAGATTTTGATATGTTATCGATTTTTTCCGCAAGGAAATTGAAGGACATACGGTTACTCTCATACTGCATTTTCGCATAATTGAGCGTATCGTCACCCATTTGTGTGATCGATTTGATTTTTTCATAGGCTTCTGAAAGTACTGCTTCGGCCTGTGAATAATCTTTCTGCAGAAGGTGTCCGTAGGCTCTTATCAGCATTCCTTCACATTTAAGTACCGGTTTTTTAGTGGTTTTGGTCAGAAGAGAACCGGTACCGATGCAATCCGACCACTGGCGTGCCTTGAGTGCGGTCCATCCCTGCCCTAACAGTGCATCTTCGGCATAGTAACTGGAGGTCGGTACCATCCGGAGCGCAACCACCGCCTTCGACAGAGCGTTTTCTTCATAGAAAATGTATCCAAGGAACAGATACGAGCGGCTGACAATCTCCTTCTGTGAAGGAGTCTCCGCTTGTGCACCGACACAATTTTCCAGAGCGGCCACCACCTGAGACATTTCCGATCCCGCACGCACATGGGCAATTGCAATGGCGTGCTGTGCAAACACATAATCAGGATGTCCCTCCGGTATGGTACTCAACACCTGAATCGCTTTATGCGGATCATTACTTTGCAGGTGTGTCTGACCCATCAGATAGGCACCATGATACCGGAGTGAATCCGGGACATTCGGTTTGCTCAGCTCGACATACTGATTGGCCACTTTCGCGAAATCTCCGTTCCGGTAATGGATCCGCATGAGCCCGAGATCCGCATAGGGGACGGCACCACTGAGCGGATACTCCTTGATGGTACTCTCGTAATTGGTAATCGCCACATCACGCATGTCGAGTTCTTCCTGACAGCTCGACCGGTAGTAATTCACCCAGTCGCTCTTGAAGAAATCGGGGAATTCCACCGTAATCCGACTGAACACGAAGAATGCATCCCAGTATTTCTTTTCCGAATAGAGTCTTCTTGCCTGATTGTACAATTCGTTGGGTGAAAGACTGGCCAGACGTGCCATACGCCGTGCGTACACCTCCTCACGATGTTTTCCGAAATCAACCTTCGCCGAAAAGGTGAGTCCGGTTGCTTCGGTGTTCTCTTCGGTCATAAGGTTGTACTGCACGCAGACTTCGAGGTCACGCCCGTTATTGATTGTCGGGATATTGAAACCGAGTGCCAGTCCGAGATAGTCGATGATATCCTTGTCGAAACCTGCCTGAACATACACTTTGAAAAGGCGAAGCATCCACATCCCGATCTTCAGATTGATATCAAACTCCGGACTCCAGCCGTTATCCAGAATACTACCGCTTTCATCGGTGATTTTGAACGCCTGCGCATCGGCAAGAAAATCCTTGAAATCAATATCAAGACCGTAATCAATCCGTCGTTCCCAGAAATTTCCGATAAACTGCAGTTTGAGGTCTCTTGAATAGAGTTCCATATCATTCACCGCGAAAAGTGAAACGAGATTCTGCGTGGAAAGCCCGACGAGATGATCGCCGAAAAGGCTGTGCCGTATCAGACGATAGGTCAATCCGAGATCAACAATCCCCCCTACTTGCATCCCCCCGCCCTCATCCTTGTTATATCCGAAGCCATTGTTTCCGGTAACTTTCAGATTGATTCCCGCCGAAAGTCTATTCCAGAAATGTATCGCATATGAACCAATAAACATTTCACTGAAATAGGAGGTGACATTTCCGTTCGGATCCAGATTGCCGGCTGCGTCAAAGGTGGCTTCCTGGATGTCATCAGCATATTCACCAAGTATCGAGACACCTATCGACTGATACAATCCGATCGGAATGGTGACACCGAATTCACCCAGGAGGAATGCCGCATCAAGAATCGGTGCAATCGCCAAACGACCGGAAATATAGTTATCTTCCGTCATCAGGGCCGGATTGGTAAGCGGCGAACGATCCGCAATCATGTTACGCCACCGCTGGGTAAGCAGGTATTCTCCCGGCAGTCCATCGGCCAGTACGGTAACCGCACCCACTGTCAACAACATCAGCACACCGGCAGTTCGACGAAGTAACTTTATGGATGACATCTCGGTCCTCTCTCTTTACGTTATTGATATGTAGCTTACACGCACCTAATTGTAAGATACGTTGTTCACCATTGAAACTCAAATTAAAACTTGGACAACTGCTACTACAGGAATCACCCTGCTACAACCTGCGTACGCCGGTCGGAAGATCATTCGACAACCATACACTCGGGGAATCTTCACCTTACGGCATGGCATACCGGGAAGTTTTTATTTCGCATAAGAGTGCCCCTTTCGTGCAGATGATTATCACTTCTGAACGGCAACACTCCTATGCATTTTCCCTCAGAAACAGGCAGAAGACTTTGTATAATTGACCGTGGTACAATACCGTCAATAGCTTCTACCCCACTTTAACCGGATTTTCGTCTCCAACGGGACATATTTTTCCGGTTCACTTTCATAGATTACAGTGGCCCTGAGAAGATAGGCACCTGCCCCGACCTTTCTCCCGTAACGGTTGAGACCGTTCCATACCATGAAATATTTACGATCTCGATTAACAAATGGTAAAAGTGGTACATCGACCGCGACCACATTTCCCACCACATCAAAAATAACCGTTTTCCCGTATGTTTTTTTACCATTCGGAAGTGCCGGCCATTCCATCAGCGGCCCGCGCGTTTCAACCACCACGACCTTGCCTACCCGTTCCGTTGTTCCGGTACGGGCAGCGATGCCGGCTGATATCTGCATTGGATCAACAGGGTCACCCTGGAGCACCTGAATCTGAATCCCTGCACCCGGGCCCCATACAATCGGTCCTTTTCGTGTGGTATCAGGATAGTTGCCCGCGGTATCAACTGCGGTTCCCACAAGCAGGATGCTGTCCTGGCCCGGCAAAATCCCGTCGACACTTGCCTGGACGATAATGGTAGCCTGAGTGATGAGATTACCTGCCGGACAGGGATCCCGTTCAGAATACTTGGATCCCGCAAATACCTGCTTCAGCATATTGTCATGGTAAACACGGAAAGAACTTCCAGGATCCGCACTTTTTTTGAGGGAATCACACCGTACCGGTTCCGAAAAGAAAACCACCAGGGTATCATAAATCTGATTCATCGGTCCGTTGGTGTACACAGCTTTGGTGATATACGGTCCCTGCAGATCCGATGCGACGGTAACCGGATTACCGTTTTTACCCCACTCTGATAATGCAGTTCCCTGGTGCTGGAAATTGACCACTACCCTTCCGGCGACCGGACTGGCGAACTGAAACTGAATATCACCGTTTGTCCACATGTCGGGAGTCAGGAGCAGATACGGTTGCACCAGTGCCGGCTGTGCACCCAGCGTCCAGGAAATGTTCTGAACCGAGGGAATATTAAGCCGCAGGAACGGAGCCGCATCCGCCCGCAACCGGCTGGCATTACTGATGCGGACTTCATCGAGCATACCGCCCGACGGACATGCAATCGTCATCGCTCCCGCGAATGAACCGGTAAACGCCGTCGATTCCGTGCAGTTGACTCCGTTAATGAAAAGCGTTATGGTATTGTTTGTTTTCACCGCACCGATATGTGTCCAGGTGTTCGGATCAACTGCAATTGTTGATTTCACGATCGGACTACCACCGGCGGAAAACGAAATAAACCCGTCATTGTCGATACTGAAGGTGTTTCCACTACCGCTGAAAATATCGGTGGCGCCACCTGCACTTGCCGGTCGTACCCACGCCTCAAGGGTAAAATCATTCGCAAGATTCCCGATCGAGGTACTGAACGTACCCTGAGAAAGACTATAGGCATCGAAGAGAGCTTCGGTAGTGGTATAATTCACCGTTCCGGTACCTTCATTCGCGGTGTTGGCGCTGTTTACCAGATTGTTTTCGAAATGGAATACCGCGACGGAACTCGCGTCGGTATCGGGGAAGCGGGTAAACACCCGTACCTCAATATTATTGAGGTTGAAATTGTTCTTCATTTGTACCGTAGACTTGACGAGAAACGGATTGTTGACAAGAAGCAAGGGTGGAGTAACCGAAATGCTTACCGTTGTGGTATCCTCAACGCAATATTCATCGTACTCGCCCTGATTGAACGTTGACGTCCAGTCGTCGGTTTTGTAAATAGTGACGGTATCAATTACGGTTTCCAGCACTTCCGTACCAGGCCGCTGGATAACCTGAACGACCTGCAGCAGATTGGCGCCGGTAACCAGCGGAAGATTATTGATCGTGGCGTCAAAATGAATCAACGAATCAACCGTTCCGGCATTGACAATAGAAGTATGCTCCCGCACCTCTCCATTGCTCAGGTTGGTTACCGTCATCCCTTCGAGTGTTCTGGGTTCAGGTTGCACGATCTCCTTGAGCAACGCAAGAAAAGTATTGACGATCGTCTCGGGTGTCGACCCGCCGAAAAACATTCCTTTGTTGGGACCAACCTGCGTCGCAGCACCGAGTTGGGCGAGATCGACCACTTCGTCGTCCGCGCATCCCTGGGGAGCAAACCCGTGTCGTACATGCAGGGCCGAATCGGAAATGAATACCCCGTGAACGGTGGGAAAGATTCTGTCGGAATGCTGGGTGGTATACGTATCGAAAAGTACCGCCGGAGACCGGGTATCGGCATCATCCCAGGCACCATCCGTCAACAAGATGATATGGCGAGTCATATTGGAGGGAATCGAAGAAAAATTGGCATCCACCACACGCAGCGCCTCCTGCAAGCCCAATCCGAGATAGGTTGCTGCGGCATACGTTTTTTTGCCGATACCCCGCTGAGTACATGCGGCACGATCGATATAATCTTTTATATCGTTAACATTGGCATCACTGTTGAGCTGCAGGGGAGCGAGTGCCGATGCGGTCTGCGCATAGACCACGACACCGATTTCGGAGTTGACACTCTTTGCCCGCAGGCTGTCAACGAAGGTTTTGGCTGCTTCAACCCGTTTATTACCCGGATCGTTATACATACAGCTGTCGGTTCCGTCGCCCTCTTCACAGCACCCCATTGCTCCCGGGCCGAAACACATACTTCCGGAATTGTCGAGAACGAGAATTACCCGGAGCGGAGCATATCCGGCATCAACACTGTCGATAGCCAGACAGAACCGGTAACCGCCACCGAGTTCAATAACATCTCTTCCGACTGAATCAACAGCACCGTCTATCGGGTTGAAACATTCCGCACGGGGATGCACCGTACAATACTTGAAATAAATTTCCTGGTTATTCTGTGCAAATAACCCCTGAATACACCATACAACCAGTGCACCGGCAAATAGAAAACGCCAGTTTATCCGTGTAAATAACATTCCCTTCTCCCTTCTTTTCACCGTAATAGGGGGTTACGGTGATAACCCTCGGTAGATGAACCTAATTGGTTCTATTCATGTACCTGATAACCCGTTTATTCTTACCACCTAATTTAATATATAGCGCATAGTTCTTTTTTGCCTTTTTTTCATTCCCGCTCTTGTAATAAATATTTCCGATATACCGGTATGCCTCAACCATCTTCTTCTCATCAATCCTGAGAGCTCTGGTGTAGTTTTCAATTGCCTTTGAGGTATTTCCGATTATGCGGTATTCATGACCGAGCGCGAAAAAAAACATCGGATTTTTCCGGTCGATCTGCCCACCTTTTTCCAGTTCCCGGATTGCCATGTCGTGATCTTTTGCCTTACTGTAAATCCGGGCCATGGCGTAATGCACTTCAGGATGCTGCGGGTTCTGTCGGGCAACCTCCGTATACAGATCAAGTGCAGTATTGCGGTCGCCGTTGCCTTCGTACGCCTGGCCCATCCCGAACAGCAGATCCACATTTTCAGGGTCTCCCGCCATTGCCTGACCGAAATATTTGATTGCAGCCGCATATTTCCGCTTCACCAGACTGATTCTTCCGCACCCGGCCTGTACCTCAGGTACTTCAGGGATCATTTTCAACGCCTTTGCATACGACAACATCGCGGCATTGATATTGTTCTCCTTTTCCCGGATTTCCGCATCCGAGAGAAAATACCAGCCGTTTTTATTATATCCCCCCTTTGAACGCACCGCCATTGCCTTGCTGAACTCATCTTTCGAGAGATAGATATTCACGACACGGTAGGCAGCTTCCCCGTCGCCGGGATCTTCTGCAATCACCCTTTCGTAGAGCTCAAGCGCCTGGTCCGGTTTTCCGACACGCATATACGACTGCGCAAGCCGCATTGCCGCATTGCGTGAATACCCCGCCTGGTCAAATGCTCTCTTGTAACGGTCCATCGCATTGGAATAATCCGCCTCATCAAAATACAGGTCACCGAGTGCAATTAGACATTCACTGCAGTTACGATCGATCTGAATCGCATTTTCAAGGATCTGCTTTGCCGTATCGGGATTTCCCATCGCTTTATAAATCAATCCGACCAGTCGCAATGCTCCCGGCTGTATTTCACCTTTCTGCACCACCCGTCTGATTACCTTGTAAGCATCCTCGTATCGTCCGAGATGATAGAATGCTTCACTCAGTCCGGTGCGGAGGGTATCATTTCCTCGATCCATGGCGACCGCCCTGGAAAGAAATACCGCAGCCCCCTTGTATTCCTTCCGATCCAGCATGATAGTACCGAGCAGACCATTTGCCGGTGCGAACCTCTTGTCCAGGCGCAACGCTTTTTTCAGATACCGCTCGGCCTGAAGCCGGTTGTTTTCGCCATGATAATACCGTCCGATCTGAAAAAGCATGTCCACATTTTTCGGATCGCATTTCGAGGCTGTCTGCAGATGCAGCAGCCATTTCTTCTTGTCACCCTGCCGTTCATACAGCGATACCAGTTTCAAATGCAGGGGAACGTCGCACTCACGTTTCTGCAGGGCATTTTCAAGCAGCTTGATTCCTTCGCCGGATTTTCCCTCGGAAAGATAGAGTTCGGCAAGTTCCATGCGAACCGTGTCGTTATCCGGTTCCATCCTGAACATATCGGAGAGCGCTCCCGACAGCAGCCTGGTATTCCCGGTACTCCGGTAGCAGGTAACCAGCATCGATAGGATCTCCTTCTGATTTTTATCAGCTGACCGTGCTTTCTCAAGAAATCCTATCGCGCTTGCGGTATCTGCGGAAGCCAGCAGTGAAACACCGATCATCCGGTAATGCTCAGCCGTCGGTTTTCTCATCAGGCCGATGGCTTTCTGGAGCGTTTTGGCGGCATTGGAGTACTGTTTATCGTGATAGTAAAGCATTCCGAGTTCATACCAGGCGAGCGAATCATTCGGAGCATTCCTGATGTAGGTCTGCAGATAATCCATCGCTTCCTTTTTCCGGCCGAGTTCCAGATTGGCCCGTGCCAGTTGCCCCATGACACTTGGCGAGGCGTTGTCAAACGTCAAAGACTTTTCGAGCATTACAATGGCGCTCTTCCAGGCTTTCTGTTCCATATAGAGCGTCGCGAGTTTCTTGTAGTTGCGTTCATCGGTCGGATACAGCTTGACGTTCGTCCGGTACTGGGCCACTGCCGCCTTTTTATCACCGGTCGACTCGAGAAGTTCGGCAAGGTGATACGCGTACTTCTTGTTTTTACCGGCATAAAGCAGATACTTTCTGTACCATTTAATCGCATCGTCGATCTGTTTTGCATATTCGTTCGCCAGCGCCGCCCACTCAAGCGCCTCGAGATCTTTGGGCGATCTTGAGAGAATGTAGTCGAGCAGAGGAATGGTTTTATCGTACTTTTTTACGGCGAAATATGCCTGCACCAGCATCTTCCCGTTTTTGATACCAAGTGTAAGAGCCGGCACTGAATCGAGAAGCGAAATAACCGCCGAGTAGTTTTTCTCCTCGTACATCATGATGGCGAGACGGATATTCACATCAGCATCGATATGTTTGTTTTTGATGAACAGTGCGAATGCGTTTTTCGCTTTTGTTTTCAATCCTTTTTTCTCGAATAACCGTCCGGCCGTCGCAAGGCTCTTCTGATATTTGTCCGGATTGATATCATACAGTCGAAGATCGGCTTCCGCAGCGGCACTGTCATTACCTATCTTGGTATTCAAAGCGACAATAGCGGACCAGGCTTCCTCGTTCTTTGAATCCTTACTCACACATCGCGTGAAGGCATCCAGCGCCTGTGTTCTCAAGCCAAGTGTCGAATACCCGTTGCCGATCTCCATCCAGGTCGCGGCATCGGTATCGCCCGCTTTCACCGCTTTCTCCATATACTCTTTGGCCCCGCCGGCATCCTTGAGTTTAAGCGAAAGAGTGACCATCCGGTAAAAAATGGTACCTCCGCCGCCACCCATTTTTATAAATTGCTCATATTCACTGCGGGCAGTCTTCGCGTATTCAAGTTCATACGAAAGATCGGCGATTTTTTTCTGAAGCACCTTTTCCTTGGTACCAAGAGCCCGTTCCTTGCGGTAGTAAACAAGCGCGCTTTTCTTCTCTCCCTTGGCCGCCATCGCGTCACCAAGCATTCCATTGATCCCGGGAATCGACAGTTTCGCGGCGGAGACCTCTTCAATAAGTACAGCGGCCTTCTTGGTATCACCTTTCTTGATGTATACCATCGCCAATCCGACCTTACACTGGTTTTTATCCTTCACCAGCGGGAGCGCCTTGTTGAACATGGTAGCGGCTTTATCGTACTGTCCTGAATTCACGTAGATCCACCCGAGACCGGTGAGTACCCGTTCATCTTCGGTCTTGGAGCGTAATCCGGCTTCAAGATGCACCCGTGCCCGTGCGCTGTCCCCCTCGGCAAGTTCGAGCAGTCCCAGCTCACGCTGGAGATCGGGATGATTGGAAAAGCGTGATTCGATGCCCTTCAGGAGTTCGATCGCCTTCTTGCGTTTGCCTGATTTCTCGGCAGCGGCAGCGGCCCGCAGGTAAAGATTCACGTTGTCACCGGCTTTCGGGAGCACCTGTTCATACATTGCCAGAGCCTGATCATATTCTCCCACCGATGCCTGCGCGTCACCGAGATAAATGACCGGTTCAATCTCACCAGGCAGCAGTTCCGTGGCTTTCGTCAAAGCAGTCACGGCTTCCTGCGTCCGTTTGAGCTTCACGAGCGCGCGTCCCTTTTCCAGGCTGGCGTTTCCAATATGCTCGTTCGCTTTGAGCAGCCGGTCGGCGAACTCCAGCGCCGCTTTCGGATTTTCGGTGTCATTGTAGAACTTCGAATAAAAGAGCAGCGCGTACGGATCGTCCGGATTTTTCTGCAGTACCTGCCGATAGGCCTCCTGCGCCTCCTTCTGTTTTCCCATATCCAGGTAGGAGAGCGCTTTTTCCTGCGTCAACTCCGAGAGCAGAATTCCCCGTTTATCACCCAGCAGCGCGATACGTATGGCGTCCTCGAACCGCTGGGATTTCCGGAAAGCATGGGCAAGCGGCACGTATACCGGCAGATATTCAGGAACGCTGAGAAAAAGAAGATTGAAAGCCTCAGCGGCATCGGCGTATTTTCCGATCGCCATGAAAAAGAATCCCGCACGATAGTAGGCGGCGAGAAAATTCCTTTGCCGTTCACAGATAGTTCGATAATCGATTCCCAGTTGCATGGAATCGGTGGTTTTACTGAACCGTTCGGCGACAATGCATTCACCGAATGCACGGGCTCCTCTGAGGTCCTCATCGATCGCGGGGATTTTCATGAAACGGGCGAGTTCACGTTTGGGAGTAATATTGAATTCTTTAAGAATCAGATTGATGATTTCATCGAGTTCCGTACCGAGTTTCTTAAGTTTGAAAGTTCTTTCAACCGTGGAAACGAGTGTTTTCTGGGACACCGACATGATTTCCATATAGTAAAACACACTTTTGTCTCTTCCGACCTCGAACTTCTGGATGCCGACGTAGTCCGCACCCAGTTTTTTTCCCAGAGAAAGGTAATCCTCTCCTTCCGGAACCGTACGAAAATCCCTATGGGCAGGAAGACGTCTTCCTATCGTATCAGGACTGACCATCCTGAATTCGTCAATTGCCGCGAGCTTGAATTCCAGAATCGCCTCGATAACCGCCGGCAGCCATCTCTCTTCGGCATTTGGAGCGGTGTTGATCGCCCGCCCGAAAATGAAGGATACCGGTCCCTTTCCCTTTGCCGGTTTTTCAGCGTCGGTGGTTTGCGTTGCCGGAACAACCTTTCCCGCCTCTTTGGCAACCACCTTATCGGAAGCCTTGGAATCATCCAGCGCCAGAACCATTTCAAAGCGATTTCCATCGACCATGGAATTTTCTTCGATCGGTACTGTTTTCTGTTCGTCGTTACCGGATGACGGAGTATCTCCCCGGCTAACTTCAGGATTCATGGCTGAATGCGCACGTCCGTTTTTCTCTGCACTGACCGCATTGGTGCCAATTCGTGCAAAACCTGTCTGAGCGGCGAGCGATATGAAAATCAGAAGAACGCTTAAACGCATAAAATTACCTTTCACTTTCCTCGGATAACGTTCTGACGCGGGTATCCACCAGAATAAAAATGTCCAAGAAACATTATTGAATGTCCTCTTACACAGGAGAGATCGTCGAAGCCCGTTTGTTTGCGCCTGAAACCTCACCTAGCAGGGATGTGACCCGTTTTGTGTAACCGGAGATTGAAGTGCCTATCCAATCAGATCTCGCAATTTCTGACTAATATAAGCAAAAAAAACGGATTACTCCGGAATATTCCGAATAACTTTCACAAAACAGTCATTCTCTAAACACTGGCGCCAGACTGATCTGCATGAAAGTGAAAGTGTGGTCCGGACATATTATATATATGCAAAATAATTCCTGTCCGGGATACACTCTAATCAAAATCAAAAATTTAACAACTTTTTTGAACCAGTTTTAAATTTTCGGCACCTGCCTTGTAGAACCAAACGCCATATCCGTTAACGATTCAACATCTTGCCCGCTCTATCGGATTAAAAACAAACCATAAAGATACCGGGATTCTGGTCAATCCGGCGGGGTCCGAGAACAAAAAAAAGAGGCGGAAACTTTTCCGCCTCTTTCAAAAAAACCAGACTACCGACTGATTACTGGAGCAACTGGAGTACTCCCTGCGGCAGCATGTTTGCCTGAGACAGCATCGCCGTACCTGATTGAGTGAGAATCTGGTTCCGGGTGAACTGTGTCGTCTCTTCAGCAAAGTCAACATCCCTGATGAGTGATTCGGCAGCCTGCTGATTCGTGTTCGAAATCATGAGGTTGTTGATCGCATGATCGAGCCGGTTGATGAACGCACCCATGTTGGACCGCATGGTGTTCACACTGTCGATCGACTCATCAAGTGCCACAATCGAGGCAACCGCTGCCGTCTGAGAGGTAAGGGTTGACGTCCCCAGGTTGTCGGCGCCATTGACGGAAAGTGCAGTCGTTGAAAGAGTATCAATGGTTATGGTGATACTGTCCTGGCCGACGGTATCGTTAGCATCGATCCAGAGTGCACTTCCGGTGCCGCCGGTGCCGCCGAGACCGAACCGTTCGTTGGCATTGGTACCGGAGGTGGATATCAGCTTCATACCATTGTAATTGGTAACTTCCGCGATACGATCGATTTCTTCGATCAACTGTCCGTATTCCTGGTTCGTGTAGGCACGTTCGGTCGAAGTCAGGGTATCATTCGC
>JAFGHA010000256.1 GCA_016930275.1 Chitinispirillaceae bacterium
ACCTCCGCATCTTTTACCAGTTGAACAAGTTCTGAAAAATTTTTGGCTTTGCTGTACATTTTAGCGCAACATACCTTTGCGGTTCCCGAATCGGCGACAGGAAGAAACAGTGGATCATTTGATGCCAGCAGTACCGGTGAATCATCCGGACTACCTAGTCCGGGAACTGCATATAAATCCGGCGCATCCGGCGGTGTCCGTGGTTCGGGATACGATTTATCATAAAGTAATGAATAGGCATCCGAAAACAAAATCAACTCTTTCCAAGTTTTCGGTCCGATTTTTCCATCGACTTTAAGATTCCCATGCCATGACTGAAAAAGCTTTGTAGCCGTTTCGGTATTCTTTCCGAACCAACAATCGACTTTAATCAATTCCGGCAATTCATTTAAATAGGCGGCAACACTGTCATACGAACCGGGAGTCAATTTCCACCCCCCAAGGCGTAGCCAAACGATAAAATCATTAAGTAACTGCTGAGCCATGCCGACAGCCGGTCTTTTCTGCCTTTTCTTTTCGAGAGATGAGGGGGCGTTATAAATTAATGGTGGAAATGGATTGTCCGGGTCATCCTCATCAGTTTCGTACTTTGCCGGTCCCCGTTCACCACACTGATCGCATTGCCCGTTTTCAACACTCACGACTTTTATTGAATAGGTTTTACCGATCTGAATGGTAATCGGTTCACCCTGCTTGTTTTTTGCCACTTTAAGGACATTTTCATTCTCAGCACTTCTCTTACTGTTCATCGTATCTGCAGCCATCTGCCTAATCCTCGTTGAAGTATTTGTAAAGAATGCAACATTTCTGCTTCTATAACTTACGGATACATGTTTTAAACCGTTAACGTCTTGTACACAATATATTTATTGTCGATTTCTACAGCTTCGTAAGTCACCCTGGGCAACAAGATTGACAATGCAGATAATGAGAGAGGGGAAAAGCAGACATCAGTTTTCCCACACGATTTCGACCTCAGCCGTATCGGTAGATGCGCCTTCTTCCGCAGCCAAGAAAGCGCAACCTTTACCATCAGTTGCGATAGTCTTTTCTTCAGTAGCTACGTTGAAACACATCTTTATGCCTTCGATCGGATCACCATTTCCATCCACTAGTAACACCTCATATCCTTTGGGGAATTCCTCGACTGTTTCTTCAACATTAAGAGTAACGGGGGCTGTTTCCGTCGTTGCATTTTCTTATCCGCCACTCCCCTCCTCCCACTCCACCTGCACCTCCGCCTTCACCAACGGATCCTTGGCCGGATGCTCGGCGATACCCTCTTTATCGGTGAGCACCTCGGCCGATTCGCCCGCCACGGTAAATACCACCTTGACCCCTTCGAGTTTGTTCCCCTCCTCGTCGATGAGTTCCACCCGGTATACGTTTGTTGCGATATCGATCGGCGCTTTCCCGCTGCTCTTGCTGCGTGCACTTCCTTCGAACTCGAGCTTGAGCTCCTTTCTCCGTTCGTTCGGGTCGGCAACGGTCCACGTGATGCGCGCGGTACCGCCCTCGTTCTTTCCTTTCACGGTATCGATCCTCATGGAAGGATCGCTGCACGCATCGAAGATGTCGAACGTCACCGGCGCGCCCTCCGGATACCCGGTAATATCGACCATCAGCGCGATGGCATCTCCAGCCACGACAATCGCCGGAGACTTCTCTTTGCGTTTCTCATCCGAATGCTCCCATCGCGGGTTGCTGACGGTCATCGAACTCTCCGGCGCCGTTTCGAGGGCATCGGTAAGAGCAGCAGCCTCGCTGCTCATCTCCTGTGCGACAGGAATAAAATAGTCGTAGGCCTTCGGTCGGAGGAGATTAATCAGTCGCGGATCCCGCCGGTATGAGAGCGGTACATGTACCATGGAAACGACCGACCGATCAATCAAGGTTCTGACAAACCGTATTCTGCCCTCATGATCGGAGTAAGACGAACAGTAGCGGTTGATATCATAGGCGACCTTTTCGGAGGAAGTGAGTTGACTGAAAAGCTGTTCGGTGTAATACACCAGTTCATGCAGCGGCATGGCCCTTAAAAACCGTTCAATCAGTTCAAAATCCGCGGTTACAAGAGGGCATTTTCGGGCGTTCATGGTGTCGGGCAGCTTCTCGGCGATAGTGAATTTCAATCAGTTTGAATAAACAATATAGATCACGGAGCAGGATGACGGGTGTGATCTGCGTCACATTTCACCATTTTTCAGGCCTCAGGCTCCCGTTATACAACATTCGATCCCTACCCTGCAAGCCTGTTTCCTTTTAATCCCGCCCAGCAATTATCAATTCTCCAATTGCATTGTGTTGCCGATCTTCTGATCGTAAAAATCATTTGGGAAAGCTTTGCCGTGTGTCATGGGAAACCATCCGCGACGCTTTCTGGCGGTCCGCGTTATACAAATTATTCCACCGATCTTGCATTTTATCTCTCTGGATACTTATTTTCTTCTACCTATCAATTGATCCCATCTGGTCCCCCTAAGTAGTGGTGTAATAACGTCTCGCAGCAATTTCGAAGGGATCGCAACAGGACGACAATTCCAAAGACAGGAGACCAAATGAGCGATACGAAGTACCCTATGGCCGAAGCTGTGCGTGCCGCCTATCGTGCAGGCGAGGAGGACGAAGCGCTGGAGCCCATCGTTCGGGTGGACGA
>JAFGHA010000257.1 GCA_016930275.1 Chitinispirillaceae bacterium
AACGGCACCGAAGATACCACCGTTATCTACTGTGGCGATCGATGGTGTAACAATGCCGGTAACGGCATAGGGTACAACCAGTGGTGCCCGATTACCATTGAGGGCACAACATGCACATTCAATTCATTATCTCAGTGGTCAATTGACGCCGTTAAAGGTACCTGGGAAATCGGGCCGCAAAACAATCATATATTGAATCCCTGTTTTGAAGCTGACCGAATTACGGTAAGCTCTGTTATAGGATGGGAAGGCAATGACCGGAATGCCGAGGGTTCTTCCGGTGCTGGCAATTTCTGCCTGAGCCTGGGTTCGAACGCGAAGGCGACTCAAAGAATACCCGAAAACTCGACCATAGCCGATATACCCGACGGTACCTATGAATTGAAAGCCTGGATTAAGGGTAATGGCCAAATTTCCATATCCGATTTCGGCGGCTCTGAAATGAAGAAATCCTCCAATGTCGGCAGTTGGACGGAGGTAAGCATACCGGGTATTGAAATTTCAACCGGGAAGGCCACGGTGAGCGCGTCCAATACGGGAGGCGGCACTTGCACGATGGATGAATTTTCTCTGATTTGTACCGATGCTGTATCGGTGCAATCAGAAACAAAACCGGTCCGCCGAATTCAATACAATCCTGCAACAAATTTGATTAAAAACTACAGCCCGGGAACAACGTTTCAATTGGAGCTATATACGGTAGACGGGAAAAATGTATTGAAACATAAACTGGTTTCAGGTTCCGGTTCCAGACAATTCAGACTGCCCGTACACCAGATTAGAAATGGCCATTATCTCATGAAAGTGGTTTCCGGCGAGAATGTGTATTATGAAAATGTCAATGTAATCAGATAAGCGGTAGTGCATAAAAAATCATTGACCGGGATGATTTGTAGTAGTATGGCGGTTCAATGACCGGACGGGGAAACTTTTATACGCATAAAGGAGACGATTATGAGAAACAACTTGGCAAAATTGGCGGTACTTTTGTTTTTAACTGCTGTTGCCGCCCAGTCTGTCAAACTAAGCGGCAAGATTTCCAATGATTCCGATCAGGCAGTAACCGGAGCGGTTGTTGAGCTGGTAAAACTCGGGCTCAAAGATACCACCGGCGCCGATGGGATGTACGCCTTTGACCAGACGGTAGATGTGAATCGTCCTGGCTCGTTGCGGAAAAGTTGTACGATGATAGTAGGTTCTATGCTACGGATCCGGCTCAATGTTTCCGGAACCATCGAAGTAAGAATGTATGACCTGCATGGAAATATGCTGAAAAGAAGCAGTATTCCGAATGCCACTGCGGGCTTCCATACTTGTAACCTCGATGAAGGAGCGGCCCCGCCGTGTGGAATGCGTATAATCCACGCCTCCATCGGGGATGAAACGCTGATCTTCAGGTATCTTGCCATGGGATCGAGAGGGGCTTCGGGCAGTTCCATGACTAAAGCCGTTTCCATCGTTGAGGCGCCCCTTTCGAAAGCGGCGGCGGATGTCGATTCCCTCAGGGTTACAGCCGCCGGGTATGCGGTGAAAACCGTGGGTCTTTCCTCTTGCAGCGGGACTGTCAACGTGACCTTGCAGACTGGCGACAGATGGGGAGGCCTTAAAAACCCTCCCATTAAGAGCGCCGGCTGCGGAAAGCCTCAGGGAATCACCAGCGGCAAGAAAACCATCAGAAGCGGTGGTCGGGATCGCGAATATATAATTGACATTCCCACCAATTACGATCCGAATACAGCCCACCGTTTCTTTTACGTTTCGCACTGGATAAACGGTAACGCCGACGCAATGGCCAAAAACAACTACTACGGATTAAAGACAGAGGCCAATAAAGCCAAAATACCCGCTGTTTTCGTGGCGGCCAGCGGTTTAAATGGGTCTTGGGGGCAAGTAGACCACGCTTTGTTTGACGATATCCTGGCTTATGCTGAGAATAACCTTTGTATCGATATCACCCGGGTCTTCGCGATAGGCTATAGTTTTGGAGGCATGTACACATATTCACTCTCTACGAATCATCAGGATAAAATCCGTGCGTGCGTGGGAATCGCACCCGCAAACTACAACATTTGGCTCCCCAATCCAAAACTGAAAGAACCTATCGCCTGGATGCAAATCCACGGTTTGCAGGATGAGACTTGTCGATGGATCAATAACGCGTCAAGAAATGAAGGGGGGAAATACATCGCCCTGGAGAAGGCCAGGAACAACGGGTGCGACATTCCCGGGGACGATGATTTTCCGGTTTGGCAAAGCGGCCCGCACTTTTGCTATGAATTCGAAGGGTGCGATGAGGGATACCCTGTAAGAATCTGTACCAACAACGGAACCCACTCCGGCGCTGAAAAGTATAAAGACCCCGGCGCCAGCAGTACCTGGGTTCCTCCGGAATCCCGGGAATTCTTCATGCAGTTTTGAACGAAAATGGGTAGGTTACGGCGGTGCGCTCCACGGAGTGTATCGTCATTCCCCGGCAGGCGTGGCACTCAATGGTATGGGCGGAGGCAGACCCAATACAAATCACAGAGATATCAGCCTTCTCAAGGCAAGGATTGAGTATTTCAATTCGACGCTGCGCATAAACCTGCACTACCAACGCTTAACCACCTTCCTGAAAGCTCTCCATCGTGGCGATTCCGCCACGGGGTAACCGAGTCGTCATTTTTACAATATTATAGAATACAAAATATTCATTAATACCCTACCAAACTCTAAATAAATTACTATATTAATCATCATGGATGAGATAAAGATAATTTTATGCATTAATTTAGAATACAAAAAAATAAAGGAGCTTGTATGAAGACGTCGTTGCGCCGGTCAGCACTTTTTGTGATACTGACCGCTCGAATACTGTTTGCCGTCCCTCCGTACGAACTGCAGCCGGTCGGGGACGGGTACCGGCTCCAATTGAATCTGAGCGATCCGCTGCTGCAGAGCGAGACGGTCAGTGACGTCACTCAAGATGGAGTCCGGGTCAACGAGACTTTTGTAAGAGCGTATCTTTATGGATTCAACTTCGAAGGAGCCGAGGGAGATCCCGCACTCCTTTCGAGCGATATTGAATTCGCCCTTGAAAACGATGAGCTCCGGTTGGAAGTAACAGATGTCGTTACCCGAGAAATTCCGATCGGAGGAAAATTGTATCCGATGCAACCGCCCCGAAGTTACAGCGCCGAAGGGAAAATACCCTTTGCCTACAATCCGGCAAGCTACGAGCCGGCGAAAACGCTTGCCAAAAGAGTGCCTGCGCCATACGCATCAGTAACGCATGTGTATACCTATCGCGGCCAGAAATCGATCACCGTGACCATCAGACCCATGAGCTACGATGCGGCGACTAATACGGTCACCGTCGTAAAACAGATGACCGTCGCAGTGAAAATGGACAAGCCGCAGGTGCTTCATTCCTGGAACTCGGAGGCGTTCGACCGGGTCATGCGGGCAACCTACGCCAACCTGGCATACGCCGCACCCGAACCTTTCGCGGCAAGGGAAAAGTACCTTATCCTCGCCCTGCCGATATATAAAGACGCCGCGGAACTGAAAAAATTTGTCGATTACCGGTCCCGGTTATATGATGTAAAGGTAGTCGGCACCGATGAAGTGGGCGGTACGACCATCGACGCGTTTCGCACCTTTATCCGCAACGAAAAGCCGGCATTCTGCCTGCTGGTCGGAAATCAGCCGACGTTTCCGTCGTGGAACAAGACAGGGTGGAAAAGCTTTAATTACTACGTCGCCTCGCAAGTCTCCTCTTCCGCTAAAAAACCCCAGCCTGATATCTCCCTGGGCCTTTTTTACGTAACGAACACCGCGCAGATTGCCGCTGTCGTCAATAAGACAATTTCCACCGAGGAAGGTCTCGCGACAAGACCGAAGGTGGTGCTGGGGCAGGGGGGTAACAATGAAAAGATGGGCAACCTGCCGAAGGATCACTGCGATAAAGTGGTCGCGGAGGTGGTATCCCGATATTTCCCGTCGAACTCCGGATGGACCGCCTCTATCTATTCGACGGGAGTGATGACCGAGGGAGCGAAGAAGGCCGTGGAGCAATTCAACAAGGGCTGCTGGTTCAACCTGTACAACGGACACGGTTTCACCACCGGACAGGAGTTCGGCTGGGGCACCAGAGATCTCGCCTCCATGACCAATACGGTATTCCCGTTTGTACTGAACTGCTGCTGTGAAACCGGGACCTTCGATCGGAACTGCGTTGCTGCCGCCGCGGTGGGAAATACGCACGGGCCGGCCACCATGATCGCCGCTCACGGTACTTCGTACCAGGGGCAGCATGTGCTCTGCCAGGGATACCCTGACGCGATTATCAACAAAAAAATCACCAAAAACGGTCTGGCGTATATATATGCCGTTAACTACGACAGCGTTCCCCGGTGCTACATCAATTGGGCCGGCATTCCAAGCACCATGGACAGAGCCACCATGGGATGGCAGTTTCACCACTTCGGCGATCCGGCGATCGAGACCATGGTCAGCATGCCGATACTCAGTGTCACCGCTCCGGGAAAAAATGAACAGGTCGAACAGGGTAAGGTCTGCCGTATCGGGTGGAGCAGCAATATCGCCGGTAAGGTTGCCATAAACCTTTACAAGGGCGGAAAACCGGTATCGACCCTGTCCTCCGCGACCGATGCCGCTTCGGGCGCCTACGACTGGACGCCGACCGGCAGTGATGCAACCGGAACGGATTATCAGATACGGGTGACGAGTGTTGACTCATCCGCACTCTGGGATACCAGCGGCACCTTCAGTATCATACCCGAATACCTGCTTGCCGCCCCTTATTATCAAACGTTCGATACTCTGGATTCCGGCTCTACCGTTTTACCGCTGAAATATGCACAGAGCAATGATACGGGTGATGTCCTCGACTGGCTTGTCTGGAAAGGACCGACTCCTTCCCGTCCCGATACAGGGCCTCAAGGCGATAAAACGACCGGAAATGGAAAGTATCTTTACATTGAAGCATCCGGCACAAACTCTCCGGAAAAAAAGGCGGAGTTTGCAACTCCGAACTTCAATCTGAACAACGGTTCATATATGCTGTCCTTCTGGACGCATTTGTTCAGCAAAACCAACACCATGGGCACACTATCGCTCGATGTGTGCGTCGACGGCGTCTGGAAAAACGACGCGCTGAAGGTCTCCGGCAACCAGGGCGACCAATGGATTGAGCAGAAACTCGATCTTATGACCTACAAGGGAAATCGCGTCGGTTTCCGCTTCTGCGGCGTCACCGGCGCCGACCGGGCAAGCGACATCTGTATCGACGATTTCAGGATCACCGGACAGACGACCGGCACGGATTTATTAACGGGTGCGACTTCGTCGGCCTGCTGCGACCTGGTGCCTGCCGGATCCAGGATTCTTTTCATAATCCCGGCGGCAAGCGCGGTGAAGCCCGTAAAAATCGCACTCTATAATTCCCGAGGACAGTTCGTTCGCTGTATAATTGACGGCAGGATGCGTCCCGGAAATCATCTTCTTTCACCCGGGAAACTTTCGAAGGGATTATACATTGTCACCGTGAAGATCGGCGGGCTCCAAAAAACGTTCGAGCTTCTTTATGAAAATTAAGTGAAAGGAGAGCTGCATGGCCGGTTACTGTCGAACCGTGATTGTCATCCTATATTCGGTAATTTATTTCAGAGCCGTCGCTGAAAACATATGCGATGAAGTTCCGCCGGATGAACGATATGTTGACGGTATTCCCGCCTATGAGCAGTGCAGCGCATCGGACGGCAGCGTCTACTCAAACAACGGTGTCGATACCCGCAGCACGAGGGAGGACGGGTGGAAACGGACGCAATGGGGTGGCGGGTATCAATGCACCGAGTACGCATGCCGGTATCTGCAGTTCGTATGGGGAGTCGAATCCGTCCCAAACGGGAATGCAGGCAGTTGGTGTGATGCGCGAATTCCCGAAGGACTGGTAAAAACCGACGTTCCCGTTCATGGAGATGTGATTGTTTTTGCACCGGGAGTCTGCGGTGCCAGCGCGGAGACCGGTCATGTCGCGGTTGTTGACATAGTGAAAGATTCCACCCTGACCATCGTTGAACAGAACCGCGCCGGTCGACGCAGATGCAAACTGTCCTGCGCCTCCTGTTTTCTGCATGCGAAGGCAAACAACGGCATTGTGGCAACTGCAGGGAATCTGCAGCATAGGAGACGGCGCGTTTCTCGGATACAGGTACTGCGCGTAAACAGCGGTGTATCCGTTCTCCTGCCGGATAAGACGGATCTTGATCTACGTATTCAGTTGTATACGCTGCACGGTCGATTGGTTGCCGATCTTTGCGGTCATGCAACCGATGGAACAGTCCGTTTAACTCCTGACGCCGCTGTTCCCCGCACCGGTGTCATGGTGCTGCGAACAGAAAAACGGATACTGTATCGCGGGCTGTTTACTTTCCTGTAGAGTGTCGTTTGCATCGAAAAACCGGCCACCTTATATATGATACAATTATGAAGAATACATAAATTTAGTATAAACAATCATAAAATTGTGGTTATATTATAGTTATGGAAAACAAGGGCGTTAATATTTACATTTATTTAGAATACAGAAAATACCTTCAGGATTACTATTCCTTCAAAAAAAACGCTTCAAAATCATTCACTTACCGGAAGTTTTCGGAATCAGCCGGCTTTTCTACGCCGAACTTCCTGCAATTGCTGATTCAGGGAAAAAGGAATCTCAGGAAATCAAGTATCGAAAAGGTTTCGAAAGCACTTCACCATTCCGCTGAAGAGGCGGCGTATTTTGAACTGCTGGTTAATTTCGATCAGGTAAAAACGGTTGCCGAAAAAACACGCTGTTTCACCGCTCTTTCGGAGCTGCGGAAACCCTATCAGATCAGCAGGATCAGTGAACTTCAATTCGAACACTTACGCGCCTGGTATCATAAAGCGATACGGGAACTGCTGGGATTTTATGCATTTGATGAAAACGAGCGCTATGCTTACCGGAAACTGGCCGCGCTGCTCTCGCCTCCGATCACCGAAAGCGAAGCGAGAAACTCTGTTAAACTCCTTATAAATCTCGGGCTGCTCAAGCGGAATGATTCAGGAAAAATCATTCAGGCCGATCGTTTTATTACAACCGGTGACGAGGTACAGGACCTTTCGGTACGGACATTCCATCAGGCCATGCTCGACCGCGCAAAGGAGGCTGTTGATCGGATTCCGCCTGAGTATCGTGATATATCAAGCCTTTCGGTTACCCTTTCCGACAACGGATTTGCGATGATGAAACAGGAACTGCAGCTTTTCCGCAAACGACTGCTGGAAATCGTTAAAATTGATTCCCATCCCGGAAACGTATACCAGGTCAATTTTCAGATGTTCCCGCTGACCAATCTGAAGAAAACGAGAAAAATCAACAGGTTCGATGATGAAAAGAAATAAATGCCTTCCTGTGAATCTGCATCAATCTGTCGCTTTCGCGACATTGGCTCTGCCTGTTTTTACGGCATTGACATGTTCAACCGGCATAGTGTCCGGTACCAGCGGTTCGGAAACCGGAAATGGAAAAATATGCGGATGCATCGTCGATGTATCCGGCGGGCGTCAATCCGATGTGCAGGTTATCCTTCTGCCGAAAGACTATGATCCGAATAAAAGCAGCGATCCCGTTCTGCTGGATACTACCGACACTTCAGGTAATTACTTCTTTTTGTGTGATCCCGGCAGCTACACACTCCAGTCGATTCATCTTCACGACAGGACGCGGGCGTATTCAGACAGCGTGATTGTTGCTGCGAATGAAACCGAACTTCCGCCCGACACGTTGAAAATACCCGGTTCGATCACCGTTTCCCTGCCTGATGACGGCAGCTTTCAGGACGGTTATTTTTACATTCCGGGTACGACCATTTACTCTTTTCCGGACCGCACCAGCGGTTCCGCCGTACTCGACTCGGTGCCGGCTGCCCGTATCGCGGCGGTTTGTTATGCTGAAACGGGCAGTGATGAAGTTCGCGTAATCAGGAACAACGTTCAGGTCGCCGCCGGCGGCTCCGTTGACATACTCTATGCGGAGTGGAAATATTCCCGGATGATTTATCTCAACACAACGTCGTCGGGAGCTTCGATCGAGAACAACGTAACCGATTTTCCGGTACTTCTTCGGTTGACAAGGCAAAACTTCACGTTCGGCCAATCATTCGGGAACGGAGCGGACCTGTTGTTCGCGAACTCAGACGGCGTACCGCTTCCGTTTGAAATTGAGCGCTGGGACGCCGATTCGTGCATCGCCGAAGTTTGGGTGAAGGTGGATACGGTTCGGGCAAATTCCGATTCGCAGTATATCACGATGTTCTGGGGCAATCCCACCGTCGATAACGCCTCGAACGGCGCAACGGTATTCGATACGGCGAACGGCTTTCAGGGCGTCTGGCATTTGAATGAAGACCCGTCATCAGGTGCCGATGCACTCAGGGACAGGACCGGCAACAGCGGCCACGGAACGCTGGTGGGAAATGACATCAGGGTGGTGAGCGGTGCCGTCGGCCGGGCACTGGAATTCGGCGGCGAGGAAGCGTATGTCGAATTACCGGATGCGACGAATCTTGATTATCACGGAACTATTACCATCAGCTGCTGGGTCCGTTTTAATGAAAACAGCCCCGATTCATTCAATATAACCGGGAAATACTCCTTCTGTGAAGAAGCTATTAACGAATGCGTCATCACCGGTTATTCACTTTTTTGCAGCAGCCGACGCACCATCCAACTTCGGGTCGGGTTCGGGACAAGCCTGTTTTTCTTTCTTGAGAGCGATGTAAGAATAACTGATACCGGCTGGCATTATATCGCCGGCATGTTTCAATCCGGTGTGATGACTCTGTTTATCGATGACAAAAGGAAATATTGTGACTTTCCGGAAACACCCGTTCCTAGTCCTGAAGCGGGTTTTATCGGAGGGAAGTCTTTCTTTGACGGTACGGCATCTTTCACCGGAGAAATTGACGAAGTTCGGATCGGCAGTACCGCCCGGACGCCGGATTGGATCAGATTGAATTATCTGAATCAGAAAAACAGCGATGCTTTGGTAATGTGGAAATAGTTTAAAAGGTAAACATCAGCACGTAACGGATGCTGCTCAACCCCAACCATGATTCCGCTGGAAGCGCAACGCAGATGACTAGCTGGATGGATACCATGATGCGCCGTAAGATCAACTCGATTACCGACGGTCTATCGATGCATTATTATGCGGTAACGAGTTGGGGCGCAAAAGGGCCTTCGACCGGATTCACCTCTGCGCAGTACTACGAGCAGTTGAAAGTCACTTATGGGGACCTCTAAAAATTCATTTCCTATTGCGGCCGGCTACGAAATCCGCATACGTCGTTGCACTGTCATACTATTCCTTAAGCGTAAGGAGTCCAGCCTTCGGCTGTTTCCATAATCTCGCTTTCCGCGGAACCCATATGAGCAATCACCATCCTCAGTTCGCCGTAGGTCGCTTCATCGCCGAAATGGTTTTTCGCAGGAGCCAGTTCCCTGGAATCATGGGTCAGGAAGTATTCGCTGATGGTCGAAACCTTTTCCGGAGGCATGAATTGATTGATCCCGACCCTGCCCGAAGCGATGAAATGCGCGATGTGCCCCTCCACGGTGGACAGGGCCAGCCCCCGGTGATCCGCGATTTCCTTGAGCGATTTACCCGATTCGAAAAGGTCGAGCGTAACCTGTTTTGTGTTTACTTTGGGAGTCGACGGACTTTCCTCCGCCGGCTCTTTCGAGGCAACACACGGCAGTCCGTTCTCTTCACGAAAGCCTCGTACCAATTCCAGAATTTCCGCCCCGAATTCCTTCATTTTTCGTTTCCCAATTCCCTTTACCGCCTTGAGCTCCCTCAGAGAGGAGGGAAGCCGGGAGCAGATTTCCATCAAAGTTGTGCGGTGTAAGATCATGAATTCGGGAACACTCAGAGAGGAAGCCTTTTCAGCTCTCCATGCCTTCAACTTTTTATTCAGAGCGGGATTCGGGCTGCTAAAATCAACGCATTCCTGGCCCGCTGATTTTTTCCTGACCGCGGGTTTTTCAATGGCCGCTTTGGATCTGGCTTGCAAATACGCCCTGACGCTGAACCCCTCCCGGCACGCCTCCAGACAAGCCCTTTTCTTCGCCCGCTCCCGATCGAGCCGATTCAGGCAATTGAGAATCGATTTTCTTGTCTCTTTATTATCGATATCTATGTTATCGGCTGCCCGCAGAACAGGTTCGATACAACAATCTATCTTTTCCAGAAACCAGGGAATTGCCTTTTTCACCCGTTCCTGAAGCGGCTCATTGCAGGCGACATCGGCATTGTGTTCAAGTAAAGAGTCGACCTGCGCGGTGAATTTCTCCGCTATGTCGAATAACTCCCGTTTTGCATTTACGGCGAGCGTTTGGATCGACGCGACAAGGTCGGAGAAAAGGTTCCCCCGGTTTTCGCTTATCAGGTTGAGCAGGGAACCGATACTCCGCTGAAGAGGGGAAAAATCGAACAGTTCAAGCAGCAGGGTCTGCCGGTAGAAGGCGCCTGCCTGCCTGAGCCGCTTCTCGTCGGGACATTTCTCCTGTATTGCGGCTGTAAAGCTGGAGACCGAAGCGTCGTTGATGATAACCCGCGGAGAAATCGGCGCTGTGAGTACCAGCCCCTCCAGCGTCCTGCACCTGCTCAGCGCCACATACACCTGGCCGTGGGCGAATGCCGCTCCCGCGTCGATCACCACTTTATCGAAGGTGAGCCCCTGACTTTTATGGATAGTGATGGCCCAGGCAGCCTTGAGGGGATGCTGGGTAAAGGTGCCGACAACGGTTTCCGTTATTTCCCCGTTATCGACGTTGAGTGCATATCTCACGTTTTGCCAGACTTCCGGCTCCACCGCGATGGCACCGGCGTCGCCCGGACATTTGACATACACGATGTCGTTTCTGATCGCTTCGATGGTGCCGATCTTGCCGTTGAAGTAACGTTTTTCCGGTGAGGAATCGTTTTTGACGAACATGACCCGGGCGCCCTCTTTCAGCTCCAGCTCCGGATCGGTGGGATACGAGTATTCCGGAAATTCACCCTCGATGAGAGCCGTGAACCTGCGGGACGAACCGGGGAGCTTCTCCATTCTGCCGACGTTTATTTCCCTGGCCTGGCGGTTGTGGGTGGTGAGGATTATGCCTCCTTCGGCGTCGGTGCGGCATCCGGGAATATACCTCTTGTTAAGAGAGGCAAGAGTGGCGGGGCCCACGTCGCCGTAACGGATCCTATTCAGCAGATCGATGAACTCCCGGTCGCGCTGCCGGTAAATCCGCTTAAGCTCGATGACGACATGGCACGATCCTTTGAAGGCCCTGCTCCCGAAGAAAAAGGGGGTGTCGTAGTACCGCTTGAGGATTTCCCACTCGTTATCCTTTACGATGGGAGCGAGCTGCTGGAGGTCGCCGATCATCAGCATCTGCACCCCGCCGAAGGGCTTGTCACGGTCGCGGAAAGTCCGCAGCAGCCTATCGATGCCGTCGAGCAGATCCGCCCTCACCATACTGATCTCATCGATGACGATCAGGTCGAGGCTTCTGATGATGTTGAGCTTTTCACGGCTGAATTTGTAATGCTGCGAAGAAAGCCTCTTTCCGGGTAGTACGTCGGCGTCCGGTTGCGCCCTGTTGCCCGGAATCCAGGGCCCGAAAGGCATCTGGAAAAAAGAGTGTATCGTCACACCACCCGCATTGATGGCGGCAACGCCCGTCGGGGCCAGTACGACCATGCGTTTGGGCGACTTTTTTTTGAGGTTGTAAAGAAAGGTGGTCTTTCCGGTTCCCGCCTTGCCGGTAAGAAATACGTTCTCCGCTGTTTCCTGCAGAAATCCCCAGGCAAGTTTCAGTTCCGGATTGTCATTTTCCGCATCGTGCATGGTTCCTCCGTTCAGTGAGAATGTGACGGGGGCGCAGGGAACGATGAAATAATTTTGTAAAATAGATTGAAAATTCCAGCCAATCCAAATCATTGCTCGAAAAAAGCCGTACCATGCGGGCTAATTCCGCGACAGCCTTTCCATGCCGCCCGGTTTTCCCGCACCATTTCCGGCCTAGTGTAATTGGTGTTGTCAAAAAAAGTAGCTTAATGTCTTAAAAACCTGTTTTTTTAAATGAATTATATAATTATCGTTGTCAAAAATAGAATATTTTTATACCTTATTACCAAAGATGCAATATATTACTATCACCTATGATCGATCTTTTCTGCTATACCGACTACACTGCTTTTTTAAGAGATTATTATCAGGAACGAAGGAAAAAATATCCGTTCTTTTCCTACCGTTACTTTGGCCGGAAAGCAGGCATTGATGCCGGAAATCTCGTTAAAATATTGCAGGGTAAACGCCATCTCAGCGCTGCGGGAGTGAAACGGTTCATTGAGTATGCGAAATTTTCGAACAGGGAAGCCAAGTATTTTGAAACTCTTGTACAATTCAAGAAAGCAAAACGAGAACAGGATAACAAGGTTCTGTTCGAAAAGCTCATGGCGATACAGCGGATCGATCCCTGCCGGCTTGAACCGATGCAGTATGAATTCTACCGTGAATGGTA
>JAFGHA010000258.1 GCA_016930275.1 Chitinispirillaceae bacterium
ATATGGGAGGTGGTATGGGTGGAAACAACGGTTCGCACTGGATATCCGGTTTTGATGCCGGGGGCTGTCTTCCCGGTATACACATTACCAGTGATTTCGGGGGTGCCAATGATATAATCGGAGCCCAGGGCGGATACGGTGGATTCTACTGTTTCGCACTTACTCCCTGAGAATGGAATTACCGGTGATGGATAGTGAATTGGTGCGGCAATTCTACTTTGCCGCATTTTTTTCGGGAGACCTATACGGAAACCTGACGGAGGGGCTACTATTCCTTTGAAGAATATTCTCTTGAGAGAATACAAATTTCGGGATGGTGACATAATTCAAGACAATTCCGGAATCGGGTCCTTATATTAAAATTGAATTAGAATTTTGTTATTAACGGTAACAATCGGCATCGGTTGTTGGAGGGGAAGGGGAGTTTTTTATGCATCGTTGGGTATCTGTGTTTTGCATCATGCTGCTTGGAGGTATCGGATCGGTTTATTCAATCAATATTTCGGGAAAAGTCACCAACAGCAGCGGTAGCGCCATTCGGAATGCGATTGTCACGCTGGTGACCAACGAACTGAAAGATACCACCGATCAGAATGGAAATTTCACGCTTTTCGATGGAAATGTAGGAGTACTCTCCCGACAGATGGTTCCTTCAGTAGAAGCACTGACCTTGAAAAAAGGTATCGTTCATCTCAGTATCACCGAAAAAACACCGGTGAAAATGGAGCTGTTTGATATGCGGGGCAACCTCATCCGTCGGATAATCAACCATACCCTTCCTACAGGTTCGTACCGATATGCCATAGCATCCAACTCGTTCGCGCGACAGATGCTTGCGTTACGCGTTCTGGTCGGACAACATTCCACCACCTTCCGCTACCTGCCTTTGGGAAATAGTTACACGACCGTATTGAAATGTGCCGAAACTGCCGCCGGTGAATTGAACACCCTGGCGAAAATTCAGGCGACGGTTGATTCGATCAGGGTGGAAGCGACTGGTTATATAACAAAATCCATTGCTGTCGAAACGCTTGAAGGTCAGGTTAATGTGAAGCTTGAGACCATGCAGGCACTTGATAAGTTCAGTTTCTTCGTGACCAGTCTTGCCGCGCTGCAGGACCTCTCGGGGAGTGAAGACGGCTTCGGTGGTGATTTTCGATTCGGACATACCGGTCCCGGTGCCGGACTTAAAGGTGCCGACAGTATCTGTGAGTGCATCGCCGAGCGGAGCATGCCGGGATCGAAGGTGAAACAGTGGCGTGCATTTCTGAGTGTTACCGCGGATGAAAATGGAAAACAGGTCAATGCCATTGACCGGGTCGGAAACGGACCGTGGTACGACCGGGTGGGAAGACTGCTTGCGCCTACGAAGGCTGATCTGATCAATGCCCGTCCTGCGAACGGCGATGCTGCTATCATGAACGATCTGCCCAATGAGGATGGCATACCGAATCACCGTCCTGATCCCAATCTTCCCGAGGTCGATAACCACCACATGGTTACCGGATCAAATACCGAGGGTAAACTGTATTCCTCTACGGCCACCTGCAATGACTGGACGTCAACTGATAAAAACAGCGGGAAACCGCAGTGCGGGTTAGCTTGGCCGAGAGGTATGGGTGGTTTCGGAGGTACCAGTAGTTCGCATTGGATTTCCAGTTTCACTGCCGGTGGATGCGAAGCAGGCACCGAGTTGATCCAGAACGGTGCCGGTACACCCGGAGCGACAATCATCGGAAGTGGTGGTGGATACGGAGGTTTTTACTGTTTCGCGCTGAATCCGTAACAGGAACCTGTTTTACAGCATTGAGGGAGAGAAAAAGTGCGGCTATAATGTCGCATTTTTTATTTATGGGAGATAACCCGACCGGTTCCGGGTTTCCGGAAAGTTCTTCGTTTAACCGGTTTCACGTATGATTTCTTCAATCCGGTGAACATAGCGGTGACGATTCAGTACAAGAGCCCGGTTTTCAACAATGCGGTGATCCTGCGGAGAGTACCCTTCCAGAAGTTTTTTAACGACGACCACCGCCTCATCTGCGGTCGAAAAACGGCTCACCTGTGCTCCCGGAGCTGCCATCTCAAGGAGCGGAACATCTTCAGATACCGGCAGACAGCCTGCCGCCATAAGGTCATACAGCCGCGGACTGATCTGAACATCCTCACGTCCTGAGGGATTGTCGAATGAGAGATTGATACCGGTTTTTGACTGCTGCATGAGGGAGAACGCCTGTTCATCGTTAACCCATGAGGACGTGACAATCATCGGTTCAAGCGGTCCGTGGTACTGATTCCAGCCGCTTCCGGCAATGGCGATTCTCAGGTTGCCGCGGGCGAGTGTTTCAAGTACCGACGCACGGTACGAACTCGCAAGTCCGATGAACACGAGATCGTACGGTCGTTTACCATTGGTATACGGGATGTCGGCACAGGCGCATGCGGTCGGAAGAAAACAGTAGGCCGTGTCGGTGCCCGCACACCGTTCTTGCAGGTTACCTCTTTGAACGGCGAAAAAATGATCGTATCCCTCGATCACCGATTCCCAATAGGTCGCTTTGCGGTAGTCTTCGAAAAACCAGTGAATCGTCCTGATTCCGTATTTGCGCATCAGGTTCAGGGTGAACAGTGTAACCGGTGCAAGGGCGGTAACGAGCAGATGCGTCGGTTGAAAGTTGAATGTGGTAACCGTGAGCGACTGGTTGAAAAGATCGACGGTCATCGAATCGTCGGGGGTGCGGAGCAGCTGCGTGAAAGCATGCAGGTACGAAGCCGAATCAACGACTTTGAAAGTATCCTGACCGAGCAGTTTCAGGAATGCGTTGGCGGTATGATGGGCGACATTCCGGGCGGCACCTTCGGGGGGAATTACCAGTATCCATCGTTGACCGGTCATACGGCAAGATCGTCACCGGTGGGCAGCGAGTCGATGCCGCCTCCCCTGATACCCTTGAAGAGCGCTACTGAATTGGCGAAGCGAGCGGCGCTGAACGGATCGAATCCGCGGGCGATGCAGTGCAGAAAGCCGCCGCAGAAGGCGCTGCCGATAAGGGTGATGTCGGCGATTGTTTCATCCGCCGCTTCCTGCGGACACTCTTCTATTTTACCGTCATACCCGACGAGACAGCCGTCGGCGCCGTTTTTCACCACGACGATTGAAATGCCGCGATCCCAGAGAAAACCGATGACGTCAAGTGGACGCTCATACCCGAAAAGCGCCTTGGTTTCGTCGGGCGACGAAGGGAAAATCACGTCGATAAGCGGCAGTACACTCCACAGACTCTCCTTGGCGTCTTCGAGGGACCAGCGCTGCAGACGGAGATTCGGGTCGTAAGCCACCATGATATCGTTGCTGTGCGCGAAGTGAAACGCCTTGAAAATCGTATGACGCGCGGCTTTGGATACCGACTGCAGCTCACTTGACGCATAGACAATACGTGAATTTTCGATGAGATCCTCGTAGATCATCGACGGAACGATCTGCTGGGCCGCGTTTCCCGGACGGTGAACGAGATATTCCCTCTGTTCGGGAAACCGGTTGCTGGTGAAGTAGATACCGTTGTACCCGTGTGAGGTTACCACGTGATCGATATTGATTCCCTGCGCGGTAAGACGTTCCCGCAACAGTCCGTGAAACGGGTCGCGGGCGATAGC
>JAFGHA010000029.1 GCA_016930275.1 Chitinispirillaceae bacterium
GCATTTGATATCGAAAAATTTCTCGGCGCCGAGGTTGGCGCCGAATCCCGCTTCGGTGACCACGTAGTCGGCGAGTTTGAGCGCCATGCGGGTGGCGATGAGTGTGTTGCAGCCGTGAGCGATATTGGCGAACGGTCCACCATGCACCAGTACCGGCGTACCCTCGATCGACTGAACCAGATTCGGCGCGATGGCATCCTTGAGCAGTACCGTCATGGCACCATGCACCCCGAGATCCGCGGCGGTGACCGGTTGCGAGAGATCGTTGAAACCGACGACAATGTTACCCAGACGCCGTTTGAGATCGGCGAGGTCGGTCGAGAGGCAGAGTATCGCCATGACTTCGGATGCCGCGGTAATCTCGAATCCGTCTTCCCGCATGACGCCGTTGGTACCCTGCCCCTGCAGTCCCACGATGATGTTGCGCAATGAACGGTCGTTCATGTCCATCACCCGTTTCCAGACGACTTTGCGCGGATTGAGCTGCGGTTCGCTCTTCTGGTGCAGGTGATTGTCAATTGCCGCCGAAAGCAGGTTGTGCGCCATGGTAACGGCGTGCATGTCGCCGGTAAAATGAAGGTTGATCGCTTCCATCGGGAGTACCTGAGCGTATCCACCACCCGCGGCACCGCCTTTCACGCCGAAACACGGTCCGAGCGACGGTTCGCGGATGGCGATGACGGTTTTTTTCCCGATGGCGGTGAGCGCCTGCCCGAGACCGATGGTCGTGGTGGTTTTTCCCTCTCCCATGGGAGTGGGGGTCATGGCCGTCACGAGAATGAGTTTTCCGTCGGGCCGGTCGGCGAAACGCTGCTGCAGTTCCAGCGGCAGTTTGGCAATCGCATGACCGTAGGGGATGAGGTCATCGCCGGTAAGGCCGATGTTCCTGGCGATATCGGTAATCGGACGCAGGGTCGCTTCCCGGGCTATTGCAAGATCTGTTTTCAACGCTTGTTCCTTGTCGGTCGTGTGATGGCGCGGTAATTTACGGCTGCATGAAACCGAAACTCGCGATTGCAGCCGTCAGGAGTTCCTTTGAGATTCCCCGTTTGTTGTACAGTTCCAGAATCGCTCCCAGATTGAATACCGGATGTATCCCGGTCAACTCCTGCCGTTTACCAGTATTGATAATGGTAACCTCTTCGGCTGAAATCCGTTCCCTGTTGACAATCGCAAGAATGATCGACTGACGGTTGATACCCGAAAATTCACAGGCGATCGATCCGGTAAAGGCCTGGGTGTCGTCGTCGGTTTCGTACGGGATACCGAAGGCGTAGTCGATACCGAGTTTTGCGGCAAGCGTGTCGACCAGCTGTGATGACGCCGACGATATGAGCCCGATGGTGTAACCCATGGTCTTGAGCGTCTGCAGGAGCTCGATCGTCTCGGGAGTGGCATGCAGACCGGTCAGCATCGACTCGTAGGTCGCCCGCGGCAGGCCCTCCAGTTGCGCGGCGATCGTTGCCGCACTGTCATCGTGCAGCAGTCTATCGAGTGTCGCGCCGTCGAGCGCAGCCTGCTGCAGCAGTTCCTGTCGCTGCCGTTCGTCCATCAGCGTGGTGGTACTGTCAAAGAGTATGACCCGTTTCTTTTTATTGAATACCGCATCGGTCTGGAAAAGCGCTTTGATGCCCTGTCCCGCCATTGCCGTACTGACGGTGTTCATGACGTTTTCAAGGGGAATGGTGCAGGTGCTGATATCGGTCATCAACTCCATCAGAAACACTCCTTCACGGCCGATATTACTCGCGAATTCTATGTTGATGCCGTATTTACCGAGCAGCTGTGAAATGGACGCAATGATTCCGGGATGATCTGCGCCCAGAAGAATGAGGAGCATGTTTTTCTTTTCGGGATTTCGCGCCACGGGATTGTAGGTATCCACCTGCAGCGAAATACCGGTATCTTCACTCAACCGGTCGACAATCCCGTTGAACTCTTCGATCCGCAGGTCGGCATCGGAAAGGTCGACCACCAGATAAATGATAAACAGGCCGTGCAGCACATCCTGTCTGAGATCCACGATGTTTCCCTTATGCCGGGCCATTTCATCGGTGATTCTTCCCACCAGGCCGACAGCGTCGGGCCCCATGCCATGAATGATAAAAAGCCGCTCACGTGCCATAACAGTTCCTTTACTGTGTTGATGCGATCAGATCAGAGTTCCGGATTGTTGAAAATAAAAATAGACAATGTCTCAAAGTCGGTGGATGATTATATAGATTGGTTTTCATTTCCCTTCTCCCGTAAACGGGGGAGCGATGCATTGATTCTCCCGCCCGGGGCCAGGATTCATATTGAATAAGTTGAAAGGGGTATGAATATGCCGCTCCTACGCGGCTGAGAAGATTTTCATAAATTTTTTCTCCTATTTATCCTTCGACAGGCTCAGGATGAGCGGAATCGACAATCCGATACCCAAGGAGTTACAAAAAAAGATATGATTGAGGTTCGTAGGGGCCGGGATGTTTCTTACCGCATGGAGAAAAATGTGGGTAAGGGTCAGCCTGTCGGAGTGGTATTCATGCCGTTATCATGGCTTGGTGTATCAATTCCCCACTCTCTTCGGGAGAGGCGGTGCGGTAAGCTTGTCGAACCGAGCAGGGGAGAGGTCGCATAAAAAAACACCATTTACATGTGCATTGTTTGTACCGGTGGGTGAGGGCAGGAGAGAGGTCACGAAAATGTTTCTTGAAGAGCAAGATCGAGTAGCGGGTGCTTAGATCGGAATGTTGACGGTTTGACCAGCAATTATCAAACTTAACATCAGCACCCGCTCGATCTTGTTATATGAAGCGAAGAGCGCGTATCAGCATGTCAATAATATACACGATTACTCTACGGGCAAGTGCGACATCGATGTCGTAAAATGCGGTTTTTTTACCTGAAAACGAAAACGAATTTTTCTTTTCAGTTTACCGGGTTAAATCATCGTAATTATCTGAATAAAATGAAGTTGCAGCAGATGTTCAATATCTTTCCGGTGGAAGAACCCGGCTAATTTCTCCAGGAGGCGGGAACAAGGGCTACCAGAACGGTGTATAACTCGAGGCGTCCGAGCAGCATACAGAGCGAGAGCACCCATTTGCCGCCGGTGGGGATCCAGGCATAATTCTCGACTGCTCCCACGCCCGAGAGTCCGGGACCGATATTGCAGATTGTGGCAACCACCGAGGTAATCGCTGTCGTGAAATCAGGAATAAAGAGGGTCATAATCAACGAAAAACCGGCCGTGCAGAGCAGGAAAAGCGAGAAGAAGCCGACAATGGTTCTGACCTGCCTCTCATCGACCGATTTGTCGGCGATCCGGACATTGATGATCTGACGGGGTTGAATGATTGAAAGCACCTCGCGCCATGCCGCTTTGAGCACGACCATGATCCGTATCATTTTTATACCGCCGCCGGTCGATCCGGCACATCCGCCGAAAAACATCAGCAGTACCAGAAGCAGTCGCACGATTCCGGGCCACATATCGAAATCGGCCGTACAGAATCCGGTGGTGGTCACGATCGACAGCACCTGAAACACCGCATAGCGGATGGTCGATCCGACCGTGCCGATCCTCTCTTCTTCGACGTTTATTTTCTGCTCCACCTGTTCCGACGAAAGAGGCGTGATGCGATAGCTCCTCGCGATTTCATCACGCCGGTTCAGTCCGTTGACCATCAGCACGGTCGAGATAACGACGATCGCCGCCCCGAGTATGATCACGTAAAACCGGAATTCATGGTTGGATTTGAGGACGTCCCATTTCCTGAGGAAAATCAGCTGGTAATGGATGATGAAATTGACCCCGGCAAGAAACATGAAAAAGGTAATGACCCAGTCGATATACGCGCTTTTAAACGCAGCGATCGAAGCGTTACGGGTGGAGAAACCTCCGGTTGCCATGGTGCCGAACGCGTGACAGATCGCGTCGAAGAGCGACATGCCGCCCAGCATGAGCAGCAGAGCTTCGAACAGCGTAAGGCCGGCGTAGACTCCCCAGAGGATTTTGGCCGTCTGAGCCAGGCTCGGTTTGAGCCGTTCGGTGGTGGGGCCGGGGACTTCGCCACGGAACATTTGATAGGCATTGACACCGAATGCGGGAAAAACCGCCAGCCCGAGCGTGACGATACCCATTCCACCGAGCCAGTGGGTGAGGCTCCGCCAGAACAGCAGCCTTTTCGGGACCACTTCGATGTCGGTGAGGATGGTGGCTCCGGTGGTGGTGAAACCGCTCATCACCTCGAAGAATGCATCGGTAAAGCATTGCCACCAGGCGAGCGGGCCGGTGTGCGCGCCGGTATCGATAAAATAGACGAAAAGGGGAATACTTCCGAAAACGGTCAGCAGCAGCCAGCCGATGGTGACGATAGCGAATCCTTCGCGGACGTTTTTCTCGTCCATGTGTTTCTGGGGCAGAAGGGTCAGGATCATGCCGGTGACAAATGAGAGCACAATGGCAATCAGAAATCCCAGCATGGAGCCGTCGGACAGAAATGCCGGGAACGGTTCGGCATGCGGTTCGAAAAAGGCGATCGTCGCTGGAATAAGCAGCGAAAACGAAAGCAGTTGCAGCAGCTTTCCGATCGAGTAGCGTATGAAATGAATATTCATGAGTGGTTGGGTGTCCGGAGCCCGATTATGAATCCGGCAGCTGTTTCACGTCCTGTGATTTAAAAAGCCTGCCGACTTCCTTCGTATCGCCGGGATGCGAGAGCACCAGCACTTCATCCTGCTCCCGTATGACGGTTTCACCTGAAGGAATGATCAGCTCGTCGCCCCGGAGGATGCTTCCGATGATGACCGACCGTTTCAGCACGTGCCCGAGGTTTTTAATCGGCAGATCGATCACCCTGCTGCGTGATCCGATAACGAAACGGGTCACCTGAACATTCACGCTCTTGAGGTTGAGCAGCGAAGCGATCGGCAGTTTGATGATTTTACGCATGATCGTCTGCGTAGTGATGATATTCGGGTTGATGACATAGTCGATGCCGAGCGACTGAAAGAGTTTGTTGTGGCGTCGGTTGGTACTCACGGCGACGGTTCGCAATGTGCCCTCGGCTTTTGCGAGCAGGCACGACATGATGTTGTCTTCGGGATCGTTACTCGCCGCGATGAAAAACGGCAGATCGCGCACGCGCACTTCCTGCAGCATCTCGACACTGGTGCAGTCGCCGAGCAGCACTTCCACATCGTGAAGCTCGTCGGCGGCATGTTGCGCATGTTCCTCGTGCGGATCAACAAGAATCACCCGGTCGGCGTATTCGTTCATGCTGCGGGCGAGTTCCATCGCCTCGATCGA
>JAFGHA010000259.1 GCA_016930275.1 Chitinispirillaceae bacterium
CATACCGCCCATACTGCCCTCCATGGTGAAGACGCTCGCCAAAAGCGCAAAGGAGCACGCTTCGTCGTGGAGCACGAAATTCATCGCCCGATCGGACAACGGAAGCCGGCTCCCGGCGGTCTATTTCGGCTACGCGCCGGGCATCAAAAAAAGCGCCTATCCGCTCTCCCCCTCTTTTGCAGCGCTTCGCCTCGCTATATTCGACCGCACAACGGCATCGCGCTACGGCCACCATATCGGCGAGGACGCAAAAGGCGGGCTTGTCAAAGAGCTCCTGCTCAGCAACAACGCCGATAGTGCTCAGACCATACATTATCATCTCGAACAAGCGGGCGAATTCCCCGAAAACTATTCCGCTCACTGCTTCGACGCCGTTGCAAAGACGCTCGACACAAACGGAACCATTGCCATTGCCCCGAAGTCGAGCGCTTCCCGCTGGATCATTACCGGAGACGCGGCATACCGGAAACATTTTCTTGAAACAGTGTTGTCGCTGCGGTTTGCACTCCATCCGCTCTACCCCAACCCCGCACGATCCGTGGTGAACATACGGTACGCCGTACCCTTCGGCTGCAGGGAGCGCATCAGGATAGTGATCTTCAATGTCGTGGGGAAACGGGTATGGGAGAAGAGCATCGACGGCCTGCTTGCCGAGGGCGCCCATACTGTCACTTGGAACGGACGTGACGCGCACGGCAGCCCTGTCGGCTCGGGACTCTATATCGTCCGGCTCACGGCACTCGATTCCCGCGGCGCGATTGTCAAACGGCTCAACCGGCGGGTGACATGGATGCGGTAGGGAGATCAGGAGTAAGATTGGCAATTGAGCAATGCAAAGACAATGAATCAAACAGGTCTGATTGAATTTCTACATATGCCTTTATTCTTTGAATATCAATCTATTAACCCAAATATTTGAAAAACGGCTTCAAGCGGTCATATTCCGCAACCCATATCAATGATGCAAGGGTGGGATTATTTTATTAACGGTCAGTTTTCAATTGCCGAATAATAAAGATACCGCTATAATTATAATGTTGAATGAATCGCAAGGGCCGTTGTGCGTTTAGCGGAACTGCATAAAATAAGCATTAAGCGTAAGTTGTTAATAGTGTAAACTTCGCGATTATCTATGTTACTATTATTGGCGATAACAGCCTTGTTAGTGAGCGGCGCATCGGTACACGCATCCAAAGTGACGGTTGACGCAGACGGAGGAGCGGAGTATACGTCGCTCGATGCGGTATTGTCTGCGATCGAGTCAAACAGCATTGATCCGGATACAATCGAATTCGTCGGCAATGACCAGGATACCTATTCATGGTCGACCTATATGAGCCGCACCAATGTAGGATCACTGCTGCTGCGGTCAAAGCAAACCAATCCGAATTTTTTCCCTCTAATTAACCGGTCCGGTGATGTGTGTTGGAATTTTTTTCAAAACACAAATGTCTACTTTGAAAATCTCATCCTGCCCGATGGCTCGAGCGGCGACGTCTATGCCTGGACAAACGCTCAATCGTTGGGCAAGACGCTCAGTTTTAAACGATGCATCATCAGGGATCAGAGTACCGACTATTTCCTGAAAATGGAGGGGGGCGGCGATAATACGGTCATTTTCGAGAACTGCCTATTTGAGGGAAACGTAAAAATATTCACCTTAGACTACTGGGGCGGTTCGCCTGCCATCACTATCACCAACTGCACCTTCGATAACAATACCGAACTGTTCAGTGGCGACCTCTACATCGATCGTGCAGCCAACGTGTCGATTAAAAATTGCCTATTCAGCGGCAATACGAACACGTTTCCTTCGGGTGATGTTTTTAAAGGCAAGACGACCTACTCCCTGACATCGGAAGCGACCACCGGTTATGGAAGCGGATGCATTTCAAATTCCAATCCACGCTATGTTTCAGCAACCCGGAGTGAACCTTCAAACTGGATGATTCTGTCGAATTCACCGGCGCAAAACCTCGGCACCGCAACCGGAGCGCCGTCAACCGATATCAGCGGGTATCCGCGGAGCGGCAATCCCGATGCAGGATGCTGGGAGGTGCAGAACCGCGATTACCTATGGGATATCTCCACCACTTCGGGTATTCAGGCAGGCAGTGGGACCTGGGGCAGCAACAATTACTGGACGGTCTCCGGAGGAAACGGCACGACGCTTGTCGCCTGGCCGGGAGTAAATAATACCGCAACCTTTGCAGGAACAGACGGCAAGTATACCATTACCATCAACGGTACGCAGAGCGTCGACAGCATCACCTTCAGCAACAGCGGCTACACCTTAAGCGGCGGGACTGCGCTCAATTTCAATTCAAAAAACGGCATTTATGTGGCATCGGGCAAGAGCGCCGTCATCGGCACACCGATAACCGGAACGAATGGAATAACCCTGTCAGGCGGCGGAATTCTTATGCTTTCGGGAACGAATACCTACACCGGAGCGACGACCGTTTCAGGCGGAACGCTGCTCATTACCGGATCGACCGCCTCGGGCGACGAGGTATCGGTGTCAAACAATGCCACCCTCGGCGGCACCGGCACGGTGGGCGGGACGGTTACCGCCAACGGGACTATTTCCCCGGGGACAACCGGTACCGGAATATTGACCATTAACAATAGCCTTGCTTTTACCCAAAACGGAGTCTACCGCGCGGCGATCAATGGAAAGAACGCGGGATCGGAGTACGACCGGATAGTAATGAAATCCGGTACATTGACACTAGGAAATGCCGCGCTGTCGCTCACCCTCGGTTTTGCGCCTGCCGCGGGCAACACCTTTACCATCATCGACAACGCCGGTCCAAATCCGGTAAGCGGAACGTTCAAAGGTCTTTCGGAAAACGATGTGCTTGAACTTACGTACAGCGGTACCGCTTACCGGTTCACTATAAGTTACCGCGGAGGTTCCGGCAACAATGTCGTGCTTACCATGGCCGCAGTGATCGTACCTGAAAATTACGCCGCCTGGAGCTATCAAAAGACCCTCATTCTCAATACGGCGTCAACCGGCGCCGCTGTCGCGGGCAATGTCACGGATTTTCCTGTTCTGGTGCGACTCAACCCGGGCAATTTCAGCTCTTTTTCCCAGACGCTTCCCGGCGGTGCGGACGTGCGGTTTTCCAAGACGGACGGAACCCATATTCCCTACCAGATCGAACGGTGGATCGACAATACGGGGAATAATGATACGGCGGATATTTGGATAAAAATCGATACGATATGCGGAAACACCTCCACCCAGGCATTTAACATCCATTGGGGAAAGTCCGGTGCGGTCGACAGCTCGAACGGTTCGGCGGTGTTCGACACGGCGAACGGATTTACGGCCGCATATTTTTTAAACGAGGCAAGCGGCAGTGCGATCGACTACTCGGCGAACTCGCTCAGCGGCTCGGCGAACGGCAGTGTTCCTAAACGGCAGGCCGGCGTGATCGGTTTCGGTCAGCGTTTCGACGGCAACGGCGACTATTTCGACGCAGGCAACAGCGGTAAATTCGACATGTCGACTGACGACGAAGTGACCGTAATGGCATGGGTAAAACCTGCGGGAGACGCAGTTGCAGGGTCGATCGAAGGTATTGCCGGCAAGTGGGAGTGGTCTTCGGGGGAGTATCAGGAGTACCTTCTCGGCGAACATGAAAACAACGGTTTTTTCTTCGGCGTCTCTTCGAACGGATCGGATTATACGTTTCTTTACAACACCGTCCCGACGAACGGAACATGGTATCACGTAACCGGTACCATGAACGGAAATAAAATGTTTTTTTTCGTCAACGGCATCGCCCGCGACAGCAGTACCGAAAGAACCGCCGTTTTCGGATCGCCGAATTCCGCTTTCCGCATCGGTATTTCCGATGACAACGGCAGCGACTACCGGCAATTCTTTAACGGCACCATCGACCAGGTGACCGTCGCCAAAACCGCCAGGAGTGCCGACTGGGTCAAGCTCTGCTACGAAAATCAAAAGACCGAACAGACGCTGATCCTCTACTCCGGCGATTATACCTGGGATAATTCGACTGCATCGGGTATTCAGACCGGAAACGGCACCTGGGGTACCGACCATTACTGGACGTTATCCAACGGCAACGGAACCTCACTCGTTTCATGGCTGGGAACAGGCAACAGCGCCACCTTTGCCGGAAAGGAGGGCTCCTATGCCATAACCGTCGTCAACACGCAAACCGTTGACAGTATAAGCTTTCTCAACGGCACCTACACCCTTAACAGCGGAACGATCAATCTCGGGACGAAAAAAGGCATCTACGTTGCCGCCGATAAAAATGCCGTCATCGGTTCGGTTATTAACGGGTCCTCAGGTTTATCGAAAACCGGTAGCGGCATCCTGACACTGACCGGAACCAACACCTATACCGGCGCTACCGCCGTTTACGGCGGTACGCTTCTTGTCAACGGCTCGCTTGCCGCGGAAAGCGACGTCACGGTCGCCTCCGGCGCCACCCTCGGCGGGACTGGCATCTGTGGCGGCGCGGTAATCGTGAACGGCGGTACGATCGCTCCGGGATCATCAGGACCCGGAAAACTGTCGACCTCCGGCCTTGCCCTTAATGCCGCATCGATCCTTAATTTCGACCTCGGCGCGAAAAGCGACACCATTGCGGTTACCGGCGCTCTCACCCTCGACGGTACGATCAATTTTACCGCCGCCGCGGGATTTGCCGCAGATACCTTCCGGCTTATCACCTGTTCGGGTACCTTGACCGACAAATCGCTTGATATCGGCACATGGCCCGCAGGAATGGATTACAAGCTTGTTTCGGAAGAAGGGCACGTCGACGTTATCGTTACCACAGGACTCATCAAGACGGAACCGAAAGACACCTTTACGGTGAGAGGCCGGCGCGTCAGTTTTACCGTTTCAGCCGAAGGCGAAGGAACGCTTGCGTATACATGGCTGCGCTTTCCCGACGATTCAGTGGGCAATGCGGCGACCTTTTCTTTTACTGCCGACACCAGCGCGCGTTTCCGTTGTGTTGTCCGGGATTCGTTTGGAGTCGATTCTTCACGGTGGGCGCTTCTCACCGTTATCGATACGCCGCGGATCGTCGTCCAACCGCATGATACCGGCGTTACTGTCGGTGAAAACGCGGTCGTGTCGTTATCGGTCAAGGACACGGTCCAAGTGACCTACTCATGGAAAAAAACGGGAAGCACGACGGTGGTGAGCACGACGGCTTCACTGTCAATCGATACCGTCGCCTTCAGCGACAGCGGGGGTTATTACTGCCTTGTCACGAATCCGGCGGCGACCGTGAGCACCGATACGGCCCGCTTGACGGTCAACCACATCCCTCCCTCCATCAACACACAACCGGTTGATCTGACTGCCCTGGTGGGCGACAGCATCTGGTTCACCGTCGCGGCCACGGGGAATGCCCCGCCTTCTTACACATGGAAAAAGGCGGGTTCGGACGAAGATATCAGTACCGCCGAAACCTACACGATACCGAAGGTTTCTTTCTCGGACAGCGGCGACTACTACTGCATCGTCAGCAATCCCGGCGGAAGCATCAGCTCCGACACGGTGCATCTGACCGTCAAGCACCCGCCGCCGTCTGCCGCTTTCTCTTTTACACCCAAGAGCGGGCAGGTGCCGTTGTCAATCGAATTCGCCGACGTCTCTTCGGGTGTCATCACTTCCCGAACCTGGCGTTTCGGCGACGACGGCACCGGCGATGCGGCCAATCCCACGCATGTGTATGCCAAACCGGGCCTCTACACCGTAACGCTCATCGTCAAAGGCCCGGGCGGAACCGATTCGCTGGTAAAACGCGATTCGGTCTTTGCCTATGCCGAAGGATCCAACCCTGTCCGGATGACCGCACGCTTTCTTTCCGGTACTGATGTCGAAATCACGCTTATCGGCATCGAGGGCATCGATACGCTTCCTCCTACTCCTGAATGCGACTCGATGGGAATCTGGATCAAGTCGGGAGCGCTTCCCATCGACAGCGCCGACGGCACATTGATCATCCGGTACCGGCGACCTTCATTCACGAAACAACAGATAGTCGATACCGTTACCCTGCCTTCAGAAGATTCGCTCTACGGTCTGATGAGCGTTCTCTTCTGGCATGACGGTTCCCTGTCGGATTTTTTAGAAGTAAACGGCTGCATGGTATTCCTTCGTAAAACTCCGAAAAACCCCCTTACCCTTGCCGCAGCGGCGATAACCGATACCAGCATCCGCCTTTCATGGAATGAAATAATCGATACTGCGATCACCGGGATTCGGATCTGGTATGGAACATCGATAATCGATACGGGACTTTTCATCCCGAGCGGCGGTTTCGATTCCCTGATGCTCTCCCCCGCCGACACTTCATTCGTGATTACCGGTCTTGCGCCCTCAACCACCTATTATTTCGGTATCCAGGCGGCAAAAGGGATGCTCTGGTCGAACATTACCGCTGCATCACGCACCAGTTGCCGAACACTCGAGTCCATTGCAGATTTTGGCAGGGAGGTCGTCACCTTTTTCAACCCCGGCGTCACCAGCGATACGGTCAGGGTATTCAAGGGAGCGATCGTGCTCTGGAAAGACAGCACCTATACTGCGACGGCGCTCATTACCGATACCCTTGAAGCCGTCAAGGTTACCACCCCGCCCCGGGGAATGATTGTCGTCGGGATCCCTTTTCTGTTTAAAAAAGGCGACGCGGTTCTTCCCTTTCATGTGGGCATCCGCATCCAATCACTGCCCAACAACAAATCACTCAACGATGTGCGCATGTACCGCGACAGTGCGGGCAGCTATATCGCATGCTATGAATCGGCAATCGATTCCGTGCACGACGTCGTCTCCATCAAAACCGCCGATCTGCGTTGGCCGTTTATCGCAATGATCGATACGGTACCGCCGGAAGTCACCATTTACAGCGATACGGCGTCGGCTGTTTACAGTACCGCAACGCTTAAGGACAGCCTCCGAATCGATGACAACATCGTTAATGTCCGGTGGAGATACTGCTACAACAGAGGCGACGACATACCGCAACCGCGCGTAGAGGGAGAGTTGCGCTCCACAAGCAGTGAATTTTCACTGCTCATTCCGGATACGATGCGGGTGATCAGTTCCGAGTCGGGGTTTCGCGCCCTCCTGGTGATCAGTGACGGCGCCCATGTCGACACCGTCAACTTATCGCGCTCCGTTGTTCGTTTCGAATCGGATAAGCTGAAAACCGAGCCTGACGTCTGGATACCGATTTACCCTACGGCGGTACTCAGCAAAAAGAACGCATCCCAGATAATCGGACAGCTGTCGCCAAAGCGTGATCCTTCCCGTTATGATCGACGATACATGCGCCTCTACCGCTGGTTCAATTATGCCGATAATGCAAACGAAATCGACAAATGGGTCGAGTATGATCCGAACAGCAACGATATCAGTTCCCTTTTTACCCTTGAGCCGGGACGATTGTTCTGGTTAAAAACCCGTGATGAGGTCCAGGTGCATCTTGATTCGGCGCAAACGCTCTCGCTCAAGGATACTTTTACCGTCTCGCTTCCTCCGGAGCAGTGGACGGACTTCGGCATGCCGTACCGCTTCGGCGTGAGGATACAAGAGATACTGACGGCAAGTTGTCTGAACAACGAATCGCTTTTGTTCTATCGATGGGAAAAGGTTTCTAACAGTTACATCACTACGCCGCTCTATGTTTCGGTTATACCCGACATGAACGACCCCGCCAAAATCATCGAGTATCTTCCCCGCGGAGGGTACAGTGTCTACAATACCACTTCGAAAACAATACTGCTGAGCATACCGCCCATACTGCCCTCCATGGTGAAGACGCTCGCCAAAAGCGCAAAGGAGCACGCTTCGTCGTGGAGCACGAAATTCATCGC
>JAFGHA010000260.1 GCA_016930275.1 Chitinispirillaceae bacterium
GTTCGTCCCAGTCGGTCACCTCCAGGGTAAACCGCGACTTCGAAAGATTACCGACCAGATCGCGGGCGGTGACCACCATCGTGTAGGTTCCCGGCTTGAGCGCATCCTCCTCGTATACCACTGATATCACACCACGGCGATAGTCGCCCTCCTGGAACTGGAACTTGTTGTTGACATTCTGCCGCGCGTACACTCCTTCGATCTCCAGGGTCACCCCTTCGTCGGGACCGATTCCCGATGCGTCGATGCCGCTCTCGTCGAAAAGTTCCACTTCGCAGGTAACCGGCATCTGCACCGTCACGTGATCGCCGAACGACGCGTTTCCACCCGAAAGCCGGTCGGTGTCGTAGGCGGGACGCACCGAAATCCGGGGCCCGTTCACGTCATTTATTGAATCCAGTGAGGTTGATCCGTGAAAAACGATATCCCGCAGACTCCCTACAGCGGCAAGAGTATCGTGATCCTTCCAGGCGTAAGCGGTAAGCTTGACCCCGGGTTTGTCGAACGAAAGATTCTGCGGCAGCAGGACCGTCTGGGAGAACCTGCCCGAACTGACCGGCACTTTGCCCATGAATACCGGAGTGCCGGGAAGAACGTATTTCACCTTCTTTTCCAGTTCCTCCTTACCGTCTTTGCGGGTCGCTGTATCCGGTGCATTGAAAAATCCGATCGCGACATACGCCCCATTTCCACCGAATGCGGCATCGGTGCTGCCGTTATTCTTATTGATTCTACCGGAAATCACCACTTTCTGCATTGCCGAGAGGGTATCAGGTTTCGAACTGCCGTCGATGGCGAGCGCGATTTCGTGAGTGGGACGGACGGCCCGGACCGAAGGATCGCCGAGGAGGGCATACGTCCGGTAGCCCTCTCCGGTAATCACCCGGTATGCGGCGATCATGGCCATACCGATCGAATTGGATGCAGTACTGTCGAATAGAAAACGGTAGAAATTTTTCGCCAGGTTTTCGTTCGCACTCGCGTACGCCTCGCGGGTGCTGGAAATGGAGGCGATGGAACCGACTCCCGCCGCCCGGGCGAGAATTCCCGAGAGACATTCCTTCCCCGGGAGATCGAATTTTCCAACCGAGCAGGAAAATGCCGAAATCACCGGGTACCGTTTGGTATTGCTCATACCCGTCACCATATCCGGGGTGAGAATATATTCATCGGTCCAGGTGATATCGGCGCCGTGACCGAAGAAATTGACATACCCGACTCCGTTGTTGATCTCATTGATGAGCGCCCGTGAAGCACCGGGTTTCTGCCAGGCCTCGTCCCACTCGTATTCGTAAAGATACACCTTGCGGATATCGATCGACGGCCACAGGGTATCGATCACGGTTGCGGTCCGATCCGATGAAAGATGATGCGGTGTTGAAAGTGCCACCTGATCCGTACTGGAGCCCTGCATGTCGTCGTCGGCGACGAACAGCGCCCTGTTGCGCCATTCGCTCATGTCGGCAACGGCCGGATCCTCCATCTGAACGATTTTCTTCACGATATTCCACGCCTGCTCCAGCGTGCCGCAGGGAAGCCGCCCGAGTGCCATCTGCGGTTTCGGTGTTTCCCATGCAGGTGCCGGCACCACACAGGTGTAAAAATCCTCCATGCACTCGGAACCGTGAATATACACGGGAATGAAATCGGTCACGGTCGTCTGGTAGTTTTTCGTATCGTAGTGTCCCAGTCCCATCAGGAGCACATAATCGAGCGCATCGCCGTTTTTCCAGTAACGGGTGACATACCCGATAAAATTCCTGATCGCCGCAACATCTTTATCCCCGCCGGAGAAATACCGGTACACGTCATTGACATCGACGACCACCGGGTGTGAGAAACCGGCTCTCGCCTTGTGCCGTGCCAGACTGTCGGCCGCCGGAAGAAATTCGGTCGGTGCTATAATCAGGAAATCGGCGGTATAGGCGGTTGACCGGAGGTCACGTTTCACGCTGGTATACGAACCGGTGGCCGAAGCGGGCTGCTCGACATCGGGAAATGCGAGAAGCCCCGATTCATTGCAAAGCACATACTGATAACCATTATGAATACTATCGGCCCATTCGTACTCTCCCGCTTTCGCAAATTTCAGCGTGTCAATCAGGACGGTCTCGCTGCCGTCCGAAGAGGTCCGCAGCACGTAGACTTTCTGACTCGTCCCTACCGCCAGCCGGTACCGGGCGACCGCCATCGAATCATCCTGCGGTGGCGGTATTCTGAGTTGCACGGGATCGTCACCGATAAAAAGCTCCCGCGGGTAGTGAAGGTTGAAATACTCGAGATCGACGGATCCGGTGTTGCTGTTGACATCGTCTAGATATTCAAAACGGAGGGTATCACTATCCCAGACGTTCACCGGATACCCGCCGTAAAAAACGCAGTCTTCACAGAGTTCCCGATCGCCCAGCGAGACGTTGAGGGTGTTACCGCCGGATTCACCGTGCAATTCTATCCAGCCGGAGTCACCTTCAACGAGTCCGGGCAGGGAAAGCACCTGTTCAAAGGTGCTTGATCGACTCGAAAGCGTTCTCCAGAGCCACCTGCGGTCACCGAGATTTCCCGCACGCCGTCCTTTTGACTGCCGGTACTGCTGATAATCCATATAAGTAATCAGTGTGGTGTCGGGCGTTGCGGAAATCGCCGGAAACGCACCCGCCGATCTGCCGTTGCCCGATGTGGCGGTAAGCCAGTAGTTACGGTAATCATCATAAAAATCAAGTTTGAACTCGTACTGGGAATCAAGCAAATCATACTCCCAGTCGGAAGCACCGGTAACATAGGCGAGGAAAAAATCGTCTTCATCCACCGTATCGTTCTGATTGCGATCGATCCGCAGCATCGATATTTCCACGATACCATCAGCAATGGTACCATCGGCCGGAAGTGTATCGGGGAGCATCCCCTTGCAGGCGGCATAGAGATGCACATTACCGGTCGCCACGTTGCCGAAAAGTTCGCGTATCCTTTTTCCCGACAGTTTCATAATCCCGTTTTCATCGGTCATGGCCTCATTGAGCCCGTCATGGCCATCACCCACCTTGAAGGTATACGCCTTTACCGAAGGACGCAGCGGATAGTCGGGAGCGGAGGAACGCTTGGTCAGTCCGGTTGGCGAGCGGAACCCCTTCGCCACTTCATAGTTCATCATAAGGTAACGCAACATCGCTTCATAATCGTTTTCGGGATCAACGGCGACCTTCCGATACCCGGAAACCGGAAAGGTGACGGTAACCGTCCCCCGTGCAAGCAGCGTCACCGACCGCGAGGCCTGATCGTAAACCACCGGCCTGAACAGCAGACGTGCAACCCGCTGCCTCCGGTACATGCTGTAATCGGGGCTGGAAAGCCACCTGCCGCTGAAAGTTGTTCCGTCCATTCGCCCTTCGGCGTTCTTTTCACGCCAGGTTTCCACCGGATATGCAAGCCGGAGGGTGCGTACCTCCGACGGAGAAACCGTAGCAGTGATGTTTCCGGTCAAGGGCACTCCGACAGTAATCGCCACCCCCGGCACGACGGCCTCACCGTATTCACCGAGCGCGATATCGCTGCCGGAAAAACCGAGCGATACCAATCGACCACCGTTACCGTCGGGATAGGAGGTCGTATCCAGTGGATCCATTTCCCATGAAAACGTGAATCGTTCAGGGGTATTTTCAATGATGGTGACGAACGCTGCGGACCGGCTGGGTGCCAGCACTATGGAGAGAATGACTGCAAAAAGAGCCGTAATTCCTGGTAAAAAAGAGGTTTTCATCAATCGCCTTCGGATTTTATAATTGAACCGTTAAATATAAAGTATAAGAAAATATATTCTTACCCTCTCCTGCCGCTCCGGTTTAAGAGAGTGATTATGTCTGAAGTACGTTAAACGAATGAATAAAATTGGATGTACATGAGTCAGAAAACCGGAACAACACCGTTCGAAGAATGGTAACTCCCGAATTCCGGGAGAACGGTACCTCTGTTACCCCATAAATCACCCCGGTGGTAACATCACCAGCTTCATGATCCTGCTTTTTACTGTTTTCTTCTGTCCGTAGTCCTCCCCGATGAACTGATAGAGATACACATCGGGTGGAAGCAGTGTTCCCCGCTCATCCCGACCATCCCA
>JAFGHA010000261.1 GCA_016930275.1 Chitinispirillaceae bacterium
CAGTTAAAATCAATAAAAATTAATAATAATGATTACATCACAATTGTTATTAAGTTTAAAAAATGGAAAATAATCTATTTTTATAAATTTGTTTTGGTTACAAATTATTTATAGTTTTAATTTTTTTGATTACATTGATGGCAGTGTAACAGCTCCTGAAAGTCATTAGCATTAACAGAACGTGGTGAAAAAGAGGTTGTAACAGTGGGGGCTTCGAGAAAATCGAATTATATGGGTTAATAAATTTTTTTGTACCGTTTCGTTCAGCTGAGGGGAATTGTCAAGAATGTTTTTATAATATATCAGGCAGCTGGGCAACTCTGGTGGCAGGGCACGAGTGACAGGTGTTCGCAGGGTGTTTAATCAGGGTACCGACAACTTTCCAGCAAGTTGCTGCAGCTGTAATGCTACCACTTTGTTCTGAAACTGTGCGGATTGAAGGCGGACCTGAGCGTTGAGAAGGGCCTGTTGTGCCTCACGAAGCTGCAGGTCGGTGATACGGCCGAGTTTGTATTGTTCATCGCTTAACGCAAGCGCCTGTGCGGCACGTTCAATCGCCTGTTTTTCGAATGTAATCTGTTCGCAACTGATGCGGAGGCGTTCCCATTGCTGATAGATATGTGCCTGCAGTTCCAGACGCATTTCTTTAATGGTCAGATCGGCATTCAGCGTATCGATTGCTGCATTTTCAATTGATGTAATCCGGCTGAATCCGGTAAAAAGAGGAAACGAGAGCGTCAGCTCGGCACGGGTCCGAAGATTATCTGCCGGTTGTGTCGCCGTTGCCGAGAATGTCCCGCCTGCGGCAAGTACCGGCCATAATGCCGCTCTGGCGATTGCATGCTGGGTTGTCGCGATATGTTTTCTCACTTCCGCCATTTTTAACCCGGTATTGTGATTGAGCGCTTCGTTATACCACCATGTCGCATTGTGTTCAGGCTGGTTGACCGATGTATCCATCGCAGGTTGCACCGCAATATCCGGAGCGCGTCCGAGGGCAAGATTGAGCGTGTGCAATGCACTTTGAACATCGAGTGTCCGGGCGAGCACCAGAGAAGAGTCGGTATTGACCGCAACCTGCTGGCTGAGGAGCTCCCGCTTGCCCACTCGTCCGAATTCATACTGCGCTTCGATAAAGGAGAGCTGCGACCGGGAAATCGCAAGCTGCCGTCCGGCAGCCGTTTCAAGAGACTGCTGGGCGACCAGTTGAAAATACGCGGTTATGATAGTGACCACCGAAGCTTCAATTTCGTACCGGGTCGCAAGATTACTATGGTCGATCTGCTGATCGATCTGGTGTCCTGCATGAAACATTTTAAACCCGTCGAATAGTGTCCAGTTGAGCACCGCACTGCCCCGCAATTCTCCACTGCTCCCGGAAGAAAAAACCGCTGTTTCCGGGGTGTACCGTATACGGGTTTGAGCGGCGCCACCCTCCACGCGCACGGTTGGAAGCAGAGCACCGGTTTTAAGCTTCCGGTTGTTGTAACTTTTATCGGCGGTATTCCGGGCGATTCTGATTGAAAAGTTATTCTTCAGTCCGAGTTCCACCGCCTGTGCGATGGTAAGGGTATCCGCACGGGAGCCGGCGGCGATAAGAACTGTCAGTGCAAAGAGATATAATCTGATCATTCGCTTTCTGCCTCCTGTTCCGCCGCGATTTCCCGCACGGCCGGTTCCACCGATTCGGCGGTGGCGGATGGATCGAACAGCCGTTCATACCCGAGGCGCAGATTGTTGAGCAACAGAAACAGATTGGGAACAATGAACAGGATGAGCAGCGTCCCGAAGAGCAGGCCGTAGACGAGTGAAACCGCCATAGGTATCAGAAATTGTGCCTGACGGCTGGTATTGAAGATAAGCGGTCCCATGCCGGCAACGGTGGTAACCGTTGTGAGAATTATAGGCCGTAAACGTGAGCGCCCGGCGTCGAAAACGGCTTCGTGAACCTTCATTCGCTTTTTAAGGTTGCGGTTGATCCGGTCGATGAAAACGATACTGTCGTTGATGACGATACCCGCCAGGGCGATGACACCGAATGTTGATAGACGACTGATCATGAAGTGGTGGAAAAGATGACCCCATACCGCGCCGAGCAGTCCGAGTGGTATCATGAAAATAATGATAACCGCCTGCAGCGGGGAACGGAAAACCAGAACGAGAATGATGGCGATACCGAGAAGCGCCATCGGAAATGAGCTTTTGAGGGAACGGTTGAATTTGGCATTGTCCCGTTCACGTCCCTCGTAGGAAACATATACTCCGTCGATTTGCGCGAGGACACCGGGTATCACGTTGCGTTTGATGTCGTCAAGCATGGTGGTGGTGGACTGCTCGGGATCGGCGAGATCCGCCTCGACGCGAATTTCCCGTTTGCCGTCGAGATGGGAGATCATGACTCTGCCGCGTTCAATGGTATAATCGGCCACCGTGGTGAGCGGATAGGTGCTGCCGTCGGCACCGCGGATATACATCTCCTCGAGTTTGCCCAGTGACGACCGGTCGTCGTCGTTGTAGCGGACCCACACCCGTATCTCGTCTTCGCCGCGCTGGAACCGCTGTACTTCCTGTCCGAAGAATCCCTGCCGGACCTGTCCGGAAATGGTACTGAGCGTGAGACCCGCGGCATACGCGGCCGGTTTGAGCGAGAGACGCACCTCGCGCCATCCTTCGATATCGCTGTCGGTGATATCGCTGAGCGCGGGGTATTCATTCAGTTTGTTCTTGAGAATTCGTTTAGCTTTGTCAAGTTGTGCAAGATCGTTGCTGAGCAGGCTTATTGAAATCGCCTTCCCCCATCGTCCTCCGGAAAACGAAGCCTTCTGACTGCCGGCGATGGGGCCGATTCTCCGGCGTATCAGGTTCTGCACCTCAAAGGATGCCATTTTCCGGAGTGACCCTTCGAGCATTTCCACCTCGAGCGCGCCGGCGTGACCGCCATTGTCACCGAGGTTGTTTGAGCCGATCGTCCGTTGAATCGAGAGTATGACATCGCGGCCGTCTTTACGGCTGCGCTTGAGTTCGTCGTTCACCTGCCAGATGGATTCCTCGATCCGTTGCAGCAGAGAATCGGTGACCGTTTCCCTGGTGCCGGTCGTCATGGTCAGATTGAATGTCAGGTCATCACGGTCGATAAAGGGAAATGAACTGAACTCGACGATATTGCCTTTGATGAGCCCCCACGTGATGAATACATAGGCAACGGGAAGCATGAGCGTGACGGCTTTGTGTCGCATAGACCAGTTCAGTGCCGGTCCGTATATCCGATCGGTCAGGAACCGGTAGATCGATTCGAAAAAACGGCGCAGGCGGGTGGTCTGTGTTCGCGGATCAAGCCCCCGCGAGTGGGCCAGATGGGCGGGGAGAATGAAAATTGATTCTATCAGAGAAAAGACCAGTGCACCGATGACAACAATCGCAAGCTGGTAAATGAATCGGCCGAAGGTACCCAGAAAGAAGAAAAAAGGAATGAATGCGAGTATGGTGGTTGCCACTGCGGTAAATACCGGCGCCACTACTTCGGTGAGTCCCTCGATTGCCGCGCGCAAAGGGGTGAGCCCCTCTTCGTGCTTCTGAAATACGCTCTCGGCAACCACGATCGCGTCGTCGACCAGAATGCCGACGACGATAATCATTCCCATCAGTGAAAGAACATTGATGGTGATACCGGACAGATAGGCTATGATGAACATGCCCGCGAACGAGACGGGAATACCGACCGCCACCCAGAACGAAAGGTAGCCGTTGAGAAACATACCGAGCACCAGGACCACCAGAATGAATCCGAACATGCCGTTGCCGAGCAGCAGATTGATGCGGGCTTTCAGTGAGGTGGTCGCGTCGGAAATGACGGTGATTCCGATCTCCGGGTGTTTTTTACTGAACTCACCGACATAGCTGTTGACTTTTTTTGAAATGTCAATAATGTCTTCTTCAATGGTCTTGTCGACCTGCACGATAACCGCGCGTTTCCCGTTGAAGTAGGTTGCGTTTGGGGTATCCTCCCACGCCTCGGTCACCTCGGCGACATCCCCTACACGCAGAACTGAACCGTCCTCATTGCTGCGCAGCACGATGGAACGCAGTTCATACGCGAAGTCCCGTCTGCCGTACACACGGATGAGCAGCCGCTCCTCGTGTGTTTTTATCGAGCCGCCGGAGAGGTCGATGTTTGCTGCCCGTATCGCCGCGGCAAGCTCCGAGAACGTGAGAGTGTATCGTCGCAAATCTGCTTCGGAAACATTCACATCGATCTCGCGTTGCGGCAGTCCGTTTACGGAGACCTGGGAGATACCGTCCATCGCGAGCAGATCGTCACGGAGGTTCTCCGCCCGTTCCTTGAGCGCCCAGAGGTCGGTGTTGCCGTAAAGGGCGATTGAGGTGGTACGGGTACGGATTTTATTGACCCGTACCACCGGTTTTTCGGCGCCGGCGGGATAGGGGGTAATCCGGTCGATGGCGTTCTTGACATCATCATACACCTCATCGCTGGTATAGTTATCGCTTACCTCCACGGTAACCGAGCCGCTGTTTTCTCTTGAAATGGAAGTGGTGCGTTCCACGCCGGCGATTCCCCGCAGATTATTTTCAGCCTTGAGAATGAGCGCTTCCTCAATCTCTTCCGGGGAGGTGCCCGGGTAGACAAATGAAATGCTGATGATATTGCTCTCGACCTCGGGGAAAAACGAGGTCTTCATTTTTTTCATCATGACAACCCCGAGCAGGAGCACCGCCACCATGATGACGTTCGCCCAGATCGGGTAGGTGATGAAATACCGGATGATTTTCTTCATTGCGCACCTGCCGCCGGTCGGGCTTTGGGTGGGTGCTGAGCTGTCGGTGCTGCAGATTTTTTCGCCGTTTTTTCAGTTTTCATAACGGATTTCCCCGGTTTGCCTCCTCGGCTCGGGGCCTTTTGTGTCTGCTGCTGGCGGACACGGGCGGTTTGGGGATTTTGTACCGCCATACCGATGACCGCATCCTGAAGCGGTTCGATAATGAGTTCCGCTCCTTCGGCAATGCCATCGGTAAAGTAGGCGGTATCTACCGATTGATAGACGATGACGATCCGGTGCTCGGCCAGAGTGTCGGATTCAATGGTATAGACGTAGGATTTATTATGCAGCGCCTTGCGTGGTACGGCAACTGCATTGCCGATTTCGGAACCGGCGATACGGACTTTCGCATAGGCACCGCTTTTAATGATGGTGCCGGCACTTTCCTCGATGCGGACAAAAGCCGATGCGGTCTGCATACGTTTGTCCAGAACATTGCTGATGCGATTGATGGTGCCGGTCAACTCTGTATCGATTCCTTCAATGGCAACCGAGACGATCATACCGTTGTAAATATAAGGCAGTTGCTGCTCAGTGAGGGCAAGTTCGACTTCAATCGCGTCGGTACGCACAACCGTTGCAACTGCAACACCTGCTCTGGCCATCGACGATGGGTAAACCTGGGTTGTTTCCACCGTACCGGTAAAAGGGGCACGAATGGTATGTTTTTCCAGGGTGTTCTGCTGTTGCCGGGCAAGAAAATACAGTTTATATACCTGATAGCGGGTCGCGAGGAACTTTTCACGGTCGGACTTAGTTTCCGGCAGTGCGGGAAGCCGGTCAACCGACAGGTTTGAAAAAAAATGCTGCCATCCGGACAGGACCTGGGGAAGATCGGTTTTAAGTTCGGGCAGAAACCCTGCCAGTGCGTTCTGCAGGTCGCTGATGGTGGAGCTGTAACTGAAATAAGCCTGTACCGTATCGATCATGAGCAGAATATCACCCTTGCGGAAGGCTCTTCCTTTATAGAGCATGAAATTGCGGTTAAGTACCAGTCCTGAAACTTCGGGAGTGAGTTGTACTTCCTCCAGTGAAAGTACCCGACCCATCGACTCGATGGAGGGGGCAATGGCGGAATACTGAACATGTTGTGTGGTCACCGTTCTGACGAATGGACGCGGAGGAAGCCGTTTCTGCTCTTTTTTGAAGGAAGACAGAAATTTCATGCCGCCGAAACCAGCGGCTGCGATCATTAAAGGAATAATAAAGCGTCTGAACATGTCTGCTCCAGCGAAGGGTATTTTAATCCGGGCTCTATACCGCACTTTATTCAGAGTTTCGGCAAGTGCCAGAAAATACTATTACGGATTACGGAATATGGATATTAGAGTATAAGGTAGAGGCTTTGTTACCTATAAGGTGAAACAGAGGCATTCTTATTTCGTACCGGTACCGGCAGGTATCTATTTCAGGATCGTGTCACTCTGATTGTCCTGGTTACCGAGTCGGATCCCGACCGCAGCCTGCAGAGGTACAGGCCAGGGGCGGCAGTCCGTGTATTCCAGTTCACTTCCCGGTACCCCGCCGGCTGCTGACCGGACAACAGCGTCGAACAGGTCTTTCCATCGAGAGAACTGACGGTCAGGGTGACCATGGCGTTACAGGGAAACGTACAGATGAACCGGATTCGTTCACGTGAAAAATGACCGTTTACCCGATGAAGTGAGAGGGTTTGCGGAAGGTGTCGAGAGTTCATCGGGATGGTTGCCGTGGAAAGAATGGTTTCTCCGAAGTTCACACAGTCCTCTTTTTCAAGAAGATCGTAAGCCATGCCCAGATTATTGCACGCCGGATCGGATCTGCCGTTGAAGAGTTTTGCCGGTTTGTCGGTCACACCGGTCAGTGCCACGATTTTGGTAGTCAGGTAATCGTTGACCTGTTTGGCGCCTACCGGGGAACCGTTGTTGCCGCACACCGTGAAGAGTCCGTGTATCCGGGGCTGGAGTACTTCTTTATTAGCGTTGATAAAGTCTTTGACATTGCGGACCAGGTTGCCGGCCTGAATCCACCCGCCGAGGATGATTCCTTCATAATCGGTAACCGTAGGATCGGTATCGACATCGATGACATCCGCGATTTCCCCAAGACCTTCGTTAATCCAGGTGGCGGCGTCTTTGGTGCTTCCGCATTGTGATCCGTACAGAATTGCCCATTGTTTTTGCGGCGCGGCATCTGCCAAACGGAATGCCTCGGCGGTTTTTGACAGTACCAGTGTTCCGATTCCTGCGAGTCCGGTTCTGATCGCTTCTCTTCGGTGCATAATTGGTCCTTCCGTAAAGTCGTTGGAAGAAATTTCTTTCCGGCCGTCTGTTGTATTTTTGTAAGCTATTGATTTTTGTGCCGATTTGACTATTGCACGGATTGTTCCCGGCCGCAGGAGTATTTATTAGAAAAAGGCTGTCGATCGCTGCCGGGGGGCATATTCATCTAAGGCTATTATAATAATATACTGCACCAATGGAGAATGCGCAAAAATTGTATTGTAACTGGTATGTCGGAAGACTCTATAGGGATATGAGTGAGGAATCGTATTGAAATACCGGGACCTCAGACAGCAGATATTATTCTCGTGAACAAGTTCCGGATATGGTTTGAAACCGGGGGTAGTATTGTGATGCATTCTTTGACTCCACGGGAGTCGAAGACCTATCTTTCATGAAGTTGTAACCGCATGAGTATAGTAGTCATTCCGTAACTAATCATAGTGTCGTCATCTGTTATCAAGCAGTTCAACCACTGCAACTGAAAACAAGATCGTATGCAAATTGATTTTCATCACGCCGTAACCTATGTGATTGCGCGCTGTGCAGGATTCTCGGCAGCCGATTCCTCGATCATCGCTTATGCTGCCCAGTATGTTGATGACGCGTCGAATTCCGGGGTCATCAGATTTGAGGGGGGAATTCAGTATAGTCGGATCAGCAGTGCTCATCACCTGGTTGATGCCCGGAATTTCAAGGAACTTGCCAATCTGCTGGTCTGGATTCCGTTCCATTTCCTGCCGGGAAACGGAGGCATGAATGCGGGGAAGGACCGTTCATCGATAAACTGCGTTGTACTCCCGACAGTCATGTCGCCAAAGAAATGATTGCCGCGTGTATTGCTGATTGCGCGACTCCCTATGCGCTGCATCGTCTGGGAATAACCATGCATGTGTATGCTGATACATTCGCTCATCAGGGCTTCGCCGGTGTCTGCCATGAAATCAACGATGTATCGGAATTACAGGGAAAGCGGATGAAAAAGAACGGATGGCAGCAGTTCAAAGAACGCTTCCTGAGCGGATTTATTAAAACGGTCCTGCCGCTCGGACATGGTGCGGTGCTCACCTACCCCGACCTTCCCTTTGCGAAGTGGAGTTTCAGAAACGAATGGCTTGACCGGAACAAAAGGTCGGCTGAAGGAATACGGGATAATCCGCCGCTTTTCATGCGGGCCGTTGATGCGATGTATCGCGTGATGATTGATTACCGAAAATGTATCGGTAAGAAATCACCCCAAAGGATCTCTGCTTCTGACCGGGAGCGGATTGAATACAACCTTCGTCATTTTACTGAAAGTGAAGGAACGACCCGGTATAAACGATGGCGTACATCGATTGCCGACGGTGATTTCTCGTTTGACCCGGATGGAACGGAACGGATCTCTTATGTGCCGAAGGGCAGAGGGTCGTGGAAATATGATGCGCTTGAAACCGAGAAAAGTACCGATGATGACGATGAGGTGTTCCCCTATCATGACGATTTCCTCACCAGTAACTGGAAGCTATTTCATGATGCGCTGCAAAAGCATCGATTCGTCGTACTGCGGGATATTCTCCCCCGGTATGGCATCTGCGGTGCGTAGGGATATAATTAAACAGTGATCAGCATTCCGTAAGGAAAACCATTATGGTAACACTCGACGATATTTCACTGGCCGACATCACGCTCGACACAATTCCTTTAGTGAAGCGGTTGCGTGAACTGCATTTCGCAACGCGTACTGCAGTCTGCATCGAGCGGGCTGACCTGATGACCGGCTGGTTCATGCAATACGATTCCGGTGATGCGGATCCGCAGGAGCTCAGAGCCGGAGCGGTAGCCCATTATCTGTCGAACCGCGTGGCGACCTTTCACGATGACAATCCGATCGGCGGCGCCACCACCTCCAAACCGATCGGCGCACCGCTCTACCCGGAATTCATGGGACTTGCCATCTGGCCGGAACTCGATACCATCAGTAAACGGAAGGCGAATCCGCAGTCGATGACTGCGGAGGAAATCGATACCTGTAATTTTAAAATTTTCCCGTACTGGATGGACCGGACCGTATTGGAAGTAACCAGAAGGAAGTTCGAAAGCCCGCTGTCGCTGCAGCTGCTCGAAAAAATTGTGTATTACATCAGCGGAAAGGCCGGATGCATTTCACACTGTGTTCCCGATTATTCCCGCGCGCTCACCGAGGGACTGAATGTGATTATCGACGAAGCGGCGCAGCGCGAACGCGCCTATATCGGTAATCCGACGGGAGATCCGGAGGTGGGGCGCAGCTTGGCATTTTTCAGGGCGGTTCAGGCATCACTCAAGGGTATCATCAATTACGCGACCAGCATCGCTAGGGCTGCGGCAGAAAAAGCACGTTCCGAATCCGATCCCGTAAAAAAGAAAAATTTTGAAATGATCGCCGATATCTGCAGCAGGGTGCCGGAGCATCCGGCCCGTACCTTCCGTGAGGCGGTCAATGCCCTCTGGCTCTGTCAGGTGGGAATTCATGCCGAAAACATCAATATGGCAATGAGCCCGGGGCGGCTCGATCAGGTGCTGTATCCGTTTTTCAAACGGGACTATGAGGCGGGTGAACTGTCGTTGAAAGAGGCGGTTGAAATAGGCTGTTGTCTCTGGCTGAAGATCGCCGATAACACCAATCTGGTACCCGAAGCTGCGGAACGGCTGTGGGGCGGCGCCGGATCTACTCCCGCGGTAACGCTCGGCGGTGTTGACAAAAACGGCGGCGACGCAGTCAATGATCTCACGTATGTTTTTCTCAAGGTAACCGAGTTGATGCGGTTACGCGATCCGAGTGTGAATGCGCGGTTTCATCCTGATGTCAATGAGCACCGGTACCGGCAGCGGGTGGTGGAAGTGATCACTTCAACGAAAGCGATTCCCGCGTTCCATAATGATCTGACCGATATCGCGACGCTCGTAAATCAGGGAGAGACGCTTGAGCATGCCCGTGATTACGCGGTGGTCGGCTGCGTGGAGCTGGCGAGTACCGGTAGAGATTACGTCGCCTCCTCTTCAATCATGTTCAACCTGGCGTCAGCGCTTGAACTCGCGCTTTTCAACGGGAAAAAACCGTCGGTCAGTGATGATCAGGTGGGGCCGCAGACCGGCGAGGCGGAAAGCTTCGCCGATTTTGAATCTTTTTACAGGGCGTTTCATACCCAGCTCACCTGGCTTCTCGGGCGGGCGATTGATCTCAATGAAAAAATGGGCTCGGTTCATCAGGAAATGGTGACGACGCCGCTGCTGAGTTCATTTTTTGAAGGACCGCTTGACAACGGCAACGATCTGGTTTTCGGCGGGGCGCGGTACAATTCCTCAGGAGCGAGTTTCCTCGCGTTTCCCGATGTGTGTGATTCGCTCAATGCGATCGAGCAGACGGTTTTCACCGGAAAAAAATACTCACTGCGGCAGCTGCTCGATGGTATCCGGAGTGATTTTTCCACTTCGGAAGGGAAGGCCATCCAGCTCTATCTCAAAAACAAAACAGTAAGATTCGGGACTGAATCGCCCGAGGCACTGTGTAATTCACAACGGCTGGTCAATGATATCTACGCCTTTCTGCAGTCGCATACCAATTACCGGGGAGGAACCTACCGCCCCGCTTTCTGGACCATGACGACGCATGCCGGTCAGGGGAGACTCGCCGGAGCACTGCCGTCGGGGCGGGGTGCGCACGAAGTGTTTTCGAGCGGGATCACTCCCGCTTCGCAGGCC
>JAFGHA010000262.1 GCA_016930275.1 Chitinispirillaceae bacterium
ATATAACGGAAAAAAAATAAAAATTTATATATATTATCAACCGGCCGCATGGCGACAAGGAGGAACAAATGCAGGAATTGATTAAAAAAATCAGCCGTAAGCAGATGGGTGACCGCGAGGTAAAATATCTGCCGGGTGATACCATCTCTGTCCATTTCCGGATCAAAGAGGGTGATAAAGAACGGATTCAGCAATTCCAGGGTGTGGTTATCCAGACCAGAGGAACCGGCAGTACTGCGACGGTTACCGTAAGAAAATCTTCGGGAAATGTCTACGTCGAGCGTATTTTTCCGATTTATTCGCCGCTTATTGCGGAAGTAAAAGTTCACAAGCGGGGTAAAGTCCGTCGTGCTCGGCTGTTTTACCTACGCGGACGGACCGGTAAATCCACCCGTATCAAAGAAAAAAAATAGCACGTCAATACATTGTCCTCACCAGACGATAATTGTATTATTGAGGAGAAGATTAACCATCTTCTCCTTTTTTTTGAATTTTTGTATTTCCGCAACGTGCCGCGCATCGATAGCGGAAATCAGCAAACCGACGGTTTCAAGGAATGACACAATCACAACGCAGTGGACTGAAAACCGGAAAACGACCGGTTCAGCAGCAGATACGCAGTTTTAAACCGGGAGAAACCCTTTTTTCCGAAGGTTCCACCGGAAGAGAACTGTTTATTATCCATGAAGGGAAAGTCGGTATTTACAAAGACGGACCCGACGGGCGCGTGGAACTGGCGCAGGTAGACAGGGGAAGCATTATCGGCGAAATGTCGCTGCTCGATACGTTGCCCCGTTCCGCTACGGTGGTGGCCATCGACCCGGTCAAGGCGCTGGTAATCGGTTATGCGCAGTTTCAATCGGTTATGCAGACGATTCCGGTATGGCTCCAGAGTATCATCAAAATCGTTGTCTCACGTCTGAGGGATGCCAACCGACGGGTGGATCAGCCTATATTGCGCAACCGGGAACGGGGCCTCGCGGCGCTTATCAAGCTGCTGCTCCCCGTGCATCGTCAGGAGATTAACGGATGTATAGCTCTTTCGTGTGATACCATTCATCTTGAAGCATTCTACATATGTCGCCTCAGAAAAAAAGAGACAACACAACTGCTTGATTCCTTTCAGAAAAGGGGAGTCCTGACACCCCTTACTAAAAATGACGCTCCTTTTGTCGGTATTCCCGACAACGATATTCTTAATCTTTACGAGGAATTTCTGATTCTGAAAGATCAGAGACAGAGTTTCAAGGAACTGTCGATACCGAAGGAAACCATCAGTGTGCTGAGCAATATCGTTTATGTGGCCCAGAAACTGGGACGAGAAACCGATGACGGCACTTCCCTTTCAAAACGTGCGCTCATCAGTGATCTTGGGCTGGGTGATACTCCCGGTACACTTGACAAACATCTCCTTGAACTCCGCAGACGCAACCTCATCAATCTGCTGCCGCATGAAAATGATACGGAAATTCTTTTCAGAAAAGAAGTCCCCGGCCGGATCAAGAAAATCCAGGAATGGGTACCCCGTTTTTCCATGGAGTTCAAATGATGCAACGGTCGACATCCGGCAGCAAAGTCGGCGCGGGCAAGAGTATCATCAATCGTCATGAACGCTCATTTCATAGAGGTTCGCTCATGTTCATCGAGGGTGAATCGAGCAGTGAAATGTTCATCATCCGTTCGGGAACAATCCGTATTCTGAAACAGGAGGGGCAGAATTCGGTGGAACTCGCCCGGCTTGGTCCCGGTAGTGTTCTCGGTGAACTCTCCCTTCTGGATCATCAGCCCCGCTCGGCAACAGCACAGGTTGTCGAGGATACCACCGTTACGGTGATCGATGAAGAATTATTCCTGCGTACCCTTAAAAGCATACCGAACTGGCTGGAGAACATAATCCAGCTGGTGGTGCACCGTTTGCGCGATACGATGAAAAAAACCGGAGAAGATATCGTCACCAAGAGCATGAATGGCGTGATACAGATTCTTCTTCTGCTAAGCGAGGGAACCCCTGCCGAATACGAACTGCTCGTCTCGACGTTAAAGGAACAGGTCTGTGCCGTCATCGGGCTCGGCGGTCTTGAAATCGAACAGATATTGCTTCATCTCGTCATGAAGGAATTTCTGTTCATCAGAAAGAACGACCGTGGGCAGGAATATATTGTCATCAGGGAGCGCGAAGCACTCAAACTGTATATGCAGTATCTGCGGATACACCTGCGTGGCGGTAACCTTATCGGAGAATCGTTCGGCGGGGAGGTGCTCGATCTCATCGGGACGCTGCTTGCCGCCGGCGAGAAAAACGGTACGGTGACCGCCGACCGACTGGTACGGCTCACCTGGCAGCAGGTGGAGATTGAACTTGCCAGAAGCGGTGGAGAACGCCATATCAATCTCGATGCCCTCGATGAACTGACGGAAGGAAAACTGGTGGCGTTTCAGAAGGATACTACGGTATCAAAACACGGCCACCACGATAAAAAAACACTCCTCTTCAATCCCAATATACTGCGGAATATCAGAACACTTCACCAGTGGCTGCCGCTTTTCAAGGAGGAAATCCGATTCTGAGACCGTTGAAATGGTATCGGGAACTCTTATCGGTTAAAGGACGCCGGGAGAGCGGGTACTTTCTTATTGAAGGAAAACGCGCGGTTGAACAAATTCTCCGTACCGCACCTGAATCGGTGGAGGAACTTCTCTGCAGCGATGAAAATGAACTGCACCCTTCTTTTTCCGGTATTCCGTTCAGATCAGTTGCACCGGGCAGGCTTTCTTCGATTTCCGCTTCAGTACATCCGCAGGGGATACTGGCGCTTGTTCGGATACCTGAAGGAAGTAACGACGGCACGCTTCCAGAACAACCTGGTGAGCGTATCGTTCTTCTGGATGAGGTACAGGATCCGGGAAATATCGGTACCATTATCCGGTCTGCGGCGGCATTCAATTTCAGCGGCCTGTTACTGACATCCGGTTGTGCGGACCCTTTTGGCCCGAAAGCGGTGCAGGCATCGGCAGGAGCGATTTTCGGACCGTGGATCCGGCGGTCAGCCGACTGCATGGCTATGGTTGCGGAGCTGCAGCGGGGAGGGTACCAACTATGGGGTGCTGATGTAAACGGTACCGCACAGGTCGATTTTACCGGAGGAAACCCGATGATACTGGCGTTGGGAAATGAAGGCGCGGGACTTTCCGCGGCAGTAAGGAAAATGGCGGATGCACTGTTCGCGATTCCCATGAACGATAACGCCGTTGAATCATTGAATGTGGCCGTTTCCGGCGCGATAGCGTTTTTTACCGCTTTTAGAGGATTACGCTGGGAGTAGCTGGGAAATATGGTCAGGCGATAGTCAGTCTGCCGCGGCCGTCTCTTTTTGAGCAGTACATTGCCTCGTCGGCACGTTTGACGAGGCTCTGTTCGTCTTCATCATTCATCGCTTCGGCGATTCCCATTGAAAGGCTGGTGTTGCCGAATTTGAAGGCGCTGAACTGTTTTTGAATACGTTCCGCCGCGACCTTCGCCTGAGCTTTGTCGGTGTCGGGAAGAATTATAACGAACTCATCGCCTCCGTACCGGAACCCGAGATCCACATCTTTACGGATACACACCTTGATAACCTGTCCGAGAGAGCGCAGAACATGATCTCCCATCTGGTGTCCTTCGGTATCGTTGAGTTGTTTGAAAAAGTCGATGTCGAGCAGTACCAGAGAGAGTTTCCGGTCAGGATTACGCCGCAGTCGGGAAAGTTCCCGTTTGATCTGGTCGTGAAAATGACGGGAATTATACAGTTCGGTCAGACTGTCGGTAATGGCGAGTTTGCTGAGCAGCTCGTTCTTTTTTACCAGTTCCATTTCCAGTTTTTTCTTTTCGGTGATATCCTTGGCGGTAACCACCAGCCCGATAATCTGATTGTTGTCGTTTTTCATTTCCGACATGCTGAGATTGAGCAGAATGACATTGCCGGATTTCGTCTTCATCGGTATCTCCTCATTGACCGATTTTCCCGAGAGAAGAACCGTACTGAGGATTTTCCGTTCATCGGTATCGTTGACAAAAAGATAAGCGAGCGGTTTCCCGACGATCTCTTCCTGCGAGTACCCGAAATGAATCTGCGCCCCTTTGTTGAACTTCAGAATGAATCCGTCGATGTCGACACTGAAAATGATATCCGTGGAATCCTGCATAATGCTTTCGAAATATTTTGAAATATTCTGGAATCTGCGGGCAAGCAGTTGCGCTTTGGAAATTTTCTGAGCATATCGCTGGAAATGGGAAAACAGCCAGATGGATCCGAATATCGACCAGCCGATGTAGACTGCAAGAGCTAAAACCAGCGAATAAAGAGAAGGCAGTATATACAGCAGACTGAGCGGAAGAGCCGCAGAAAGAAAAAGGAAAATACCGGTTACCGTGGTCTGTTTACGGTTCAGACCACTGAAATTTTTACTGTTACCAAAAGGGATGGAGATACGCATACCGTTCTGTGTGCCTGCACGGAGGTGATGAGTGCCGTTCGGTACTTCCTTCATAATTATAAATCATGTACATAGAACAGTAAAGCATCGTGTGGTACGGAGTAGCATCGGAAGAAATTAAACGCGCATTAAAATGAAAGAAAACCGGGTTCCCGGACGAATCTTTTTTAAATCAGGCAGGCGAATACCATTTTAATCGAGTAGCACTAAAATAAACGGAGATCAACCTATCATGATGGGCAGAGGAAGCCTCAGGAAAACAAAACGGCAGCTTGAATCCGAAATGTCGGATGCGATCACCAGTTTCGAGAAGGAACACATGGGGCGGGGTCCGCTCGAGACCCGGACCTATCTGATAGAGGATATGGTCATTATACGCCTCAAAGGAGTACTTACCAAGGCTGAGCATCAACTTATCAAGTCGGACCGCAACGACCGTGCACGAGAGCTGATCAAACAGGTACGGATGGAACTGGTTGAAAACGGCCGTCCGCTTCTTGAAGATATTGTCAAAGATATCCTCCGCAGAAAAATCCGCAGCCTGCATACCGATCTCAGCACGCAAACCGGAGAAAAAATCGTTATCTTCATCCTGGACCGGATTCCAGAAACCGGATAAGTTCACGGACGACACGCGCAGTCTTCGGTTCAACGGTTTTTTCTCTTGCCCGGATTTAACCCCTTTTATATCTTTATACTTCCGGTTGATAGCAGGACGGTATGTCGTTACATATCCCAGCCTGAATATAGGTCGGAAAATCAAAGGGTTACTATCTGTGTCACCGTTTCCGGTATTGCGGAAACGGTGAAGGGAAGGCCTCGGAACTGCCATGCTGGTAAGGCATTTCTCAGGTCTTTTTTTTTGGGAATCAACGACGATTTGAAAGTTAGCAAATTATTCATTTTTCAAATAGCGGAAGGAAAATATGTCAACCAAGCATCAAAAATTGCAGCAATGGGTAAACGAAATCACCGACATGTGTCAACCGGATGCAATACACTGGTGTGACGGAACTCAGGCTGAATACGACGAAATGATCCGTATCTCGATCAATGGGAAATACGCGACTCCTCTCAATGAGCAGAAAAGGCCGGGATGTGTCAACTTCAATTCGGATGTAACTGATGTCGCCCGGGTGGAGAACAGAACGTACATTGCGGCAAAAACAAAAGATGCCGCCGGGCCGACCAACAACTGGATTGATCCGGATGAACTCAAGAAGACAATGAAGAATCTCTATAAAGGATGTATGAAAGGGCGTACCATGTACGTTATCCCTTTCAGTATGGGGCCCATCGGATCAAAAATTGCGAAAATCGGTATAGAGATCACCGACAGCCCGTACGTTGTCGCCAATATGCATATCATGACCCGTGTCGGGACGAAGGTGCTTGAAATTCTGGGTGATGACGGGGAATTCGTTCCGTGTCTTCATTCGGTCGGTAAACCGCTTGCCGAAGGAGAAAACGACGGCGGCAAGTGGCCCTGTGCACCTCTTGATAAAAAATATATATCGCATTTTCCGGAAGAGCGAACCATCTGGTCCTACGGTTCAGGATACGGCGGCAACGCGTTGCTCGGAAAAAAATGCCTCGCTCTGCGTATCGCATCAGTAATCGCGCGCGACGAGGGATGGCTTGCGGAGCATATGCTTATTCTGAAGTTGACCAATCCTCAGGGGGTGGTAAAATACATCACCGCGGCATTTCCGAGTGCCTGCGGAAAGACGAACCTCGCCATGCTCGTTCCCACTGTTCCGGGCTGGAAAGTGGAGACGATCGGTGATGACATCGCCTGGATGAAATTCGGTGAGGATGGCAGGCTCTATGCGATTAATCCGGAAGCCGGTTTTTTCGGTGTCGCACCGGGTACCTCCGATGAGTCCAACAAGATGGCGATGGCCTCGATTACGAAAAATTCGATTTTCACCAATGTCGCACTTACCGAAGACAAGGATATCTGGTGGGAGGGAATCGGGTACGAACCTCCGGGTAAACTGATCGACTGGACAGGTAATGAATGGGAAATGGAGACCGCCACAAAACCGGCGGCGCATCCGAACGCGCGTTTTACCGCGCCTGCATCACAGTGCCCGGTTATCGCCCCGGAGTGGGAGGATCCCAAGGGAGTACCGATCAGTGCAATTCTGTTCGGCGGTCGTCGTCCGTCGACGATTCCTCTCGTCAATCAGTCACGCAACTGGATCCACGGTGTTTTCATGGGTTCGGTGGCCGGATCGGAAATTACCGCCGCCGCACTCGATCTGAAAGTCGGTACCGTCCGTCGTGATCCGTTCGCCATGCTTCCGTTCTGCGGCTATCACATGGGTGACTATTTCAAGCACTGGATCGGCATGGAAAAGAAAACCGATACGGACAAACTTCCAAAAATATTTTTTGTAAACTGGTTCCGCAAAACCGAAAGCGGCAAATGGCTCTGGCCGGGATACGGTGAAAACAGCCGTGTTCTCAAATGGGTATTCGAACGGTGCACGGGAGAAGCGGAGGCCGTGGAAACCCCGATCGGATTCATGCCGACGGTTGATGCAATTGATCGCCCGGAAGGGGTAACCGCAGAGGATATGAAAGCGATGCTCTCGGTTGATAAGGATGGCTGGATCAAGGAACTCCACTCCATCAAGGAACATTACGGTAAATTCGGCGATCATCTGCCGAAGGAGCTCCTTGAGGAACTTGCTGCTCTCGAGGAACGGTTAAACAAAGCATAAGGTATATTCCAGCGCCTGAGTCCGTCCTATCGGGTTCAGACGCGTATCTCATTTATTGCCGGAACATCAGGAGGGTTCATCAATGCCCTGGTTCAAGAAACCCCGTTCGGAACGCGAAACGCGCAAAAAACTGACCGACGAAATGTGGGTCAAATGTCAGAAATGCAATGCCCACATTTTCAAACAGGATTTCATCAACAATCTCAAGGTCTGTACCAAGTGCGGATGGCATGGAAAGGTCACCGCGTACGAACGTATCGGCATGATCCTTGACGCGGGAACGTTCAAAGAGATCAACGAGACAATTCAGCCGTGCGATCCTTTATCGTTTGTCGACGGAAAGGGACCGTACACCGAGCGAGTCGAGCAGGCGCGCAGAAAAACCGGTCTCAATGAATCAGTCGTTACCGGTACCGGAAAAATCGACGGAACGCCGGTGGTAATCGCCGTTATGGATTTCAGGTTCCTGGGAGGGAGCCTCGGTTCGGGGACCGGAGAAAAAATTCTGCTCGGTTCATCGTATGCCCACGATCATAAGCTGCCCTACATCGTCTTTTCTGCATCGGGTGGTGCACGGATGCACGAAGGAATCCTGTCACTCATGCAGATGGCGAAAACCTGTTCCGGTTTGGCACGGCTCACCGAAAAGAATATACCGTACATTTCGGTACTTACCGATCCGACCACAGGCGGGGTGAGTGCATCATTCGCTATGGTGGGAGACATCAATATCGCCGAACCGGGTGCCCTCATCGGGTTCGCGGGGCGTCGTGTGATTGAGCAGACCATAAAGCAGAAACTGCCGGATAATTTCCAGACGGCAGAATTCGTTCTCGACCACGGATTTCTGGATATGATAGTCAGCCGGGGCGATATGAAAAAGACGCTTTCGTCCATTATTTCATTCTACAACCGATAAGGACTGTTTATGGAACGTGAGCTTGATTTTGAAAAACCGATCGCCGATATGGAAAAAACCGTCGAAAAGCTTAAAAATATAAGTGGCGATCAGAAAGGCGAGTTTATCGAACAGCTCGACGAGCTGCAGAAAAAACTCGTTGAACGTAAGCAGGAGATCTATGCCAATTTAACCCCCTGGCAGACTGTTCAGGTGGCTCGACATTCGCATCGTCCGACGCTGCACGACTACATCGATACTATTTTTACCGATTTCATGGAATTGCGTGGCGACCGCTGTTACGGTGATGACAAGGCGCTGATCGGCGGTTTCGCAAAAATAGACAACGAACGGGTGATGCTCATAGGGCATGCCAAGGGGCACAACATCGAAGAAAATCTCAGTCGGAATTTCGGTATGGCGCATCCTGAAGGGTATCGCAAGGCAATCCGCCTGATGCATCTGGCGGAACGCTTCAACATTCCGATCGTGACTCTTGTCAATACGGCCGGAGCATACCCGGGGGTGGACGCTGAGGAACGCGGTCAGGCCGAAGCCATTGCCCGTAACCTCAAGGAAATGGCACGTCTTGAAGTACCCGTGATTACCGTCATTACCGGTGAGGGTGGAAGTGGTGGCGCTCTTGCTATCGCTGTGGGGGACGCAGTGTTGATGCTCTCCCATTCGATTTATTCTGTGATTTCTCCCGAAGGGTGCGTCGGTATCCTCTGGAAGGACGCAGCCTACAACGCTCATGCCGCCGAAGCCCTTAAATTGACTGCAAAATCGCTTCTTGAGCTTGGTGTCATCGATGAGATTATCCCTGAACCTGCCGGTGGTGCGCATTCCGATCAGCAAGCTGCGGCTGAAGAAGTGAAAAAAGTGATTCTCAAGTACATTAAAAAATTCTCTTCTTGGTCGGGTTCGAAACTGGTTTCCCGTCGTTTCGATAAATTCGCGGCAATGGGAAAATTCACCAAATAAACAGGAATAATCAACATGAAACAAAAAAAAACCTCAAGTGGTAAAAAAAACGAACGCTCTCCGGAAGACAAACTGCATAAAATTCCTCTCCGGATTACGGATACGACACTGCGTGATGCCCATCAGTCGCTCTGGGCAACCAGAATGCGTACCGATGATATTATGCCGATTATTGGTGTAATCGATAACGTGGGATATTACTCCCTCGAGTGCTGGGGTGGAGCAACGTTCGATGTCTGCCTTCGCTTTCTACGTGAAAATCCCTGGGAACGGCTCCGGCAGATCAAAGCTAAAGCGAAAAATACTCCTTTACAGATGCTTCTCAGAGGACAGAACCTTGTCGGCTATCGAAATTATTCCGATGACGTGGTTGACCGTTTTGTGGCAACGGCATGTGAAAATGGAATCGATATCTTCAGAGTATTCGACGCTCTCAACGATTCACGTAACCTCGAAGCCGCCATCAAGGCAGTGAAGAAGCACGGCGGTCATGCTCAGGGAACACTCTGCTATACTATTTCTCCGGTGCATACCGTGGATAAATACATCGCCTATGCACGCGAGCAGGTCGCTCTTGGTATCGATTCGCTCTGTATCAAGGATATGGCGGGGATACTCTCCCCGTTGAGTGTCGAACGGCTCGTGAAGGGATTGATCAGAGAATTCAATATTCCGATTCAGCTGCATTGCCATGCGTCAAGTGGTATGGCGATGGCCACGTATGTCGAGGGCGTTCGTGCAGGTGCGGGGGCCATCGATTGCGCAATTTCATCGATGGCGGGAACCTCCTCGCAACCGCCGGTCGAGACGATGAGTGCGATTTTTGACGAGACCAATTATTCTGCTGATCTCGATATAGAGGCGCTTGCCAAGGTGGCGAAATACTTCAACGAACTTGCTCCGAAGCGTAAACAGAGTTCATCACAGCTGCCGTATATTGATCCCGGAATCCTCGTGCATCAGATTCCCGGCGGGATGATCTCGAATTTCCGTTCACAGCTTGCGATGCAGAATGCTCTGGACAAATTGCCGCAGGTGCTCGATGAGGTCGCCGCGGTTCGCAAAGATCTCGGCTATCCACCTCTGGTTACTCCGACCAGTCAGATTGTGGGAACCCAGGCCGTGATGAATGTGATCGCGGGCGAACGGTATAAAATCGTTCCCAATGAAGTGAAAAATTACCTGCTGGGAATGTACGGACGTTCACCGGCACCGGTTGCAAAGGAATTCATAAAAAAAATCCTCGGTGATGAAAAACCCATCAATCACCGCCCGGCGGATAAGCTCAGTCCGATGCTGCCGCAGGCGACCGATGGTGTGGATCCGAAGCTCATCGAACAGGAAGAGGATATCATATCATATGTTATACTTCCCGAGCCGGCTCTGCAGTATTTCCAGTGGCGGGCGCAACCACCCGAACAGCGACCGGAGACCCCGGCGGAACTTGAGTTTAAGAAGATTGTCGAAGAAACCGGGGGAACTCCGGTGTCGCCCCAAAAAAATACTAAAATCGAAACGGAAAGCAGCTCAGCGTCCCAGCAGATTGCTCTTCCCAATGTTCCGGATGTTGCTGCAGAATTACTCGAAAAAATTGACGGGTTGACACTTGAGGAACTTATCTTCAGAAAAGGTAATTTCACTATTGCTGTTCGTTCTTCCGGAATCGTTTCTGGCGGAACTCCGACACCGATGGTTCCGATGAATACTGTAGTATCTTCCACTAACTCCGCTCCATCAACGGCATCAGCAGCATTGGAATTGAAATCCGTTGCAGAAGAAGCGGCTACAGAAAAGGGCTATAGTGCAACAATTGATGCTCCTTTCGTTGGTACACTGTATTTTTCTCCCGGTCCCGGAAAACCACATTTTTTCAAGGAGGGGGATACGGTTGAAGCCGGTGCCAAGGTATGTATCGTCGAAGCGATGAAACTGTTTAATGAGATAACCGCACCGAAACGTTGCCGTCTAGTCAAATTTCTGGTAAGCGACGGACAGTCCGTTGAAAAGGGACAGCAACTTATCGGAATTGAATAGTTGTAACGGATCACTTTCAGCAGATACACCCACGGGACGGAGAAATCCGTCCTTTTTTATTGCTGCACAACAGGTTACGGTATGGTATCATACGGTATGCATCCCTTTTTTTCTTTTCAGGAGTTCGCATTGCGTGGTTGAAGCCGTTTCCTTTGTCATTCCCTGTTACCATGAGCCGGTCGAAGTCATTCGTGAAACGGTCACGTCATTGCTGAGTGCTGTTGACGGTTTGCTCACAGTGGAGATTATCGTGGTCAATGACGGTAATAATGCGGAGACGTTTCCGGTTTTTACGGAACAGAACATTCTGACGCTGCATCACGAGCACAATGAAGGGTATGGAGCATCGCTGATGACGGGAATTGATGAGGCACAGTACGACTGGATAGGTATTGTTGATGCCGACGGTACCTATCCGGTGACACATTTCAGACGATGTATCGAGTTCATTGATAGATATGATATGGTGGTGGGGAGCCGACGTATCAAGGATATGCCCCTTCTGAGAAGACTACCGAAATATTTTCTTCTCAAGCTGGCCGGATATATGGCGGATCAGAACATTCCCGATCTCAATAGCGGGATGCGTATTTTCAGAAAAAAAATTGTGATGAGCTATCGACGGCTTTTTCCAAAGCGGTTTTCCTTCACAACTACCATAACAATGATCTGCCTCACCAATTTCTATAAAGTCCGCTTTCTCGACATTCCCTATTATTCCAGAGTGGGGCCTTCAGCCATCAATCCGTTGGCGGATACGGTAAAGTTCTTTTCTCTGGTACTGCGTCTTGCCCTGTACTTCAAACCTATGCGATTTTTCATTCCTTTGAGCGGTATCGCATTTTTTACCGGTATCTGCCGCGCAATACGTGACATTATAATCGTCGATCATTTCGGAGGTCTTACTCTGGTACTGTTTTTTATGGCATTTCAAATTTTCTTTTTCGGGCTGCTTGCTGAAATCATCAATAAAAAGTAAACGGACGGTTTTTCTCTTCACTTATTACATCAACAATTCAATGCTGATATCATGTGAGCTATCTTGGAATGACGCTATTTTGACTCTGCAGCGTTTGGCGGGATGTATTCTGACTGCTTTTATGGATAACACAGCATGTACCAGGGGATAACCATACCTGAAAAGACATTGATAGGTATAAAAAGAAAAAAGGAGCTTTTCAGCTCCTTTTCTCCTCAGGCTTTCGCCTGATACCCCATCATCATCACACACATCTGCCATTCTTCAT
>JAFGHA010000263.1 GCA_016930275.1 Chitinispirillaceae bacterium
ACTACATTTCGAGTTCTGGACTGAAAATATGGGCAAATTCGCTCAGTTTCGCCATTTATTGCTTGTAAACTGTAGAAAACGGGTCAAACGGGGCGTCTGCGGCTCGCAGCGGTGCTGAAAAAAGGCTCGAAATTGAATTTGGAGAATTGTTGATATAAATAAATAATGAAATGAAGCACGTTTCGCATCGTACCCGCATTTTCAGTTTCCCCTCTCTCCTCGGGAGAGGGGATAACGGTGAGGGGGCAAAGCGCTCACTCCCTGTAGTCAATCTCAACTCTTCCCGCCTCTCCGCCGCCTCCGGGAAAAAAGACACGAACCCGATTATGCACACCAGAAGGGGCTTTCGCTTCAAACAGTACGGGTAACCGGAGCCGATCCTTCGGATTCGCGCAGCAGTACGGATATTCCGTTACCTCGGAAACCGCCGATGACCACGTGTTGCCGTCAGTGGAAAAACGCAGAATGAAATCAGATCGTTTCTTCGGGAAAAAGGCATAGAGCCTCACTATGGAAATATTACCGTTAACGGTATATTCAAAGTAGTCGTGCTTTTTCCCTTTCCGGCGGTGAAAATCATATTTGTATCGCCACGGCCGATTATCGGTAAACCGTGTTCCTTTGTTTGCCGAAAACTTTTCCCTGTCGGGGAGTAACTCATCAACCAGCGTGGAGTGGTTGACCGCTAACGGTCCGTATGGTATCGATGGGGCCGAGGTTCCGCCCGGTCCCGAAGCGATAACCCGGTAATAACCGGTATCTCCGAGGGCGGCCACCGTATCCGAAAAAAGCGGCCGGTAGGCGACCACCGTTTCATCGATGGAATCACCCACGGTTATCCACGGCCCGTCTGCCGATGGCGCCCGTTCGACGGTGTAACGGGTCGCTCCCGCCGATCCCTGCCAGGAGATCGCCGACGGATGGTTGACGGGAAGGAGTACCGGCGGTGCAGGTGGAGGAAACGGCGGCGGCGTGGTGCCGTTTATCGAACAGGCGCCGTTTCTGACTGCCGTAAGTATCGCCTGCTCATCGGGAAGTTCTTCACGGTTGAATCCGCCGGGCCAGTGGAGTCCTTCGCTTTTGTGCCAGGTGAATCCGCCCGTGCGATAGCGCGGACGTACTGACCAGATAAGTGCACCCGCTACAGACGAGTGTACGGTCTGGTTGATTACCTCATGCGCTTTGGAGAGAGACCATCCCCACTCACCGATGATATATACTTTTTTTCCTGCAATTTTCCTGAGGTCCCGCGTGATACCGGCAGCGTCTTTTTTATAGAAGTGATTGGAGACGATATCGACGTTCGGATCGTCAAGCGCTGCACGTCGCACTCCGTAGTTGCCGTCCATGACGAGATGAGTGCCGTCGATACTCTTAATGTAGGCAGCCATCTCGGCCAGCCAGCTTCCCGATGTCCGCATCTCGTTTCCGGTTTCCCAGCAGAGTACCGTTTTGTCGTCCTTGTAAAGAGTTCCGGTGATGCCGTTGCGGCGGTTGAGCAGATAACCGACGAGATGTTTGTAGTCGTCACGGACCTTACGGCTTTCAAATCCGTGCAATCCGCCATGCAACCGTGCGAACTCTCTTTTCGGTCCCCACCAGGGCGGTCCTTCCAGAATGGGAATAATCAGTCGAATACGGTGCCGGGCGGCGAGCGCGAGAACGGTGTCCAGTGTTCTGAACGACGGCTCGTAATAAGTGCGCCAGTCGGTAATATGCATCGGAAGAAAGTCCGGTTCTCCCTGCCGCCGGATTCTCAGACAGTATATCCTGACCACCATTCCTCCGGCCTGCGCTACCGATTGCAGCGCATCGTTGATTTCGAAGGTGGTGGTAAGCGACCAGTTGTTGGTAGCGGTAAAGGAGAAGTCATCCTCGAGCAGGTGCAGGTTCGGAACGTTGAACGAGATGAAGCGGAATACCCGGTTGCCGTCGAACAGGGTATCGTTGCTGCGGGTGATGAAGTGCGGGAAGGTACCACTGGTGTCGGGATATGAGGCACAAGTAAATGCGGTAATAAATACTATAAGTATCCGGATGTACATGAAATTGAAAATAGTTTATTCGTGATACGCCCGGCCGCTTTCAGCAATATCTGGATAATTACCTGCAGACAAAAAAAATCCCCTCCACCGCAAGCGGGGAAGGGAAGTTGAAATTTCGTAGAAATCCGGTTGTTTACCGGGAAGTTATTTTTCGATCCCGATAAGCTCGATATCGAAAATCAGGCACATGTTGGGGCCGATGTCATGCGCCATGCCGCGCTGGCCGTAAGCGAGATCCGGGGGTATGAATACTTTATATTTGCTGCCGACCTTCATGAGTTTGAGCACTTCCGTCCAGCCCTTGATCACCTGTTTGATGCCGAACACGGCAGGTTCGCCCCGCTTGATCGAACTGTCGAACACCGTTCCGTCGAGCAGGCGTCCCTCGTAATGTACCTTGACGCGTGAACTGTCGGTGGGGACGGGGCCGTCCCCATCCTTGAGTACGGCGTACTGCAGTCCGGTTTCGGTGGTGACGATTCCTTCCTTCTTGCCGTTTTCTTCAAGGAAAGCCTTAGCCTCCTTGAGGTTCTTGTCGGCTTCGGCATTTTTCTGCGCCATCTGCTTGTCGCGCATTTTCATGGAGAACGCCTGCATGATGGTGCGCTCCTGATCGGCGGGAATGCGGGGTTCCTTACCGTCAAGAGCTTCACTGATGCCTTTATAGACGATTTCAAGAACGATGTCGTCCTTGACCGATTTGAGCGAGCGGGCGATATCGTTGCCGATGAGATAGCTGACCGTGTCGCTGTAGGTGACCAGTTTGGCCGGAGACGTGTCCTCAACCGCGGATTGACTGCAGCCGATCGTACCGAAAAGTGCGGTACCGCAAACAAGCAGTACGAGTAACCTGTTCATAGATGCTCCTTCAGGGAAAATTGTGGAGGAAGTTTACAGGGTCGTCAGAAACGGATGTGTGTTCCGTTTGGCATGGTCCGGAAATCACTGAATTCAAGGATGCCGACGGGGTGCCGTGAGACTTCCGGTGCTGCAGCGCAGCATTTTTGTGATGGTACGAAAATACGTTCCGCGTCGGTGTTTCGGGCCATCTCTTCCTTACTTTTTCCGCGTCCCGGGCATCCAGCCGTATTCGGCTGAAAACCCGCGTGACCATCCGAGGACCGGATGGTTCACCAGTGCCGCCGAAGCGTCTCCCGCACCGAAGGATACCGACACGCCAAGCCCGAAAAACAGGGGGTTGTTGGCGACACCGCCGTGAATGGCGATGTTCTTCGAGAGGCGGAACTCCTGGCCGATCGCGACGCTGACCGGATGTTCAAGCCCCGGATTGATGGTGACGAGCACTCCCTGCGCCCCGAATGCATGGCGGTTGGTATGAATGCCGCAGCGGATACGGAGTGCCGGATCACCTCCGTCAACAAGGGTCGATTTCAGAACGATCCGGTCAACGGTCGTCGAAAAAGAGACCAGCCTGACCGGTACGAAAACCGATACGCCTCCCATCCCGAGTGTCGCTGCCGCATCCTCCTGCGGGGCTGCAAGAGCGTACCGTACTCCCGAAAGGTCGAGGCTCAAACGGATTCCCCGCAGTATCTCTACGGCACAGGAGAGATAGCCGGTATGTTCACGATATGTTGCGAGTGCGTCGAAAAGCGAGAATGCACTTTTCACCCGGAGTCGTTTCCATGCGAACCATCCCCCGCCGATTGCGGTGACGAAGTGGCGATCGGTGAAGTTGTCCATGTCGTCGTAATAGGTGCACACCGACGCGCTGAGTCCGACCGCTGGAGTATCGCTGATGAATGCCGCCGAAAGAAGCGGTGCTCTGCCACCGGCACCGTCTTCACAGATGATGGTGCCGAGGTTGCCCATGAGATAGCCTTGTGGAAATGGTTCATGCAGGGCGGCACGCACCGTGACACCGGCGAAGAATACCGTGATGAATGTCCTGAAGATTACCTTCGCCACAGGATTCCCTTCTTCCTGATCCGCGTGATCTTCGCCCGGTCGCTGAATTCCGCGACGACAAAAAACGGTCCCGGGGGAGCGGCGGTTCCCGAACCGGTGCGGCCGTCCCAGTAGAGTACCTCCTGCGGCTGACCTGAAAAGGTTTTTACCGCGCGTCCGTCAAAACCGTAAACGGTGATGGTGACCTTTGACGGCGGCGGATTTTTCATGCGGATCGCGAGAAGATCTCCGATGCCGTCATTATCGGGAGTAAAGGGGATAGGCCCGATGTCGAGCGACGGGGCGCCGGTCGTATAGAGCGCCTGGTTGGGAAGCCCCGGAGAGGGACGTGCTGCGACCGACCAGGAGGCACTGCTGCAGCCGTCGCCGTTACCGCTGCGTTCGATGGAGGTATACGGCCAGTCGGAAAACCATGCATCGTCGTAGCAGACGGTTTCACGTACGGTGCCCTTCGAGTCAAACAGCATGATGGTGTCGGTACTGTTGTCGAGGGTGATCCAGTGGCGCGGGGTGATCGATACCGTCAGTGCCCGGTAGCGTTTCGAGAGAAGTGCTCCGTCCCGGGTAACGACGACCAGTGCGCCGGGTTCCAGCGGAAACGAGGTCGGGATAATGGTGACGGTATCATCGTTTCTGCCGAACCGCCAGTTTTTAAGGTTGATGGCCATGGAGGATCCGTTTTTCAGTTCGAACCACTCCGGTTCTTCGGGAGTCGCCTTGGGGGCGATTTCGGTAATCCGTATTGCCGCGTTGGGCATCCATGCCTCCGAGAGATCGATTCTCCACGAGGGGCGCTCCTCATTCTGAAGAGTAAAGAACAGTTCCGCACTGTCGACGGGGAGTGAAAATGCGGCGGTTCCGGTGCGTTCCATCAGGGAAATGGTGCCGCTTTTGATGACGCTTTCGGCTCCGTTCCGCAGCCGGCGGCATTGCCAGGGTATGGTCGCACCCGGTCCGGAGCGGATGGCGAGTACCGATACGGTACAGGGGATACTTCCCCCTGAACGGTTAAACCGGCCGAGGCGGGGTTCCGCGATCCAATAGCTCCGGACCGGTTCGAAAACACCGGGGGAGATTGACGTCGGACAGTAATCAAAAAGATGATCGTTGGAGAGGATCTCCGAGGCAACCAGTGAGATGCCTTCCATGTTTTCGGGTGTTGAGAGCGGAATCTTTCCGGCCGTCGGGGATGATGACGGCGGTTCCTCATCGGACGCGCTGCAGATACTGCTGTCGATAGTCGATTTACTGCCGCGATACAGGAGTACGCCATGCGTTCCGGCGAGACCCGAGGGACCGAATTCCCTGTCGCCGCACCGCAGGAGCAGTGTTGAATCCGGAAGGACGAACGCACGGGAGAAATCGGCGGCGACCGCGGTGCGGTAATCGGGATCGAGGATAAGCGCGATCATTCCGGGGGGAAGGGACCTGCTGTCGAACCGGCAGTTTTCGTTGCCGGGTATGATCGTCTCTTCGGGGATGACGGAATCCGCTTCAAGTCCGTTGGTCACGTACAGGTCGGTGATGAAAAAGGTATCGGGTCCGAGGTTGGTGAGTTCTATGAATTCATGGCTGCCGCCACCGCCACTGGTATCCGATTCGACACCGGGAGGATCCCGGTACAGTTCGGAGACGATCACCCGTGCCTGCGGCGCAAGTGCCATAGAAAGAACCGACAGCACTACGGTATACAACGGTATTTTTTTCTGAACGGTGAAAGATCTCGGCATCGGTACCCTGTATTTAGGAAATGAATGTAGTAAAATAGCCCAAAACGGTAACGCTGTCAAACCGGATTGATCGAAAAATACCGTTACCTGTGCGGAAACGGCGTCGGGGTTGTGGTGCTATGCTGTCGCGGGTGTATTGAAGTATTTTTCAATTCACAGTTTCTTATATCTTGCGAATCAGTTGCCGCCGGTGGTACTTCAGTGGCAGCAATCTGCACGGAACCCGATAGATCAGGAGCGTCAATGGCACTTGCAGACATCATCAAGACCGCACTGGATCAGATGCAGTACATCGCGAAAACCGAAACGGTTATCGGTGAACCGATTGTCGCCGGCGACGTGACCCTGATTCCGGTATCCCGGGTGTCGATAGGATTCGCCGCGGGAGGTGCGGGGAAAGACGAGAAACTGGGAAATGGTGCCGGTACCGGCGGCGGTATCCATGTGACGCCCGTCGCTTTTATCGTGGTTACCGGCGAGAAGGTGCAGGTGCAGCCGCTCGAACCTGCCGATCCCATTCTCAGCAAGGTACTTTCGGTTGCTCCGGATATCATCACCAATGTTTCGAAATATTTCACCACCAGGAACAAAAAAGAACGGAAAGCGAAAAAGGACGACGGAAAAAAGGAGCAACCCGCTAGGGAATAATTCCCGGTAGCCTGCGACCGTGCCATTTTTTCACTACGACATTTATGGAATATACCTACGATAATCCCGATTGTTTATGGATTCAGGCCGATGCTTTCGACGGTGGCACGGGTACCTTTGAAAAACCGTTCGCGTCACTCGAGAGCGCGCTTGAACGGGTAAAACCCGGTCAGGCGATAGTACTGCAGGCGGGGGAGTATCCCGGCGACTGCAATATTCAGGTCAGCGGTACCGCGGCTGAGCCCATCAGGATCGTCGCCATGCCCGGAGCCGAGGTGGTGATACGATCGGCATGCTGGTTTTTCTACGACACTTCGGATCTTATCGTCGAAGGAATGTCGTTTGTCGATGCTCCCCGCGGGGCGATTTCAGTTGTCGGCGCCTGCAGCAGAAACCGGTTCGACGGGATCCGGTTCGTCAACTGCAGTTCGCGCGGGGAATCCGCGTGCACGCTGTATATCGGTGGCGCGGGAGGTGTTTGTAACCTCATTGAAAACTGTACCTTCGTGCGGTCCGTCGACGCTGCCGGTACCTCGGAATCGAAGGAAGACGGATCAATCGGCCTGATGGTCGCTCAGGGAGATATGGAACACGACAGCCCGATTGTCAATTGTCTGGTGCGGCGCAACCGGGTCGAGAATTACGGGTACGGTATCGTTGTGGGGGGCGACGGTTCCCGCCGCACGCGATGCGGCCATATCATCGAGTACAACCGTATCGTCAACGCCTCCTGTGAAGGGATTCTCGTGAAAAGCGGTGATACCCGGATACGTTCGAACGTCATCGAACACGGTACGGGAACGGCGCTTTCACTCAGGTCGGAACTTGACGGAACGGTCGATGGTAACCGGATTGTCGATTGTCGCAGAGGGGTCTTTGTTCACGGCACCGGTCATTCGGTTGCGGGGAACTGTATCGTGCGGTGCAGCGAAGGAGCCGTACGGGTGGGCGGTGCATCCGATGAGGACAGCGGAACCACGTTGAACTGTTTCATCGAGAACAATACGTTCGTTGATTGCGGTGCTTCCGGCGGCGGCGATGAAAACCGGATCGCCGGGGTGCTTGTCGACAGAGGAACCACCGGGCTCATTCAGCGGAACCTTATCACCGGTACCGGAAAGCCGTACGCCGTTGTCACGTCAACGCCTGAGCAAACCGGCGAGACGGCAACGCAGTTTGTCATAAAGGATAACATTGCCGCCGGAGGGTGTGAGGCGCTTGACGGTGTCGGTGCGGTGGAAGTCGTCTTCGCCGATGCGGCGGGCGGTGACTACAGTAATGAAAGCGGCTGCGGCGCCGGTGGCTGGGTGCTCAAACCCCAGGGATACGATCCTGCCGCCGACACCGGGGACGACGAGGGCGTTTACCGGGCCGCGAGCATGCTTGAAGACGAAAGCGGCAATCCGATTATTCCCGGGAGTGAAGCCGGTACCAATGATGGACTTTTCGGTAACTATTACGCGAGTGACGGCGGCGACGGCGAAGATCCGGATGATGACGACGATGAGGATGAGGAATCGGTCATGTCGACAGGTGATGATGAGGAGTGGTAGGAAAAAGAGCGTATACCTGTAAAAGTATCCAGTCTGTTTTCAAACCTGATAATGGATCCCCTCCGGGGATGTTTTTTTTATTGTCTCAGAAGTGAATGCACGACATCACTCCGGTGAAACGTATCTGCACTGATCAGCGGATTATTCAGAAACCGGGCGGCTGCTGCGATAATCCGGCCGGCGGGGACACCGTGAAACTCGCCGGGCAGAAGCGTGCTGCCGACGGAAAACTCCAGCGGCAGTCGGACCGTTTCACAACCCGTCACCGAAACCGTTCCGTTCTTCCGCTGCCGTGTCGTGAGAAAAAGAGATGCATGACCGATAACGTAAAAGGCGCCTTTTCGGGCGCCTTTTACGCAGCTATCGATACTGAGAAGGAGTATCAGTCAACCACTTCAAAATCCGCGTCGACTGCGCCGTCTTTCTTTTCCTCCTTCGGCGGTTCCTGCTGTTGTGCACCGGCTCCCGCAGCACCCTCGAACGGATTCGCACCCGGTTGCGGCCCTGCACCAGGTTGTGCTCCCGCCTGGCTACCGGCGTTTTTGTACATCTGTTCGGCCATACTGTGCGACGCCTTCATCAGTGCATCCATACTTGCCTTGATCGCTTCGATGTCGTCGCCCTTCGCTTTTTCCTTCAGATCACCAAGCGCGCTTTCGATAGCCGCCTTGTCACTGTCGGGAATTTTTCCCTTGACTTCCTTGAGGGTTTTTTCCGTCTGGAAAATGGCCTGGTCTGCCTGGTTCTTGACATCGATCCGTTCGCGCTCGGTCTTGTCCTTTTCCGCGTTCGCTTCGGCGTCCTTCACCATTTTCTCGATTTCGCCTTCAGAAAGACCGCTTGACGATTCGATACGGATCTGCTGCTGTTTACCGGTGCCCATATCCTTTGCGCTCACGTTGAGAATACCGTTCGCGTCGATATCAAAGGTCACCTCGACCTGCGGAACACCGCGCGGCGCTGCGGGAATACCGATCAGGTCGAACTTGCCGAGCAGGCGGTTATGAGCGGCCATTTCACGTTCACCCTGATATACCATGATCGTCACCGCGGTCTGATTGTCGGCGGCGGTCGAGAATATCTGGCTCTTTTTTGTCGGGATCGTGGTATTGCGTTCGATGAGTTTGGTCATGACCCCGCCGAGTGTTTCGATACCGAGAGAAAGCGGGGTGACGTCGAGCAGGAGCACGTCCTTCACGCTCGAATCCCCACTGAGAATAGCTCCCTGAATCGCGGCGCCTACGGCGACCACTTCGTCGGGGTTGACGCTCTTGTTCGGTACCTTCCCGAAGATCTCCTCGACTTTTTTCTGCACGGCGGGCATACGGGTCGCCCCACCCACCAGAATGACTTCATCGATCTCATTCGATGAAAGTTTCGCGTCACTAAGTGCTTTTTTGCAGGGCTCAACAGTACGATGCACGAGTCCGTCGGCCAGTTGTTCATATTTGGCGCGGGTAATAGTCAGATCGAGATGGCGTGGACCGCTCGCGTCGGCGGTGATAAACGGCAGGTTGACATTCGCCTGCATTGCCGAGGAAAGTTCGATTTTCGCCTTTTCGGCCGCTTCTTTGAGGCGCTGGAGTGCCATGCGGTCATTGCGCAGATCAATGCTGTTGCTTGCCTTGAATTCATCGGCAATGTAATCGATGAGCACCTGGTCAAAATCGTCACCGCCGAGATGCGTATCACCGTTGGTCGATTTCACTTCAAAAACACCGTCGCCGATTTCGAGAATCGAAATATCGAAGGTACCGCCTCCGAGATCGAATACGGCTATTTTCTCGTTTTTCTTTTTGTCGAGACCGTAGGCGAGGGATGCCGCGGTCGGCTCGTTGATGATACGTTTGACATCGAGGCCGGCGATACGCCCGGCGTCTTTCGTCGCCTGACGCTGCGCGTCGTTGAAGTATGCCGGTACCGTGATAACCGCTTCGGTAACCGTTTCACCAAGATAATCTTCAGCCGCTTTCTTCATGTACTGAAGCGTGATCGCCGAGATTTCCGGGGGAGTGTAATCTTTGCCGTCAACGTTCACTTTCACCGGATCTTCGGGACCGCCGACTACGTTGTACGGTACTCGTTTTTCTTCGGACTCCACCTCTTTATGGCGGCGACCCATAAACCGTTTAATCGAGTAGATAGTGTTTTCGGGATTCGTGATCGCCTGTCGTTTAGCGATTGCACCAACGAGTCGTTCACCTGTTTTCGAGAATCCGACGATCGAGGGAGTGGTGCGGCCTCCCTCGGAATTCGCGATGACGACCGGTTTCCCGCCTTCCATCACCGAAACGCATGAGTTGGTGGTTCCGAGGTCTATTCCGATAATTTTTCCCATAATAACTCCTTGCAAGTGTTGAATGTACAGTTTTCGGGAAATGGAACCACTGCGAATATCATGCCACAGATAAATTGCCGAATAATCGCAAAAAAAGGCGATCGGGTATGAACGAATATTCTATAATGAAGCGAAGAACGTTCTATATTGAAACAATCAGACGTTGAACCGGATATTGAGAATATCGCCGTCGACCACGATATAGTCTTTACCGACGAGACGAAATTTCCCCTGTTCCCTGATCGCTTTTTCGGAGCCGAGTTCCCTGAGGTCGTTGTAGGAAAAACACTCCGCGGCAATAAAGCCCCGGGCAAGATCGGAGTGGATGGCTCCCGCAGCGGTGACGGCGGTCGCACCGCCGGTGATGTTCCAGGCACGTACTTCGTCACTGCCGACGGTAAAGAAACTGATGTACCCGAGAATCTCGTAGGCAAGCGTGGAGAGTCGTGAACGCGCCGATTCGGTGATGTTCATATCATCCATGAACAGTTTCGCTTCCTCGGCATCGAGGCGTGAAAGTTCCATTTCAAAGTTACCGGCGAATTCAACGGTACGGTGCAGCTGCGAGACGGTTCCGATTACCGCGTCGTTTTTTCCGTAGCGGCTCTCGTCGGTATTCACGATTACCAGTGCCGGTTTAAGGGTGAAGAGCTGAAAACCGCGTATGATCTGGAGGTCGGCAGCGGAGAATTCCATATCACGCAACGATGGATGGTCGTTGAGATGTGCAAGGCAGCGTTCGATCAGTTCTTCCTCGGCGATGCTCAGATCACTTTTTTTACCTTTTTTATGCCCCTCTTTAATCCGTTCCAGCCGTTTTTCCAGTACAATCATATCGGAAAGAAACAGTTCTTCCTCGATGGTTTTAAGGTCGGCTTCGATGGCCGGCTCGCCCTCGAGATCGCTGTCGAATCCCCGCACGACAATCGCCAGAGCATCGACGTTTCTGATGATCCGCATAAGTTCACCCGAAAAGGATTCCTGACGCAGTGCATCACCCTGAATCCCGGCTACATCGACAATCTCGAGCGTGGCGTAGGTGGTCTTTTTGGGGTTGTACATTTGTGAAAGGAAATCGATGCGCTGATCGAGAACCCTGACAATTGAAATATTCGGTTCAACCTTCGGAGAAAATGAATTGATGGGAGCATCGGAACCGGTAAGGGCATTGAAAAGAGTTGTTTTTCCTGATTTAGGCAGGCCGAAGAGACCGATTTTCATACTGGCAGAAACTTTCCGTAATAGTGGTTACACGATGCAGACCGGAACTGAAACCGCAAAACAACGACTGTTCCGGTATCCGGAAGGTGGTACATGACGGTGAATAGAGATCTGGAGGTAAACGGTTCCGGTCGATCACGCCTTTTCAAATGTCGGGAGCTTGGCTTTGAGGTCGATGAGCTCGGGACGTCTGAAGTGGATAATCGAAATGATGCCTACGAAGAGAAATCCGGATGCGTACAGCATAAGGAACGGGCTCACCAGAAAATTGGTGAAACCGAGAAACATCTGGAAGCTTGTAAGGCAATAGAATCCCAGGAGAAGCTCGATAATGCAGGTGATATCCTTGATCGGGCGATAGGCATGCTTCCCTTTGAGTTCACCTTTTTTCGGGGTTCGATGAAACGGAGACTGGAGGTTGAGAAGCGCCTCGAGTACCGCTTTACCGTTGTTGACGGCAAGTCCAGTTCCAATAAGCATCATTGCCGGAATAAGAAGAAGTTGTTTGAAAATCTTGTTTCCGATGTAATGCTGGGAGATCATATACATGGTGGAAGGGCCGCTGGTGGCAAGTATCATGCCGAATACGACAAGCCCGAACCAGATCGGAGGAAGGAAAATTTTAACATAATACAACACCGGCATGGTCAGGAGCGCAATGAGAAGCATCAGCGGGTGTACCATGTAATGGGTAAGATGGAGGATTGCCTGTACCATCTTGAACAGCGGGACTTTTTTCTGCCGTAGTAGTGGAATGATCTTGATGGCGGTCTGGATCGACCCTTTGGCCCATCGGAACTGCTGATTTTTGAAAGCATTGATATCTTCGGGAATTTCTGCGGGAACCTCAAGATCCGGCACGTACTCGGTTTCCCATTCGGCGAGCTGCATACGATAGGAGAGATCCATATCCTCGGTTAGTGTATCATGCTGCCAGCCACCCGATGTTTCAATCGCCGTGCGACGGAAGACTCCGGCCGTACCGTTGAAATTCATGAAGAGACCGTTCCAGCTACGTGCCGCCTGTTCAATCATGAAATGACCATCGATACCCATGGCCTGCCCGCGGGTAATGAGAGATGCATTTTTATTGAGATGGGTCCAGCGTCCCTGAACAAGTCCCAGTTTCGGACGATCAATAAAAAATGCAATCGATTTCTTGAGAAAATCCACCGGGGGAACGAAATCGGCATCGAAGATGGCGACGAATTCAGCATCGGTATAATCGAGACCGTTCTGGAGGGCGCCGGCTTTGAAACCCGTCCGGTCGGTCCGACGGATCACGGATATATTACAGCCCTTGCTTTTAAGTTCTTCGACGGTGCTGTCGACGTAGCCGACGGTTTCGTCGGTGCTGTCGTCGAGTACCTGTATTTCGTGACGAGCGGTCGGATAATCCATCGCGGCAACGGCATGTATCACTCTTGACGCAACCGATTTTTCATTATACATTGGGAGTTGTGTGACGACCTTCGGGTATCTGCTCTCATCGGTTACGGAATCGAAGTAACCCATCCGAAGATGCTGTGCCGCAATCTTCTCTTTTCTTTTTCTCAGGAAAAGAAAGGTGAGGATGTAGCATTGAATTCCGTATGCCAATAGAACAAGGGAACACAAAACGTATAGTGAGACGACGATAATTAAAGCGATCATACCCCTATCAGCCTGCAGAGGTTAAGTATCCCATTGGGAATCGCCGGGATGGATGAAAAATGCTGGTATAATATACATGATTGTAACTGGCACGAATCAAATAAAATCAAACTTGTTCTCCGACTCTATCTGAATCATAATGAAGGTAATATAATCCCTTATTTTTCTGAATGCGTTGATAAAAATTCTCCGATTTCATTTCTGATCTCCGAAAAAAGCGAGACATCGCGGAGAATATCGGTGAACGCCAGATCATCCCAACCGGATTGTTTGTAGCCACTTACCTCTCCCGGACCTCGCTGGTGCAGATCCATTTCCGCAACGGAGAAACCGTCATGCTCCCTGCAGAACCGCAGAAGCCGGTCGCGGGTTTCCGGAGGGATGTCGGGGGCGGTTAGTAAAAAACAGTACGACTGCCGTGTTCCACGGCCGACTCTTCCGCGCAACTGATGAAGCTGCGCAAGTCCGAAACGCTCACTGTTCTCAATTACTATTATAGTGGCATTTTTCGCGTCTATTCCGACTTCAAGCACCGAGGTTGCAACAAGAAGCCGGGTGGCACCCTCGATAAAACCGGTGAATATCCGCTCCTTTTCGGCACTTTCGATTCTTCCGTGAATGAATGCCGCCGGGATATCGCTGAAAGCACCGCGGGTGAGTTCGGCGAACGTGCCGTCGAGGCTTTTCAGCCGCGGCCGGTTCTCCTCTTCGGTATCATCATGATCGATACGGGGAACGATATAGTAACACTGTTCACCGGCGGTGAGACGTTCACGGATGAAACGCTCCATATCGTCGCGTTTGGTATCGGGAACAAGATGGGTGGCGACCGGTTGACGACCGGGAGGAAGCGACCGGAGGGTCACGAGATCGAGATCCCCGTAAAGGGTTCCGGCGAGTGTCTGGGGAATGGGAGTCGCGCTGAGCATGAGAAAATCCGCCTTGTCGTCTTTCCCGTGGAGCTCCAGCCGTTGACGTGCGCCGAAACGGTGCTGTTCATCGATCACGACCAGTCCTACGGCGTTGAATGCGACCGACGGCTGCAGCAGGGCATGGGTCCCGACGATGAACCGGCTTTTTCCCGAAGCGAAACGCTGCCGCAGGGTATGGCCACATGCTCCCGCGGTGGTTGCCGCGGTGTAGAGATCGGCGGTTAGTCCGAGCGGGTCGAGCCAGGCATTGACCGTATTCCAGGTTTGCAGTGCCAGGATCTCGGTTGGAGCCATCCAGACGACCTGCAATCCCTCGTTGAGTGACGGCAGTGCGGCTGCAAAGGCGACGACGGTTTTTCCCGATCCCACGTCGCCCTGCAGCAGGCGATGCATGCGGCGGGGTTTCCCGGCTTCGGCGAGAAGTACGTTGACCGCCCGGTGTTGATCGTCGGTCAACGTGAAAGGAAGCTGTCGCAGAAAACGCTCGAACAGTGCACCGCACCGGAGCTCGCGGCCGGGCAGCTGGAATTTTTTACGGCTGAAATGAAGGGTGAGCGCCAGGCGGTAGAGCTCCTCGTATTTGAGCCGGCGACGGAACCGGTCGAGATCGGCGACGGCGGTGGGGAAGTGCAGCTCGCGCAGGCAGGTTTCCAGCGGAGGAAACGAGTGGCGTTCGGCAAGCGGTGCGGGAAGCGACTGCGGATAATGTTTGAGGTTTCTGAGCAGCCACTGCATGCTTTTCTGCAGGAATCGCTGCCCGACGGTCGCTTCGCGCATGGCACCGCTCAAACCGTAGAGCGGAAGAATGGAAACGGGGGCTCCGGTCGTGTCCGCAGCGATCGTTTCGAAAACCGGGTGTACTATTTGTAAACCGGCGAACCGGGAAACCTTGCCGGTGGCGACAATCCGCTGCCCTTTTCTGAGTGACTGCCGGTAGAAGGAAACGCCCTGAAACCAGAGCAGCTCGATCGATCCGCTTTCGTCGGTAAGCTGTGCGCGCAGCCGGGAGCGGCGTCCCCGCTCGAACCTGACTGTTGCAACGGTTCCGCATACCGTGCATACCTGATCGATTTTACCGTAAAGCCCGCCGATCGGAGATATTTCCGATCTATCAAGATATCGCCGCGGAAACCGGTAGAGCAGATCGCCGAGAGTGGTGATGCCGCTCTCCCGCATGGCTGCGAGGCGTTTCGGCCCCATTCCCGGTATCACCGCTACCGGTGAGAGAAAATCGAGCATGGCGGCGGTTGTTCGTTTTGTCATGGAAGAGCGGAATGTGCTGCGGAATGGGTGGCCATATCAGTCCTTGTGATACTGCCGGTTGTGCATGATCGAGCAGGCGCGGTAGAGCTGTTCAAACAGAAGCATCCGGGCGATTTCATGCGTGAAGGTCATCGGGGAGAGCGAAAGAAGCTGCGATGCCGCTGATTTCACGGAAGGGGAGAGGCCTTCGGGACCGCCGATGACGAATACCGTTTTTCCGGGTATGGTTCCGAGCCGTTTCGCGAGCTCGCGTGAATTCCAGAGGGTCCCCTCCTCGGCAAGCGCGAAGGAGTGTCCGCCCTCTTTTTTGAGGAGCCGGACAATCTGATCGCCTTCCCGCTGTCGGGTGGAATCACTGATTTCTCTGACCGTTATCCGTGCCTCGTGGCGCAGTCGACTCAGGTACCGTTCCGTGAGCGCCGAGACATGACGGTCTTTGAGAGATCCCGTACAAATGAGCAGCATTTCAGGTACCGGTGAGGTCATCGATTTGTAGAGGAGGCAAATTCCTGAATGAAAGGTTCGCTGTTATCAGCCGTTGTGATAATTTTTTTTGACATCTTCCAGAATGCATACCGACAGCCACTGCAGATGAGACGCCTTCGCCGAAAGCAGCACAGCGGCGCCCTGGTCCGAGGCACCCGTCGTTTCCGGTGTACTGAAAGCCGAAAGCAGATTCTGGAATTTCCGGGCGTCTTCGATGAATTCATTCAGCGCGCGGCGCAGTTCCTGGTCGATGGCAGCCGAATTGCGGTCGATTTCACTCATGATGGCGATGCACCGGTTGAGATGTTCGGTACAGAGTACCCGGTCTTCGATCGACGACGTGATATTGTTCATGCAGTCGAGAAAATAATTGAGCAGATTCTGCAGTTTGAGGAAAAAAGAAAGGTCGGGTGAATTGATGACCATCGCATCAACGATACCGTTTGATCTACGTGTTGCAGCCGACGGCTTCTTCGGAATGCCAACTGAGCGGGAAGTGGTAGTGGATGACATTGCTGGTTCCCCTTTGCGGAAGTTCAAGGGCCCGGGTGCCGGTAAGACTACGGGTGAGCAGGAGCAATATTCACCCGGTGTTTTGCATTAAGATAAAATGTGCAATCGGCCAAGTCAAAAAATGCATGATCCTGTTCTTATGCGGTAGTTCCGCGTTGCTCTGTGGAACAACCGCGTAAAACAGGATGGCACGGAAGGAAGAGTTTGTGCGGTGCAGCCTGCTCGGAAAATATATTGAATAGTGTCCGCATGCGTCGTCACGCGGTGGTGGCGCATGCGGGGACGGAATTCCGGCCGGTTCGTTCCGGAATCAGAAGTATAGTGAAAACAGGTCAGTCAGTATGAATTTTCCAGTTCATTTTCCCGCATTACGGATGGTATGGCCGAAAAAATAAAATTCGAATCTCCCCTCATACAGTTGGCGGTCGAGCGCAAGCTCATCTCAATGGAACAGTTCGGTCAGTGTCGTGAACTGGTGAAAAAAAGCCGGCGCATCGGTCTTGAATCCTCTTTTGAGGAGGTATTGCTCAAACAGGGGTTCCTCACCGAGGAGCAGCTGCATGAACTTTCCGAGATTATCACTCTCGGTGAAAAGGGAGATTTTTTCGGCGGGTACCGCCTGCAGCGGCTGATCGGCAAAGGCGGTATGGGAAAGGTGTACGAGGCGGTGCATGAGTTCACCGGCAGAAAGGTGGCGCTCAAAGTACTCACCGTTCAGTTTACAAAAGAGCGGACGAACGTCTCCCGTTTCTTTCAGGAGGTCCGGGCACTGGCGAAACTCGGCCATCCCAATATCGTCACCCTGTTCGATGCCGGCAAGGCCGGAAGGCGGTATTACTTCGCGATGGAACTGGTGGATGGCCCGTCGCTCGCGGAGTACGTGACGAAAAAAAAGATGCTCGATGAACGCGAAGCGCTCCTGATGACCGTTCAGATCGCCCGCGCGCTCTCTTTCGCCCATGCCGGCAGCATCGTTCACCGCGACATCAAGCCGGAAAATATTCTTGTCGACGAACATTACACACCGAAGGTTACGGATTTCGGCGTGGTGATGCACCAGGATGAAGACCACATGACACTTACCCAGGAGGGCTTCATGGTGGGATCGGTTCATTTTTCCTCGCCGGAACAGGTGGAGGGAATGCGCGATATCGACGGCAGGTCCGATATCTACTCTCTGGGCGCCACACTGTACTATATGCTTACCGGGAAAACCGTTTTTACCGGAAAAAGTGCCGAAGAGGTACTCACCAAGCATCTGGTCGGAACGTGGACGAGCCCCCGTCATCACAACCCGTCAATTTCACCCGCGGTGGTCCGGCTCATCCGTAAAATGATGGCCCGGTCCCGCGATAAGCGGTATCAATCAATGGATCAGGTGATCGCCGCAATCCAGAGGATCATTCTGCCCCGCTGGTACCTGCGGGTACTTGCCGCAGCGGGAATCGGCATTCTGCTCTTCGCGGCGGGGTCACTGTTCGAGGTGTTTACCGGGTTCTGGGAGCTGCTGCTGCACTGACCTTTTCAACACCCGGGACGCCCCCACTTCAATTCCCGCCTTCACCGTCCTCCGAAGGCGGGACCATCATATGGTCAGTATTTTTTGTGAACCGGTACTACGGTGAAAATCCCTCCTTCGGGGGATGATGAAACGGGGCAACATAGTGGGGGCGTCCTGATCGAAGGTCAGGCTTTATTCCGAAAAGAAACTGTTTATGAATATCTCTACACTATATGAAAGGGTGTTGTATCATGAGAAATGAATCTGTTCCGGGGAGGATCGGCCGCCGTTATTTTCGAACGGGAGGAATCGTTGCAATCGTCATTGCTGTCACGCTTCTGTTCTCCTGTGTCTCGTATTCGCCGTTGATGAAATCGGCCAGGGATGGCGATCTGGATGGTGTCCGCACGATGATTGCCGAAGGCCGGGATGTCGACGAACGCAGTGATGACGGAGTAACGGCGCTGATGCTTGCGGCGATGAACGGTCACGCGAAGGTGGTATCCTTTCTTCTCGATAACGGCGCCGATCCGAAACTCCGTGAGATCTACGGAAACACCGCGCTGCACTACGCGAAAAACTGTGTCGAGTGCGCGAAGAGTATTCTGGACAAAAGCGGCGAGGTCGATATCCGCAACAACAAGGGAGCGACGCCGCTGATGTTCGCCGCGAAGGTGTCGAATCCCGATGTGGTGAAGTTCCTGCTGCAGTCGGGAGCAAATGTCAATGCCGTCGGTCACGGCGGGCTCACGCCGCTGCTGTTTGCCGTTATAGCAAGCGATACGTCGGGGGTGATCAAGGAGCTCGTTACTGCCGGGGCCCGGGTGGATCAGCGCGATACCCTCGAAGATCTCACACCGATGTTTCATGCCGCGCTCGACGGCAATGTCGGGGCGGTGACATTTCTTCTTTCCGCCGGAGCGGATATCTGCGCGACCGATCGCGACGGAAGACCGATGCTCGAAGTAATCGGCGAAAACATCCGTCACGGCATATGGAGAAATGCGGCCGGCGGGGCGAACAGCGGGATCGGCAGCGGCGGACTTATCGGCGGGCTCATTGGTGCGGGCGTCAATGCCGCGTTCAGTGCGGCACAGTTGCGGGCGAAGATGAAGCCGGTGGTCGAATTTCTCGAAAGTAAGAACGCACCGGAAAATGCGGAGGAAGCGGTTGCATGCGCACAAAAAAGAGTGAAAAAAATGAAACCGCCGGTGGTTCCGGAAAAAAGGGTTTTACCCGACCCGGCGGGTGATTCCGATGTCGTCGCGTCAACCGGGAGCAGGGTCGGTTCCGCGAACGCCTCCGGCGACGATGGTGGTGCGAACTGTTTCCCGCCCTGCAGAAGCGGTTTCCGCTGTCAGGGTGGTGTCTGCATTTCGGAATGCAACCCGCCGTGTCCCGCGGGCTCCATCTGTTCAGAGGGGAGAGACTGTGTTTCCCTGCCGATGGAATCAGAGGAGGCGTACGAGATGAAACCGCAGACTCCGGCCGAAACAGAGGAGGAGAAGGATGATCCGGAGGATTCCCGAAGGTACAAGGGATTCTTTCTCGAAGTGCGACCGGTCGGTATCGGCATGGCGCGTTCGGTCCTGAGTTACGATGGAGGCTGGATCATGATGCAGAATCTGATGCTGACGACCCTGGGTCTTTCGGTAGGGACAGCTCCGATCAGAAACCTCGCCATTTTCGGCGCTGTCGAAATGGGTATTCCGTTTCCGGCCAAGAGCAGGATAACGATGCCGGTGGAAGGATATGAAATAAGCGACAGTATTGCTCTGATTACCGGTTTTTTCGGGGCGGGGGTTCGGTATTACCTGCCGCTGCAGATTTTTATCGGCTTTCAGGCCGGGCTCCAGGCTGGTCCGATGTGGGGAGACAACGACTACGAAGAGGCGATTGCCAACGATGACTGGTATGCCACCGACGACAGTGACTCCACCACCCGCGGTGCTCCGCTTCCGTTCGCACTCCGTTTTGAAGCGGGGAAGGAGTGGTGGATCGGTTCGAAGTGGACAATGGGCGTGGGGCTGACGGTTTCATGGGGAAAAACCAGGATGACTTCCAACAATTACTGGCGGTCATGGTCGGACCCGGAGTTTGATATTGCTCCGGAGCTCAGGAACACGCAGGCGGCGGTCAGTTTGAGAATCGGGAGGCATTGATGTTCTCTTCCCTGCCCCTCTCCCGGAGGGCGCGGGGGATTGAATTTCAATTCCGGAAATGAATCTGGCTTTTCCTGAGTTCTTCAACCTCACCCTTATCCGGTTCGATCCCGTTCAGCGGGATCACCGCACCGCCTCTCCCGTTTACGGGCGAGGGCAGGGACAGGGAACTGATAGACAATAGGCGATAGTAAAAGAAGTAAAGGTGCAAGGCAGGAAGCGTACATCCCGGTCGTCGGGGTCTTGTAGACCGGCGGTTTTCGATTCCGGTGCTCCTGCGACCCCGGTCGTTCAAACGGGACGATGCCGGTAATTTTGACCGTTGATGCCTACTTCACCTCCCGCCATGACACAACGGGAATCGCCCACCGTTTGCCGGCGATATCATACGCGTCTTTAATGGCCTGTTCCACCATGATGGAACTGTAATGAATCCTGGCATCACCATTACCGAAGACATTTCCCCCCAACTTTCTTCCGATCAGAATCACCGCACCGAGAATCTCGGAATAGTCATTAACGTGCTTATCCTCATCGGCAATCACCAGTCCCTTGAAATCACCGTAAAAATTCCCCATGTTCGCGTCACCTGCATCGTTATGAATAATCAGCACGCCGCTTCCCGTGAAATCACCGCAATGACTATCCTCGTCTATATAGGTAATTCCGCTGATCGGAGGTGTCGGACAACCGGAAGTGATAAAGCCGTCGAGTGCATCCGGAGGCAGGCCCAGCACTTCTTCGGGGGTGGTGGGATAGCCGGTTATGTCGATATTCGATTCAACGGTTTCGCCTTCTATTGTTGCAGGCTGCGGCGGGGTGGTACCGCCGCCCATCAGTGAGGAACCCTGGATGGTGGCCAATCCGCCGCAACTTACTCCGAACGTTCCGCCGAACGGCAGCAGTGCACCGGTGGGATCGTGGTCTCTTCCATCGATTTCAATGTTTCCGTTTGACTCGACATTATTCGGTGAGGTTACCGCTCCCTTGACCCAGTTCCGCCAGGTGAGTGGTGTGAGAAGCGCGATGACCTCGATCCGCGCCGAATCATTATCGGTTTTACCGGTTGAATAGATGGTGATCGTATCATTCCGGGCATTCGTACTGTACCGGACGGAGTAGGTACCGGATGCGAACGGCAGATCCGAGTACACCACCGAATCGGTCTGGCTCGGAGTCGGTCGTATTTCCCTGTTGCGCAGTTGCGCGAGTATGTGCTCTTTTCCGGCCTCGGCGATATTGAGCGACGTGACATCGATGCGGCGTGCACCGCTTGCCTTGTTGGTATGGCGGGTGGCGAAGAAAAACGCCAGAAGGGTCACGTTGAGAATGATGGCGATCGCCAGAATCATGACCATCGCACTGCCCCGTCGGTTGTTTGTCATACCTGCCTCGTTCGTTGAAATTTCATTTCCGGTTACGGAGATTGACTTCGGTACTGTCCGCGAGAAACACCCGGTTGCCGCCTTTACCGATAAAACCGCCCATTACTACCGTCATCATGGCGGCATTTTTCGTCGCTCCCCCCGTCGGCGAGCCGTCCTCGTCTTTCAGGGTAACACGGATGGAGTCGATGATACCCCCGATCGGTACGGTCTGACTGTTTCTGCTGCGGAGTATCTTCCGGTCCGGCAATGTGCCGGAAACGGTGTAGCGGAAACACATGGCGGGGTATACCTTCGAACCGGCCGGCATGAGCGTTGAGGTATTGGCAGCCGGACTGAAATAAACGGTATCCGGTCCCAGATCGTACATGCCTATTCCGGTGACTTTCCGGTAGATGGTGTCGACGCCGTCGGCGGCGATGCAGATACCGCCCCGTACGACAAAAGCGCTGCCGTCCTCGACGATCGCCTCGGCATGTATCGGCTGCACCACTCTCGACAGGGTGGTTTCGTCGCCGTTTTCGTTGGTGAAGATCATAAGTTCGGGAACGGAATAATCGGCATAGAGGCCGTTGCCCGGCATGCCGCACCCCGCCATCCTGATATCCTTCTCGATGATGTTGCTGAAGGTGATGATGTCTCCCTGCAGTTCCGCTTTTTTCTTTTCACGGTTGGCGCTGTCCATGGTGTAGCGGTATGCCTGGAATGCTCCGGCCACGAGAATCGAGGTAATCAGGAGCCCTATGATCAGTTCGAGAAGCGTCGTGCCGGACAGGTCTGAAGTTCGTTTGAATGGGTGCATAGGTTTACGGTTGGGCGATAATGGTTGAAAGGGTTATCTGATGTTTCTGAACGGTCAGCGGCCAGCGTACGAACAGTTCGATTTTTGTTTTGGTCGTGTCGGAAGTCATGTGCCAGTCTCGGATATAGCGGTTGCGGACAGTGTCGACACTGCTGCCGATGGAGAGCAAGGTATCGTAATCCTTCCGCCTGAACTCTTCGAACAGCTGGTACCCCGCCGAGGTCGCGGAGTTGAGTTCCTTGGAATTGATGTTGGAATTGATGAGAGACACCACTCCCGCGTTGAGTCCGACGATGAGCAGTGACAGAATAAGCATCGCCATGATTACTTCAATAAGTGAGCTTCCTTTCCGACTGGAAATACCCATGAATTCACTTTCGTTGCAGTGTCTGCTCATGCGGTGCCGTTGTTCCACTGTGCGGTTGAGGGTCGGCGCTCTTCGGACGCGAGTCCGAACATTGGGCCTGAATATTTCATTGTATATGTATAAGTCAAAAAAAACCGGAAACGGTATATCCGATTTTACCTTCCTCCACCAATGACAGGAAGTTCCGTAAGATGTCAGGAGTGAGGTGTTCTTGTTCATGGTTGTTCACGAAAGCAGAAAGGTGAGGAGTTCACGGTGATTCTCGAAATACGCGGCCATATGCCGTGGTGTAGAAGGGGGAGAAAACCGGCTTCGCGTTTCGGGAAGAAACAGCTGTGACTCGAAATACCGGAATGCGCTTTTGCAGCATTGATACAGAAACAGCAGGTGCTTCGCACCGAAACCGCTGCCGGTATGCCAGAGGTTGCGCAGTTGCCGGTCGGTGATCCGGAGATTATCGGCCCATTCGGTTACCGAGCGGGGATTCGTTTTCAGGAGAATTTTGGTGGCCAGGTTGAAGGTATCTCCCGACGATTCCGAATACCGGTGGTTGACGATGCTGATGAGTGTTAGTTCGTTGACGGTACGCATGAAATCGGCGGGATGGAACGGTGCGCCTTTGTCAAAGACTGTCCGGGCGCCGAGCTGGATGCAGGTGGCTCCTTTCTGGGGAGAGGTGGAACCGGTAAGCACGATCATCGAACAGTGGCGGGCGTACTGCCGCAGCAGGTAAAACTCATCGCCGCCGATATCGGTTATTCCCAGATCGGTAATGCAGGTGTGGACACGTTTACCACTGCGCAGCCGGTCGATCGCGCCGCTGTTGTCGGAGGCGGTGGCTACCGAATAGCAGGGAAACCCACCGGTGAGGCTCCGGAGAAACGCGAGCTGTTCGGGGTCGTCTTCAACCAGCAGCAGGGAAAGCGTTCCATCGAGGAATGCAAAGGGATTTGCGGTCCCGGAACCGGCATTCTTTTTCGCTTTACTGCTCCCGTTCAAGATTCATTGCCTCCCATTTGTCTTCCAGAAAGGGCATCGATGTAAGCATGACGGCTCTCGTACGCAGGCTCACCTGCGGCCAGATATCGAACAGCGACCGGAATATTTCGGTGTTGGGGGTGGTTGATCGTTCGGTTTTGTAAACTGCCGGAAGTGAATCGTAGCGGATAAGATAGTCCTTCAGGTAGAGGGCATACTCATCG
>JAFGHA010000264.1 GCA_016930275.1 Chitinispirillaceae bacterium
ACTCCTGTTATTTCCGCAGGCGCGGATTGAAGATACCCTCCGCAGACGCATTGATGACGTAAAGAGCGAAAACGATTACCGTGATCAGGATCATGGCGGGAATAAACGCCCACCAGGCGCCGTCACTGAGTGCCTCGTTTCTCATCGCCTCGTTGAGAATGGTGCCGAGCGAAACGGTATCGAACGGTCCGAGTCCGATCATACTGATGGCGGATTCGGAAAGAATTCCGCTTGCCGTCTGCAAAATAAACACCATGAACACATACGACCCCAGATACGGAAGGATCTGTCGGATAACGATTGAAATGGTCCCTTCACCGTTCACTTTCGCAAGCCCGATATGATCGCGACTCTTGATACTCGACGACTGGGCACGAACCGCGCGGGCACTCCACGTCCATCCGGTAAGACCGATGATAAAGGCGATAAGCATGAGTGAACGCCCCTCCTTAAGACTGCTGCTGATCAGAATCAGCACCACGAACTGCGGGATGACCAGAAAGAGGTTGGTCACCAGTGTGATCAGGTCGTCCTGCCAGCCGCCTTTGAAACCGGAATAAACGCCAAGCAGCGTACCGGTAACCGTCGCGATAATCCCGGCCATGAATCCGACATACAGCGATGAACCGAGCCCTTTGATAAGCAGACTCGCCATATCGACACCGAGATGGTTGGTCCCGAGAAGGTGTTCCCTGCCCGGCGGCATATACGGCATACCGACACGAGTAATAATATCGACATGATACACCAGTGGCCCGAACACCCCGATAAAAATCGTCAGTAAAAAAAGAATGCCGCCAACGAGGAACATGGGGGATTTGAGTAAATTCATCAGCATTTTCATTATCTGCCCCCCACCATGCTAGCCTTGACACGCGGGTCGAGGAAGCCGATAAGAATATCCACGCTGAAGTTCGCGACCAGCACACTCAGCGTGACCAGCAGCGTACATCCTTGAATAAGCGGATAATCATTACCCTGAATGGCCGTCAGCAGCGCCATCCCGAGTCCCGGATACGAGAAAATCATCTCGGTGATAAGCGCTCCACCGATCATCATTCCGATGGAAACCGCAAGCCCGGTAAGCTGCGGGAGCATCGCATTCCTGAATACGTACATCAGTATCTTGTTCTCCTTGACCCCGAGCCACTTGGCGTATTTGATGTAATCGGTCCCGAGTTCGTAAATACTCATCGAGCGCATACCGATCGCCTGTCCGCCGGCGAGAATGAGGAATATGGAAAAAAACGGCAGCACGTAATGATAAGCGACACTACCGAAGAAAGCGAAACTGAAACTCGGAACCAGATTACCGGCATACCCTCCGACAGCGGGAAACACCGGCATCACGATCGCAAAGGCGTACATCAGGATCATACCGAATGCGAAAAACGGCACGGCACTGGTAAGCAGCGCCAGCGGAAAAAAGACCCGGTCGAATACTCCCCGACGGTACGCGGCAAGTGCTCCGAGAACGTTGCCGATGATCCAGCCGAAGATGATCGTTGGCAGCTGCAGAGCTATTGTCCACGGCACCGCCTCCCTGATGATATCGATTACCTTTTTGGGATAATTCAGAAACGACGTCCCAAGATCGCCCCGCAGACACATGAAAATGTAGTTGCGGAACTGTTTCCATCCGGGAGTCTTGACCGGTTTGCCGTCGGCACCGCGCTGGATGACGTTGTTTTTATCAACTTCAACCAGACCGAACTCCTTGAGGTACTCCTCCTCTTTGGCCTGGGCGGCTTTGGTATCAAGCCCGCCGCCCGCTTTCGCCATGATGATATCCACCGGATTGCTGGCGCCCATGCGAGGAAGAAAAAAATTGAGGGTCACCGCAACCAGGAAGGTGAGGAAATACCATCCCGCCCTGGTTATGATATACCGCGCTGTCGGATAGCGTTTCAGCATGCAATCTCCTATTCTGCCGCCACGGATTTTATTTCCCAGAGCGACTTGGTGCCCGCACCGTAACAGAGACACTGCGGCGGCGCATAGGCATTATCCTCGGTGGGAAAGTTGGTCCAGTTTTTCGTACTGAATTCATAGAACTGTTCAGGCAGATAGGCGAGTGGCAACGTGGGCATATCCTGCATGAAAATGACATTGAGCTTGCGGTACGCTTCAACTTTCTGCGTTTCGTCGGTAAGGGTGGGAATCAGTTTGAGCAGACGGTCGACTTCCGCATTGTAGTCTTTACCGTTGGGATTATTGTAGCGCCCCTGGTTTTCGTTCATTTTTTCGCCTTCGGGTTTCCAGTTACGTGACGACATTACCGCATCGAAACGTGACCACGGCTTGGACGGCGTCACCGAGGGCACCGGTTTCTGCATGACGAGATCGAAATCACCGACCGGCATGCACTGCCAGTACAGCCCCGCGTCAACGAACCCTTCACGCACGTCGATACCGGCGGCACGCATTCCCTTCACCGCGATGGTCACCATCGATTCCCAGTCAGACCATCCCGCAGGCGACTTGATGTACATGGTAGGAACTTTTTCGCCTTTCGCATTCGTCATATGATCGAGTTTGCCGTCGGCATCGAACACCGAGGTATAACCGGCACGCTTGAGAATTTCCTTCGCTTTTTCGGGATCGTAGCTGATGCCGTATTTCTGGACGTCGGCGGTGCTGCAGTAAGGAGCTTCCATCCCGAATGGAAGAATGAGACCGGAAAGCATTTCCGGGCTGTATCCCGAAACGGCAAGTTCCCGGATATCCTTGTAGTTGATCGCATAGGCCATTGCTCTACGGATCGTTTTTTCGGAGAGCGGGTAGCGGGTGCAGTTGATCTGCAGCATCGGAATCGTCGCGGGAACGAAGAACGGTTCCTTTTTATACCAGGTGGCCACCCCTTCCTTGGCTTTCATCCAGATACGGGGGATGAAGGTGGCGGAGACATCGAGATTTCCCTGCTGGAGCGCGATGCTGAAGTGATCGTTGCTTTTGTAAATGGGGTGAATGACGTATACCGGTTTCGGCATCTTTCCACCATAAAGGGCATCGTTACCCCAGTAATCGTCACGCCGTTTGAGAACGATCTTTTCATTTGAATAGCTGTGGAGATTGTACGGTCCGGAAACCACGGGATTCTCATCGAACTTCAGTTTCTGCAGCTCGGAAAGCTCCCCGCCGACTTCTTCCAGTTTGGCCTCGATCGAATGTTTCGGCACGATACGGACATTCTGCAGGATATCCATTATAACCAGCGGATTGTTCCGGCCTTTTTTGTTGATAAGGAAATTGATTTTTTCGGTTTTCGCTCCCGAAGCACTGTCGGAAACGGTATCAACGGTAATGTCGGAGATAAAATCCCAGACATACGCGGTGGTGGCTCCGGGAAATTTCCTGCCGATACCGAACGTGAACCGGACATCAGCCGACGAGAGTGGTGTTCCATCGCTCCATTTTGCGGCGGGATTCATCATCACGGAAATCGCGTCATCGGTCTGAACAGGCGAATTCGCCAGAAGTCCTTCCATTTGACCGGAAATCGAATTGAACACAAGCAATGGTTCATACATGAGGTTGTAGTTGCCGCCAACCGGAAATGCCGGCCAGTCACTCATGGGATTGAAGCTGTTGGGATCCCCCCACTGGAAACCGGCGAGGTAGAGTGTCTTTGAACGGGGAAAACCGCTTCCATCATCGCCGGAACTGCCCTTTTTTGATTGGCAGGAAATGAGACCGCAGAGAAGAGCGCCGACCAGTAGCATTTTCAGCAGCGAAAACTGTTTCATACTGAACGTATCCTTTTCAGGTTAAAGTTGCAGTACTGCATTATAGTGATTATCTGAACTCCAAATAGTGTAAGAAAATATGAAAGGGGTTTGAAAAGAACCAAAAAAACAGGTATCAGCATTTTCAAAACCGCAGGCAATATCGCTGTTACTTTTTTATTTTCAATTATTTACAGAACCGGATATTCCCCAGAGCGCTTTCACCCCCGCTCCCACCATCAGGCACTGAGGTGACGCATACGGATTTTTGGCCGTCGGAAAATTATTCCAGTGGTTCGTTGAAAACTGATAAAAAAACCAGGGACGGTACATAAGTGGAATAATCGGCATTTCAGCCATGAAAAGCCTGTTAAGTTCCTGATAAAGCTGTTTTACCTTTGCCGGGTCAGTGGTCCTGGGTATTTCGGCAAGAAGTCGATCGGCTTGCGGATTCCGGTAACGCCCCTCGTTACTGTACACCACTTCTCCCACGGGCAGCAGATCCCGGGATGACAGCACCATATCGAACCGGGACCAGGGGAGCGAAGCCGCCTGTTCAGGAAACGGCGTTTTCATGGTGAAATCGAACATCCCGCTCTTGAGGTTAGTGTCCCATACGGGATACTCCACGAATTTCGCCTCGACATTAATACCGATCGCCCGCATTCCTGCAACGGCGATATTGATAGTAGCCTCCCAGTCGGTCCACCCGCTCGGACAGGTAGCGAAAAGTGTAACCGGTTCGCCCCTGGGATTGGTGATTTTGAGCATACCGTCATCGCCCCAGGTATATCCCGCCTTCCTGAGAATCTCCCGTGCTTCGTCGGGGTTATACAGATTTCCGTACGATGCCGCATCTTCCTCGGAAAAGAATTCCTTTTCGGCACCGGACGGCATGATCAGCCCCGGCCGCAGTTGCGGAGAGTACCCGTACATCGCCTCGGTCCTGATTTTCCCGTAATCGATTGCCCGTGCCGCCGCTCGCCTGAAATTCACGTCACTGAACGGTTTTTTCGTGACACTCATCAGCAGCGCGGGAACGATACCGGGAATATAGTACGGTTCCTTCTCATACCAGGTTCCCACTCCGGAGGAAAACATATCCCAGATTTTCGGACAGAAGGTCTGTGAAATATCAAGATCACCCTGCTGCAGTGCCTGGTTGAATTTGTCGTTACTTTCATAAGCATGGTGAATGATAAAGAGCGGAGCCGCTGGTTTCCCGCCGTAAAGATCATTTCCCCAATACTTTTCCACCCGTTTCAGGACGATCTGATTGTCGCTGTATGCTTCGAGGGTATATGGTCCCGATCCGAGCGGTTTCGTATCATTCTTGAATTCCCTGATTTTATTGAGCACGTCGGCATTGCTCGGTGCCGTACCGGCTTCGGCCGCCACTTTCTCGAAAGCCTCCTTCTCAAGCACCTCCATGACGGCGCGGGGAAGTATCTGCACCGAGGCGATGATATCGCGGACGATAAGCGGATTATCATTATCCTTATTCAGGAGAAATTCGATACGGTGGTCATCGATTTTTTTTATATCGGTAAAGTAATTCCAGGCACGACTGTAGGTGGTGGCGTATTTACGGTGCAACCCGAACGAATAAATGACATCATCGGCCGTCAGGGCGGTGCCGTCGTGCCACCGTGCTTTATCATTGATCGCGATTTCCATCCGTCCGTCGCGGATCGTGCAGGTGGTACCGATAATGCCTTTGAGTGATCCGTCAAGAAGATCGTACCCGAACAGCGCTTCGTATATCAGATTGACATTTCCGGTAATCGGCCAGGCCGGTGTAATCGCCAGAGGATTGAAACTCGACGGCGGACCCCACTGGAATCCCCCTACATAAAGAGTTTGTGACCGGGGATAGCCGGTACGGTCACCCTCCTGTGCTGATGACTCTTTCTTCCCGCCACCGCACCCGGTGGTCACGACGACAATCAGCGCCGTCAACAGTAAGGAACCAAGCCAACGGACATGCTGCACTTTCATGAACAGTTCTCCTCTTTGATGAAGAGATGAGAAGAGGAACGGTTACACCTATCCCTCGCAGGTTGGACGGAGGTGACTACCGGGATAATTCTGTTGCTGATACTATCCGGTGTATCCCCGTAATCTGACAGAACTACCTCTGATAAACAGTGAACAGCTTTAAAACCAAGGTTCAAAACATTGCAATGAAAAAAAAATGACCCCGCTGAACGGTCGATTGTCAGATCGGAGGGAATTCCACCGCCCCGTTGACGACAGGCGGCTGCAAAGCGCGGTTACTTCCCGATAGCAGCTGCCGCCGGAATAGAGATGGAACAGATAGCCTGCTCCGGAAACAAAACGATAAAAGTGACTTCTCAGGAATATACGTCGGGGTATACAGGGATTGATATTTTTTCAGCGGGACCACACCACGCAACGTGTCCCTACTGACTACCGCCGTCATTCTGTTCACGGTACACGGTATCCGCGACCTGCGGATCAACATGTGAAGAATGTTCCACTGCGGGAAACCGGTGTTCCTCGACATCCTTCCGGAACTGCTGTACCGCACCGGTAATCACCGAATATACCTCCGCGTACTGCCGCGCATGACGGAACGTCCGCGGTGCCAGTCCGATGATATCATGCAGCACCAGTACCTGTCCGTCACAATACCTGCCGCTGCCGATACCGATCACGGGAATTGAAGCGTTTTCGGTCACTATCTTCGCGATTTCCTCAGGTACTTTCTCGATGATAATCATCCGTGCTCCCGCCTGCTCGAGCACCCGGGCACTGCGGAGCAACTGCCGGGCCACCTCGGGCTCCCTGCCGAACACGCGCCCTTTGGGTCCGTGATACTGGGGATTATAGCCGATATGTCCGCATACCGCGATACCTCTTCCGGCAAGAGATTCAACGATCACCTTTTTATCTTCCCAGCCTTCGATTTTGATGATATGCGCTCCGGCATCGACAAGGGTACGCGCATTTCTGAACGCTCGATCCTCATCCGATGCACCACCGTAAGGGATATCTGCCATGACATATCCGTCCGGAGCACCACGGACCACTGCCTTGAGGTGATGTACCATATCATCCATGGTGACCTCACGCTCACTCTCGTATCCGAGTACATTGGTGCCGACGCTGTCGCCGACAAGCAGTACATCCACCCCGGCTTCGCAGACAATCCGCGCGGCGGGAAAGTCGTATGCGGTCACCATGGAAATCGGAATACCCTTTTTCTTTTTATCCAGTAATTGCTGATAGGTCGGATTCATTGCGGTCCGTCTGTCTGGTCAAATGATAATTACTACAGTCATGCGGCTATAATTCCTGTCTCAAATTTATCAGCGCTGTCCCGTTTGAAGCCATCGTGGTCGCTGTCGGGATCGGAATCGGGATCGAAAAAAACCGTTTTAGAAGTCGATTCCGATACCGACCCCGACACCAAAATTGCAGACTTCGCTATCGACACTCATGAAACGTTTACCATTTCGATCTCACGCATCCTCACCGGGAAACCGGCCGATGTACCGGTTTCCTTCCTCATACGCAAAAGCGAGTTTGAACATCGTTTCCTCCTGCCAGGGCGGAGCAATAATCTGCATACCTATCGGCAACTCGGGTGACGAGGTAAATCCACACGGCATACTCATCGCCGGAAGCCCCGCAAGGCTTGCGGTTACCGTGTAGATATCGGCCAGATACATCTGCAGCGGATCGTCCATCAGCTCACCGAGCCGGAACGGGGGGAGGGGTGACGTGGGCGCGATTACCGCGTCGACCTTTTCGAATGCATCGAAAAAATCCTTCTGAATGAGCCGGCGCACCCTGAGTGCCTTGAGATAGTAGGCATCGTAATACCCCGCAGAAAGAACGAAGGTTCCGAGCATGATCCTCCGCTTCACCTCCTCGCCGAACGCCTCGGACCGCGACTTCGTATACATATCGGAAAGCGTCGCCGGTGAAGGGGTCCGGTAGCCGAAATGTGCTCCGTCGTACCGGGCCAGATTACTCGACGCCTCGGCGGTCGCGACAAGGTAATACGCGGCCACCGCATACTCCGCATGCGGAAGACTGATTTCCACCACCTCGACACCGTGAATTTTTTCAAGGTCCTCCACCGCCTTTTTTACCGCCCCGGCGATTTCCGGGTTGAGTCCGTCCATAAAAAACTCTTCCGGTACGCCGACCTTCATTCCTTTGACAGGAGTTCCCTTTACCGCCCCGAAATCCGGAACGGGATAGGGTGCGGAGGTTGTATCGTGCGGATCACGCCCGGCAATTACCTGCAGTACGGCGGCAGCACCCCCGACATCGCGCGCGAAGGTACCCACCTGATCCAGAGAGGAGGCGTACGCGACCACCCCGAAACGGGAGACTCGTCCATAGGTCGGTTTTACTCCCACCACGTTGCAGAACGACGCCGGCTGCCGGATAGACCCGCCGGTATCGGTACCGAGCGCGCCGGCACACTCCGCGGCAGCCACTGCAGCGGCGCTGCCTCCCGAAGAACCTCCCGGAGTCCGGTCGGGAGCCCAGGGATTGCAGGTCTTTTTATACGCTGAATTTTCACAGGAAGATCCCATCCCGAACTCATCGAGATTGAGTTTTCCCACAATGACGGCACCCGCCGCTTCGAGCTTTTCGATTACGGTTGCATTGTACGGCGGTTTATAATTTTCAATAATCTTCGATCCGGCGGTGGTCGGGATACCTTTTGTTCCGATAAGATCCTTGATGCCGATCGTTACCCCGAGAAGAGGTGTCGATTCTCCTTTCACGATCCTCTCATCAGCCAGGGCGGCATCCTTGCGCGCTTTCCCGAAGGTAGTTGTGATGAACGCACCCAGCTCTCCGTCGACCGATTCGATCCGGCGGATATATTCTTCCGTCAATTCGACACTCGACAGTTCTTTTTGCGCGAGCATTTCCCGCTGTTTCTCTATGCTCAGCCGTAACGGCGAATCACTTTTCATGCAGCTTTTCGATTCCATGGATCATATCACTTTCGGAATGATGAAATGACCTGACTTCACTCCCGGGGCATTCGCGAGCAGATCATCACTCGGCATACTCTCGATCACCGTATCTTCCCGCATTGGAGCCGGAAGATCGAAGGGGTTGCCGAGCGGTCCCACGCCGGCGGTATCGAGTTCATCGAGTTTCTCAACATACCCGACGATATCGGAGAGCTGCCGTGAAAATTTATCGAGTTCTTCCTCCGAAAAAGAGAGCCTCGCCAGATGGGCAACCCGCTGCACCATCTCCTTTGAAAATTCACTCATGAATTGTGCCTTTCAATTTTTACCGAATATCTCAAAGTTTTTTGTTGGGTTCAGCCAACCACTAAGATTGTTGCTTCTTCGTTACTCCATTCGTCGTCTACGGCCTCCCCGAGTCACGAATGAAGAGGGCCGGAGGGTACGACGAAATTTGGCGTGAAACACTCCCTAAAACATTCTGGTTTTGATTCCCGCAACCAGAGTACCGACGCTTGAAAATAATTCATCACTACCGGTTAATCAGCATACGATGGTAATGGCTCTGATGATAGGTTCCAATTCCACACAGGAGAAACCATCCAGGTACCCAGAAAATAATAATCGCGATAATTTCAGGAGCCAAAGACAACATTGGTGACAAATTTAAAGTGATTACCGATTTCCGTAAAGGAGTAGACGATACCACCTTCCGGATATTTATGGTGAACATTCGTGTGGCTTTATGAAATCGACGCCGGCACCGGTATGATATTGAACATCGAATCACAACTGATCAGATCAACCGGTTGCAGAAAAATTAATCCTGTTGCCTCCGATTCCTGAATTATTTTTCAGCGATTATTATTGATTGTTAATCGTACTGCCGGAAAAAGTATCAGCATTGTTGCTTACAAAGGATTTCATATGTATAACCGTCTGATTTTATTGACATTTTTAATTTGTTCACTTTCATTTTCCGAGGAACTTCATATCTCCGGAACGGTAGTAGACAGTGTTTCCGAAATTCCGTTGCAGGGAGTCGAAGCACGCCTGCTCTCCGCAGAGGTGATTGAAACAACCGACAGCGACGGAAAATTCGATCTTGCGTGGACCGATCCGTCCACGTTCGTGCCTTCACTACAATCCGGATTCTCATTCAGCGTACCCAGAATTACCGGGAATGCGGTTTCGTTTTCACTGGAAAGTTCTCAAACCGTGGCAATAGCGACGTACAATTTGAAAGGTCGGCTCATTCACTCCAGCCGTTATGTCTGCCACCCCGGAGATTACCGGATACCGGTTTTCAATGATGCCAAAGGGTTGTATCTCCACACCATACAGATCGGTTCGAAGATTTTTCACCTGAAGAATCTGGTAACCGCACGGAATTACGCGAATGCACTACCGCGAAATACGGTAAAATACCCGGGCGATATAGCCGCCTTTACAGCAAAAAGAACCACAAATCCAGCCGATGTGCTCGACACCCTCCAGTTTACGCTTGACGGCTACGTGACAAAAAAAATCGCCGTAAACGCCGCAATCAGCGATACGACGATTCTGCTCACCAGAATACTCGACTTCGACGGTTCCTGGAGCGGATATACTATAGAAGGAGAGAAACTTTCGTTTTCCGTTTCAAATGCAAAAATCTCCTCGGTTTCATATACACTTGGTATGGCCGGGCTGACCTCCTACATGACCGCCAACAGCAGCGGCACTCTCGCTTCGATCAGTACGGGTACCTTCAACACCAATCCAACGTCAAGTTCCTCAATTGAACTGTCTTTTTCCGGAACCTTTTCTGGTGATACCGCGGTTACCGGGAGCATTATAAACAGTTCATTCTCATCGGCCTCCCGAAAGTACTATGCGAAAAAGCCACTTGCTTCGGACTCTTTCAACCCGTCACTCTTTGTACTTATCCGCCAGGCCCGGGCAACCCGTCAGAGAGTTGTCACCTTTTTCCCCGACCATGCGACGGTCTTTCATGACACCCTGCCCAGTGCCGATGATTCACTGGAAATACGACCGGTCGCCTTCAGTAATCAGGCAACGATAACCGTCAACGATGTTTTCTGTTCGCCGGGGTCCTTTACGGATAAAATCGCCATCGCCCCGGGGAACAATGTCTTCGAAATCAAGGTGATCTCATCCGACAAATCGGACAGTCTTCGGTACGATCTGGAGGTTTTCCGGGAAATCAGTTCCGATGCGAGCCTGAAATCGCTTTCCGTTGAGGGATTGTCCCTCGATCCGTATTTTAATGCCTCGGTAACCGACTATTCCTGCACGACCACGAAAGACAGCGTCATCATTTCCTTTTCGGTATCCGATCCCGGGGCTGTCGTGAAATTCAATGACAGTCTTCTTGAAGGGACATCCGGCTCCTTTAGACGCAGACTCAACCCCGGCGAAAACACCTTCGTGATCACCATCACCGCGGCGGATGAGGAAACAGAATCGGTGTATACGCTAAAAATCGGCCGTACCTGTATCCTCGAGCACCCGATGAGTCAATTTGTACATGCGGGTGAAAATGTCCGGTTTGCCATTGTCACCGGTCGCTCCGGTTATTCGTACCAATGGCAGAAAAACGGTGACAATATCGTTGGGGCCACGGATTCTCTTTATGACCATGCCGCCGGGATCGGTGAAGACGATGCTGCTTTCAGGTGCGTCGTTTCCGACGGAACAGGAAGTGATACCAGCAACACGGCAACATTGAGTGTCAGCAGCTGCCTGTCGGTACATCCGGAGGACCATACCCTTCGCGCAGGAGAAACCGCAGAGTTCTTTGTCGTTACCGGTGTTTCCGGTCTTCAGTATCAATGGCAGAAAAACGGAGAGGATATCAACGATGCCACCGATTCTCTCTACGGACATGTCGCCGGGATCGGTGAAAACGACGACGCGTTCCGCTGTATCGTTTCCGACGAAACAGGCAGTGACACGAGCCTGATGGCGAAGCTGACAGTCGGGAGTTGCATCCTCTCGGTCTCTTTTCCCGATACGCTGGTTGCAATACTCGGTGAATCCGCCTACTTTTCCATCGTAACCACCAATGATGAGTTGAATTATCAATGGCAGAAAGACGCCAGTGATATCAACGGCGCGACTGCTTCAAATTACACCATTACCGTACTTTCGAGTGAAGACAGCGGTGCGGTTTTCAGATGCATTGTTTCCGATCCGACAGGAAATGACACCAGCGCGGAATTGGTAGTGTTGACTATCGGTCCGGACTACCAGGATGAAACGCTCGAGGATATTGACGGAAATATTTATTCGACGGTCAGAATCGGCGACCTGATATGGATGGTCGAGAATCTGCGGGTAACCCATTACACTGACGGTACGGCGATTCCACATGTCGAAGATGACGCGAACTGGAACGGTTCAAACACCCCGGCATACTGTTTTTACGAAAACAGTACTGATCAGGACGAGCAGGAGAAATGGGGAGCACTTTACAACTGGTACGTGGTCGACCCGGCGAATCCCAAACAGATAGCGCCGGCAGGATGGCGGGTTCCCTCTGACGAGGACTGGGAAGCACTGAAGAATCATCTGATTGAAAACCGGTACAGCTTCGGCGGGAGCGCAGGTGACGACAAAATAGGCAAAGCGCTCGCGGCGAAAACCGACTGGGCGGAAAGTACGAAGGAAGGAGCCGTCGGGAACACTACCGGCAGCAACAATGCCAGCGGGTTTTCGGCGCTTCCGGTCGGCTGTCGGTTTATCAGCGGGTTCTTCAATTTTCAAACCGTCTATGCATTCTGGTGGAGCACCGCCTCGATCGAGGAAACCGTAGCCGACCGCTGCAATCTCTACCATGACGGCGATGAATTCCCTATTATGACGGGTGACAATAAAAGCTATGGGTACTCTGTGCGACTGGTCAGGGATGCTGACTGAAGTAACCGTTTGTTAAGCCGTCATCGTATCCGCTTGCCCGACGAACGAAAAACCGGTAGTGCCGCCGACTGCAGCGACCGGAAAGATCTTCCCTATACCCGGACGCGCGGGAATCATTTCTGTTGAAAAACAGATCTACCGGGAGTCAGAACCTAACTTCACACACCATACCCGGCGCACCATGGTTGCGCAGATCCGGCTGCACCCGAACCGAAAAGCGTTTCTGCTCATTTCGTTCACGCATCCTTCCGGCTGCAACAAATATCACCCCGACAACTTCAGCCGCCGACCACATCGTGCACATCAGTGTTTCGCCCGGATCATCGGCCCCGTCGACGACATCCGCCGCGATCGGCCCGGCGAACGGTATCCAGAGTACTCCTGCAACACGGTGGTCAGTTTCATAATCCGAAAACGTAAGTATGATACTCGTGGTCGCGGCGAATCCGTGCGAAATTGCTGTCGTGATGATTCCCGATGTTTTTAAAGCCGATCGGGAGTAGGGACGATCCGGAATAGCATTTCCATTTTCCCGGGAACGGGGTGCGGCCTCATTTTCAGCCTGATTCTGAAGGGGCAGCGGAAGCGGAAGCTCCGGCAGTGAGTCCTGACCATAAATGCCTGCGGCCAGCACAGCAGTGATGACCACTACCATCAGATTCTTTCCGTGTAACATACCATAATTACCCTGTTTCTAAGGGAGCAACATCTTGAATGACTCAGGCTGGAATCCGGTCCCGCTCACCACGACCACATACACGCCACCGGGCATCTGCGGAAGAATGAATCGCCGGCACACATCCGTTTCGGCGGCAACCTGCCTCCCTCTGGTATCCAATACCCGCACGCCGTAATGATCCATACCCGCGAAGCGGATATTCCCGGATGAACAAAACACCGGTATACGGGTTTGCATCGCGTTTAACCTTGTATGAGTGACAGGAGTACTGCCCTCAAGGGAGAATCTCTCGAAAAACGCCCATACTTCCGGCACTAGGAACCAACCCCTTACCACTCGACATCACCTGTTTTTTTGCGATCTCCGGAAAAAACCGGTTCCCGAATTCTATGAATATTTCCCTACCGGCTCAGGAGAATGTCTTTCACTGCCACGTCGAATAGAGGGTGATTCAACCTCCTGTCTTTCCGGAATAGGAAGCACTGCAACCCGGCACTGGTTCAGCCGCGACGAGATTCATGGTACCACCTGTCCCACCGAATCAACCTTTACCGGAGTAACATGGGAAGCTTGTTACTCCGACAAATTTGAAACTACGACCGACACCATCGTATTGCCCGATCCTTCCACCGGGATTCGTCATACCATGAGACATGAATGTGCGTCACCCGGCATTCTCACGGTAAGCAGTAACAAGGAGCATGCAGTATTTTCAGTGGCATTCAGGCTGAAAACCTCAGAGGCACAATTGCGGATCATGACCCTCGATGGAAAACTTATCGCGACCATTCCTTTCGGTCCGGTAACGGGCCCGAGTATTTATTCCTGCGAGTGGTCGTTCGAAAATGCCGCTGGAACGGGAATATATATCTGTACGCTCCTTGTCGATGGAATATCCGTACATTCCCAAACGATCAGTATACGACGGTAGCGTGCTTCATACCGATAACCATGCCACCGTGGAATTTCAGCCACTCCATAACAGCTACCGCGGTTGTTCCTCCAGCACCTCATTACTCTGTTTCCGTTGCAGGTATCAACCGGTCGATCCGCTCTGCTCCGACAGCGGATCCCGATCATCCTGATTCGAGAAATGTATCCGGTACGGGACCGGTCCCCTGTCCGACTGCCGGAGCAACCGGCTGGGAAGTGCATCCTCCTCTTCCCAACGGCGTCCTCTCCGCAGTCGCAGATTACTGAAAAGAAAGAAAAACAGGAAATAATGGTTGCGGGCATGAGTCCTGAAATCGAATGCACGATAGACGATGCTGTCGGCATGCCCGAGGGCTTCGTCGGGGGCCAGTGTCGGATGAAAGCCCCCCAGAACAACGGGAACACCCCGACGACGATACTCGGCAGCCAGTGCATACGCCCCGTTTCGCCGAATAGGTATCGACCGTAATACCGACAAAATCGGTCGGTGCGTGGAAGGGGATAGCCTCGTACCGGTCATCATGGAATGAAACGGACACTCCCTCCGGCAGGAGTCCGGCAACCGTCGCAATAGTCAAAGGTTCCAGATACAGGAAGTTAAGGTAAAACTGCTGACGGTTCCCGGAAATACGCGGTTTGATAAGCGTCATATGCATCGTGGAGCTCCACCTGTTTCCGGCTCCAAACCGCATCATCGCGGCGGCAACCGGGGGGGGGGTATTATTCCGGCTACCGCTTGTAGACGATGACCCCTTCAAGAAAACTTTTAAGTGTCGCGAGGTTCTTTTTTCTGGTCTCGAGCGGGGCATTCTTTTCAAGAGTGAATTTGTACACGAGCTTTCTGAACGTACCGGCCTGTTTGTGGTCAAATGCGTACCGGATATCCGGTTCGCCGCGTTCCCCTTCGAAGACAAGCCACTGACCATCAACATTGACAAGGCTCAACGTCAACACGGCAGCTGAATTCTGGTAGACATATCCCTGTTCGTTTTTCAGAGTAAGCTGAATGAAATTCGGAAAGGCGAGGCGCCTGGCGACAAAGGGATCGTACAGGGCATCCATCTGGAGCGCCGATCTGATACTGGGCAGCAGCGTGACCCGGAAAATGCGATAATTCTCCTCATCGGTCACTTTGCCGTCTTCGAAAATAGTGTAGAGCGCATGGCAGTTCTGCTCATTGAGCGTGATGGTGAGCACCGGATGTGCCGCTGAATCGTACCCGCGGACGATTTGCCCTTTACCATCCTTCACGAAATAGGTGAAACCGAGCCGGTCGAATCCGTCCACCATCAGAAAGACCGCATTGAAATACTCTTTGAAATATGAAACGCATTCCGGAATTGCGGCACACTTCTGCAGTTCCTCCTCGATGGCACGTTCCTCTTCGGTGAAGTTGTCGGTCCTGCACTCGGGAAGTTTTTCCGGAACCTTCACGTAGCGGAACTTCGAAGTTCCCGTGCAGGCGACGATCAGAGCGAACACGGCACACACTGCGGTTTTCGCAACCGGCATGTTGGTTTTCATGAATCCTCCTTCGACTGGTAGATGTATATGAATCGGCAGCATCTTTCGCTTTGCACCCTTTACATCGTTCACGACCGCTCAGACGGTGGCATACGAATCATAGCGTTCATGGAGGAGACGCAAACCGACACTCTCCACCAGTATACGTAACGCATGGGATGATCCGAATGACCTTCCCGCTATCGACGGTAACGAATAGTAATCCCGGACCATTTTTCTGAATTCCCTTTCAAAATCGTCAGGCGTATCATGAAACGCTTCTATCCGGATAAGATCATACATATTATGAATATCACGCCAGAACGCTTCCTTCACGAGAAGCCCCTCGCGTGTCAACGTATCGAACATGGCGGTTCCGGGAAACGGATAAACGGGGTAGAAGAAACTGAAGGGGATTTTCGCCGCCTTGAGAAAACTGACAGTTTCACGAAGCGTTTCCCTCGTATCATTGGGAAATCCGGCCATGATGGTAGCATACACGGGTATGTTGTTCCTGCGGAACAGTGCGGCCACTTTGTGGTAATCCTGCACACGATTCCCCCACTTTCCCACATTTTCGAGACTCTGCCGGTTGGTCGTTTCAAAACCCACCACCGCGCCGACACATCCGGATCGGGCCGCAAGTTCGACAAATTCCGGATGATTGCAGATGTCGGTGGAAAAGAACGTTGACCATTGCATCTTCCGGGGTATGAATGCCTCGAGGAGCCGGGTGTTCCGTTCGGAGAACGCCACCATATTCTCATCCACGAAAAAGAAACGCGGGTGCAGCCGCGCGAAATCGCGACGTACACGGTCAACATGTTCGAGGACTTCGTCGACAGGGCGGAACCGCACCCGGTTCCCGTGCACGACCCGGACACAGCAGAAAGTGCATGCGTTGGGGCATCCCCGCGACGTCTCCATCGGAATTTTGGTGAATGTCGGTGTGGAGTATTTGCTCCAGTCAACAAGGTCGAAGCGGGGAAAACGCATGGCCTTCATTTCGAACCGTTCCGCGGAAGCATATCTTGCCTGAAGGGTTCCTCCGAGAAAATCCCCGATGAACCGGTCGGCGCACGGCTCGAACTCCCCGATCACCACCGCGTCGGCGTGCCGTGCCGCCTCATCCGGACAGGCGCTGACGTGATACCCGCCGAGTACCACCTTCGAACCCGTGCTCCGGAAACGGTCGGCAAGCTCGTACGCCCGATAGGCCTGACCGGTTGCAAAGGGAACGGCCACGAGATCATACCGTTTATCAGATCTGATGTCGCTCACCACTTCATCGACGATCCGGACCTCGCATTCCCGGACCGGAAAAAAGGAAGCGAGATACGGGCTTACCAGTGAAGGTGCCAGGCATGTTTTCGCCCTCCTTTTTATGAGTGACCGGTTCCGATACACATGAAAACTGGGCTGAACGATGAGAACCTGTTTTTTTTTCGCGCTCATGCATCCTCTTTCCGGAGTGTACCGGTGATTGCGGAGGCGCCACCGGGCCGCCCGGAACCGTCGGAATACGGCCGCAAGCCGCTGTACCCGTGTCGCAATAAGGACCAGATACAATGAGCGACTACCGGCAAACCCATAGAAAGAAAAGCGCACACCCCTGCCGCCGGCCAGATGAGCCCCGTACTGCCGTCTGTATCCCAATTGCCAAGCAGGTGAATCCCGGTACCGAAGCATGCCCCGAATGCACCGAAATAGACCGGTGCGTAATCGCCGACGATCTCGGCGGCAGATCTGCCTTCAAAATGCGGCTTATTGTAAATCACCGCCAGTCCCGTACGGATCGCGTACCCATCAAATACCCAGTTCCAGAATCCGATCACCGCAGCCATCACATGCGCCGATGCGAGCATATGCCGGAAACCGGAGCCGGACATGATCGGAGAGCAGGTATACGCCAGAAAGGAAGAGGCTCCTCCGAACATGAGTCCGTGAAATAGTGTATAGCGACCGAAATGCAGTCCGGCCTTGAATTCCCACAATCCCAGCAGATTCGTTCCGATCCCCGGAATGATATACCCGAAGAGAACCGGTATGGCGACGACCACCAGGGCAAGGTCTCGCCTGCCGCCGAAATGAGCGCTCCACAACATGAAGGAGATCGGCAGTACAACGAAGGATGCCAGCAACTGGTAGACGGTAAAAAGTGTTCCTGCGGTCGGTCTGGTCATCATACCCCTGTGTAAATGTTCAGAGAGCTTTCAGTAATAGGTCCCCGCCACCATATTTTCGAGAATTGCATCCAGGTGCCGCATATCTTCCGCGTGACGCTGCTCTCCGCCGATATACTGCACTTTTTCACGTGCGAAACCTTCACAGAAATCGCAACCGGCGCATGCCCGGTTCAGGCAATCCTCAGTCATCATCCGTTCAACAACACCGTCAAGCGACCGGTTGTCGATAAAAATTCCCAGATGTCCGGCATACGCTTCCGATTCCGCCAGACGCCGCATGTGCCTGATGGCGTCACGGAGCCTGAAAATATTCACGAACGATATTCTGAACAGCTCCCGTACTGCCCGACGGAAATGCCCCGGCTGCATGAACAGATACTTGTTCATTGTCGGTACCAGATCCATGAAGTTTCCTTCGTGTCGTCGCCGCGTATAGGCGGAAGCGATGACGGAGAGGGCATCGGTGGTCAGACCGCGTTCGACGATTTTGAACTTTTTTATTCCGAGTCCTTCATAGAGTTCTACATCCTCCGGTCGGATCCAGTTTGATTTGATAATGGATACCGGGTCTGAGAAGTTGCGCGCCAGGCAGGAAACAAAATAGTAATCCATGTTGTAGCGGTTTGTTTTCGTTCCCGACTGTGAGGAATGGGCATTGAAATTCCCGTGCAGAGTCACGAACGGACACCCGCGTTTGCAGATCATATTCACTATCAGCTGAACGGCACAGGTGGAGTTGGCGGTGATCCGGCGTATCTCCCGGAAGTTACGGTTCATCTCGACATGCGAGAGTGTTATGGTATCGGCTCCCAGGTTCTCCCACAACTGTACTTTCTCGAGAGAATTGACCCCCGCCTGTGTTGAAACGGTTATTCCGAAATTTGGGTAGTGTTTTTTTACCAGCTCCACCAGAAACGGCATGGCGAGCGTAATGCGATCGACCCCCATATCGGCCAGCCAGTCGAGCAGCCACCTGATGCGCCGATATCCGTGTCTGGTGAATTCGCGATTGCCGATACAGGTAGTGTTGATAAGGTAATTGAACATGAGCCCCCGCCGGTGGGCTTCTTCGACCGTCCATCGAACCTCCCGTTTCGACGGTTCCCCCTGCGCCATCGACGACTTGCCACCGCCCGGATAATCCTCACGAAGCTTTCCATACACCTCCGTAACCTGCGAAAGATCGAGCCTGTTGAAATAGTCACGTTCCCAGTTCAACGGCATCGTGAATGTCGTCATAGCATATACTCCCCTATGTCATTAACGTGACCGGAGTAACCTGCCGCAAGGGAAACGCAGGCTTATAGTGTCGCCGGTTCAAGGTGCGGAACCCTTCCATTGCTGCATGTGTGCGCGAACTGCGCACCGTCTTCCCAGTATACAAGATACATTCGGCTCGTATAGCGGACTGCCGGGAAGGATCGCACGGATTCACGAAGCGCATCACACTCATGAAATCCGATCGAGAATGCGGTATAGCCCCCGGTGACGGCATGCGTATGCAGCGCATCGAGAAGGTCCCGCAGCACCCCGGTGTCCTGATTCCGGACACCGAGAAACGAAACGATACATCCCCTGAGTGACGAACCCGGTTCGGGAAGCAGCGCGAATCCACGCATACGCAGCAGCCTGTTCAGTAACGGCCGCAGCAGCCCGATCCATCCTTCGTAGCCGTCAATACGGTACTGACGATATGCCGACTGGTCCCACGCCCCCACGACGCCGAGAATCCTTGAATTTCTCACGGCAACGAAGAAATCATCCCTCCGGAATCCCCCGGTGCGTGGACCGGAAAAATCCGACACGTCATAAACAGGATAAAATTGTCGTTGCGAACCGTTTTCCGCCAGAAACGAGACAATCTCATGTAAAGGAATACGGTTGCCGCGTACAATATCAACACCGCGGGGACGCGGTTTTCGCTTTTTACACAGTACCGTATATACCTGATATTCCCCGATATCCTTATATGTCGGCAGTCCCGCCCGTTTGCTCGTCAGATACCCGCGCGCGAAGCGGTTGGACGATACGATCGTTGAAAGGTACGCGGGAGCTCTGCCGTCTGCATGCAGTCCGCGCAATGCACGGTATCCTCTTCCCGTGATGATCCCGTTGCGTGCGGCAGGATCGATACGAAATCCGCCTAGATACCCGAAGTCACGCGCTTCTCCGTTGATATACATCGGGATTATCTTGCGGCACGCCATCGCCTTAATCCGTCCCTCCGTTTCGTACACAAGAGTTTGCGCCTGCGTTGCCATGACCGAAGCGCCCGCAAAGTAGTCGGGCTCACGCGTATACGCCACCCGGATCCCGCCCGGCATTGCCGATCGGCGCAGCAGATCGCGAAGGGCAGCGTCATCAGTTCGGACGGCGAGACGAAAGGGCATATCAACGGTCTCCCAACGGCAGATCCTGCCGGCGCTTGACATCCCGGCCACTGAGCAAATTCATGGTGAAGTATGCCAGTGCAAGCGGCAGCGTGCGGCAGTTCGACCGTAGATCCAGTGAACGCCACAGTATGGAAAGCAGCGCATATACCTTCTTCCGGTGCTTCAGACACCACCGGGAAACCTGTTCCGCACTCATTGCACGCGGGCGGAATGCCACTTTACCGAATGTATACTCCGGATCAAGCCACCACCGGTCGTACAACAGCCGTCCCTCCTCCTCGAGCCGCCGATACAGCGGCGTTCCGGGAAACGGAACAAGGTGGTTGAACGCGGCGAAAAAGAGCCGATGTTTCTGAACAAACCGGTAGGTTTTGCGGAACGTGTCCTCCGTATCGTGATCGTAGCCGAAGAGGAAGGTTCCGTAGACCACCAGACCATACGTTCTGAACAGGTCGAGGCAGTTGCCGAAATCGCGGGCCTGATTGTTCACCCCTTTCCGCATTGTTCTGAGGTTACCGGGTTCAAGCGATTCGAAACCGACAAGAACACCGAGACATCCGCTTTTTTTCATCAGTGCAAGGAGTTCCTGATTGCGGGCGATATCAATGCTTACCTGTCCCACCCATTTAATATTCAGGGGAATCATCGCACCGAAGAGTTCCCGGCACTGGAGCGGATCAGCGGCGATGTTGTCGTCCACGAAGAACACGATTCGTTTACGATCGAGGGTTCCCAGTTCAGTGACAACGTCTTTCGTCGGACGGGTCCGGAAGGTCCCGCGAAAAAAGCTGCTGATCGAACAGAATTCACACCCGTATCTGCATCCTCTGCCCGATTCGATCAGCGAAATGTTCACATAATCGCGGTTCCCGTAAATACCGCGATCCGGCTGCAGACCCCGGAGATCGGGACGGGTTACCGATGTGTACCTGGACGCCAGTCGGCCGGAAGCGAAATCGGCCAGCAGACGCGGCCAGCTCTCTTCCGCCTCTCCGATCACCACCGCATCCGCATGGGCCGACGCCTCATCGGGCATGAGCGTGACATGAAACCCCCCGAGAACCACCGGTACCCCCCGCTTGCGGAATGCTGCGGCAATCTGATAAGACCTGCGGGCGGTATAAGTCTCGACAGTAATTGCCGCAATGTCCGTCGGTTCTTCAAAATCGATCTCTTCAATGCGATCATCGAAAAAACGGCGTTCAATCGTTTCCGGTGTCAACGCCGAAAGTACGGCGATCACCAGCGGTTCCATCTGCCATGTCCGCACGTACGTTTTACCGGACTTCCGACCGACACGGGGCATGATAAACGTGACCTTCATGCGTCCCTTACCCGTCGATTGCAGGTAGTCGCCGCGTCGGATTCCCGAACCGTTTCCCCGGAAGTCCCGAGCGGAGACCGCTTTTCAATCGGGTATCCGAACGCGTCGAAGGCAAACCTCCACCGTTTCCATACCGCGATACGCTCCTGATCGTCTATGCTATACACCCCCTTCCGGAAATTCCGTACCGAATCAAGATACCGCTCAAATCCGTTACGATCCCGGTCGAATCCCGCGATACCGAACGTATCGTATATCCGCTCCAGAAGCGCCACGGGTGAGGCTTCAAAGTCCTCGAAACGCACTTCAACCAGATTACGTTCAGGCACAAGGGACCTCTCGTCAAGGTATCGTCGCAGTATGGTTTCATAGCTCACCATGACATATTCCCTAATTGCAGTGTAATGCACCTGCTGTAACCGGCAGATGGGTACCAGCGTACGGAACAGATGCATACACGACGGAAAAACGTCGAGCGGATTTCTGACGACATGTATGAAACGGGCATCCGGAAAAAGATCCAGCAGAGCCCGTATGCGGCAGGTGTTCGCCGGATTCTTGAGCACGAGCCGCTTTCCGTTCGAAGCGAATGTCAATTTTTTACACAGCTGCTCATAACAGGAACGCCATTCCGCTGACTCTTTAACGGTCAGACCGTCGAAGAGTCCGTCCCTCAAGAGAATACTGCTCGCCTGTTTCGGAAAGAACATCTGGTGATAGAGCGTGCGTTTCGTGACCGCCAGCAGAGCAAGTTCCTCTTCCTGAGGTGCGTCAATCGAGAGGGCAACGTTGTCCATCGGTCGCCGCGGAGGCGTCAGACGGCCGAAAAGCGGTTTCAGAATCCGCTCCGACGACAGAAAGAACTCCGGCGCAAGCGTCTGAAACAGGGAAAGGAAGGTGAACTCGCCGGATAGGCTCAGCACATTATGAACGTGGGTGGTTCCGCTTCGCCAGTACCCGATGATGAAAACCGGAGCTCTGGTTATCTTCGTCCGGCGGACCGCCGGACCATACCGCAGATCTTCATACCGGCGCCAGGGCCAGGACAATGCACTTGTAAAGAGAATCCACAGTATCCTCGTCAGAAAAGGCGCCTCCGGAGCCCGGTGCCGCAGCAACAGGCCCGGCCATTTGCGCAATCTGCCGAAGATGACCGGATGGAGTGTTCTCATTCGACGAACCCCCCTTCAAATACCGTATGCCATCCGGAATCGGTACTCAGCGACGGGAACTTGACGTCGCCTCTTCTGCGCCCCTGTCGCTCCATATGGTGAATGAAACGCCGCCGTGCATCGCCGTGTATCTCGAATACCCTGAGTGAGTCAAGCTGCAGTTGACGACGCGCATGCCGGTAGTGATAATTTTCACCGAGAAGCGTTTCGCACCGGGAGGCCAACGATCCGTAGTCGGTATCCCGGTTCCCGTTCCGCTGAAGGTAGAGCACGTAGGAACATTTATTTCCCTCACGATACGGAGCGAGCATCCGGAATGGAAACGGTGACAACACATTCTTCATTGTCTCGAATACCGAACCGACATACAGGTCACTGAGTTTCTCACCGACAAGGTCGCACAGAGTTCCGTCCCGACCCAGAAACCGGAAACAGGGAAGTCTGTGCCACATTCCGGTCACCTCGACGATATCATGGAGCCGGTACCGGTACAAACCACCCCCCGTCGTGATGAGAACCGTATACCGTCCGCCGACCTCAAGTTCCCATAATCTCAGGATACTGTCGCCATCGACTTTCATGAACTCAAGGAAATGGGAGCGTACGGCGGCAACTCGTTGATCCCGTCGTCCGAAAGGAATGGATACCGCACCTTCGGTGGCCATAAGTCCCTTGGGTTGAAGGTGGACCTTCGGGAAACCACGTTTGAGATAATCGGCAGCTTCTTCCGCCCGCGCATCGGTCCAGCAGCTGATAACTTTGAGCTTCGGCCATATCTTCGCCATACCGGATTCGAGAGAGATGTCTATTGCGTCAAGCTCATCCGCTCTGCGGGGATCGGCATGATGGAGTGCCTGCAGTTGCGGTACGGTATTCTCCTTCCGGCCGGAAATGCCGGCTATCGTTCCATACCTCACATCATCGGCAATCATACGATACCGCGCTTTCAGCTCGTCCAGCATGAGCGTGAAAAAAGTGGGATGCCACACCGACACCAGACGAAGATCACGTTCACGTACCAGAAGCAGAAGCGAACGATAGTAGAACTCCTTACCGTGACATGCAGTACCAAGCACCGGCGGAACGGCAAACACTCTCCGAGCGGATTCGGCCTGCAACGGCGCCAGATACTCCGCATCATCGGCGAACCCGACGGGCACTGCGGAGTGCTCCATTCCCTCAACCGGTGTACCGGGACTTATCGACCAGAAGTGACGACCGAAAAAAAGCGAGGGATGGCGGAGGTACAACCCGAACAGCCATGGTGCGACAGCACGCCGGTATTCCCGACGAAGTGATGCGGTGTACGGAATGAACTTGCACGGCTCCGACGAACCGCTCGTCGGCTGCAGCACAATAACGGGCTCGTTCGTCAGAACCCGCTTCACGCCCCGGCGGATCATGTCAATCGCGTCGGTATAGTCACGGTAATCCGACGGTTGCGGGATGCGCGCCGTCCAGTCCGTCACCGCGGACACGGCGGCCCTCTCCAGCCACCCGGCGGAGGTGTTACTCCGCACGACGCGGCGGAGAATACGCATCTGAAAAAATCGCGGGAAGAAGGAACCGGCATACATCAGGAGACCATCGAAGACACTCGTGAAAAAAAGTATCCCGTGCGCCAGCACAACGGCAATGCTCTCCCGGAACCTATTCATTCCACGAAACCCTTGTTCTCTCGAGTGCCCTGAAGATGTGGCGGCCGAAATTGCCGTAACTGATATCCGCCAAACACACCAGCTCATCTCCCCGGCGGAATCCGGGATTCCTTTCCAGATAAAAACGGACATGCCGGTCCGCGGAACGCATCATATCCGCAGCGCATACATCGGCATTCAGGTAGTCCCGGTTTCCCCCGAACTGAAGAATTCCCGTTGACGCATTATAATAATCGCCGAACTTCGTCCTGCAGATACCGTCCATGAGCCGTTGATACTGAGATGGTGTCGACGTTCGGAAGGTCGGGTAGAATATCTTGAAGTAGAGAGGAAGAAACCGGTAGGTACGGTATCCTTTCGACAGCAGAAGCCAGTGGCAGGGTACTCCCCGATGGATATCCAGCATCCGTACCATGAAATGACAGAAACTGCCGGCCAGCGTACTGTGCTGCCGATGCCGCTGCGCCACGACCGTATCACCGCTGAAGAGAATCGCATGGGGGGATCCATCAATTTCCGTGCGGAAGGTCTGAACCGTCGAGAAACCGGCGATTTCATCAGGTGCGTTTCTGAGCAGTATCACCCACTGCTTTTCCCCCAGGTCCAGGAGAAATCTGCGGCGATCGAGATTATCATAGTACCTTCTGTGCAGATCGAACATCCGGTCGATATCGGGAGGTGCAAGCCGGGACACTGCGGTAATCGACGAACTAAGTGGCATGGTGCGGCACTTCCCGGAAAGGCGCCTCGTCACCGGCCCCCGTTGCATCAACCGCCCGTGCATAGCGGCGAAATCCCATGTTGACGGCACCGGTCACCAGCCGGTTCGCTCTCAGCCGGACGACACGGCGGATGATTCGCCCGATACTGTACGCCCGCAGCCACAGGTTGCAGTACTCCCTCCGCAGCTCACCCGCACTCATATTCCTGGGTTCGAAAACGACATGTTCGGTATCGTACCGGCTCCAATCACTTGAGAGGATTCGGCCTTCATCCTTCAACTGCGAAAAGAGCGGGGTTCCCGGAAACGGGGTAAGCAGTGCGAATCGCGGGGCATCCACTCCGGACTCGTCGATGAAATCGAGCGTTTCGGAAAAGGTAGCCTTTGTATCCTGATCGAAACCGAGGACAAAGCATCCCAGCACCCGTATCCCATCACTGTGAAAACGGCTCATAGCCGATTTGTAAACGGCTACGTCATTATGCATTTTCGCACAGCCGGACAGGGAACTCTGATTGATCGATTCAAATCCGACGAGAATCCCCTCGCAACCGCTGCGCACCATCAGATCATATACCTCGTCGTCGCCGGTGACGGCAACGGTCGTCAGGCCCGACCAGCGCACAC
>JAFGHA010000265.1 GCA_016930275.1 Chitinispirillaceae bacterium
CGTTCGACTTGCATGTATTAAGCACGCCGCCAGCGTTCGTTCTGAGCCAGGATCAAACTCTCCGTAAGAGAGTATCCTAAACTTATTAAACTCAATGTAATCAGAGAACCCGATCACACACATTAAACTTTCAAAGAACTATTTATCAAATTTCTGACAGGCTTCTAATATAATAAAACCTCAAAGCTTCTGTCAAATTTATTTCAATTTTAAAGATCTTTTAAACTCACAACCCGTATTTTTTATGGCATCAAATATAACACATCAAGATTCCTCAGTCAACAATAATTTTACTTTTTTTGAGAGTTTTTTTACTGCACAACAACGAGGTATTAATTGCGGTAATACATTGATAAGCAGTGAATTACTACAAAAAACCACGTACAGGTTTTCATCTTTCACCGCTCCGGGCTGTTTTCAAAGAACGCCATATTTAAAAAGCCTGACTAAAATAACACAACTTTTTTGCATATGCAAGAATATTAGTAACTTTTTTTTGAGAAAAGTTGATTATTCCGTACTTTTATTTTTTCTCACCCACAGTGGTTACCCTGCAGACTGCCACAATATATGGTAGTAATTTGAGTATCACTATAATGGAAATCCTTTACCCGAAAATACTGAAATTTCAAGCATCCGCCCGTTTGCTTTTCAAACGGACGGATTTCAGACCTTCGTAATTTCGTAATATTGAAATTATCTACTTATCGATTACCGATGCTTTCTCAACCAGATCAATAAATTCTTTCCGGTATCCGTTTTCATCCGCATCCACCGCTTCTGAAGCAAGTGATGCAACCTGGTTGAATGTAGCATTCCCCCGATATTCCGATTCTTTAAGCAGTAATCCGTATTCCACCACCGCGAGGGCAAATCGCAGCTCCGAATCCGGTTGACCGGTAAAACAGTCATCACCGGCTTCTTTTGCAAATGTCTTCTCGGTTCCGTCATCAGGAGAAATGTAACGAATATTCACCTGTAAATATCTGCCGACTGATATATCTGACTGCTTTTTCTCGAGATACGATGCGATGGACTCCGGATGTTGCGGAACAGGCTCGTCAGAAGAGGCTGGAATCAACTCATAGAAGGCAGTAACCGTTTGCCCCGCCCCCATCTCTCCGGCATCTTTTGTGCTGTCGGTGAAATCTTCCTCATCCAGCACCCGGTTTTCATACCCGATAAGACGATATGCCTTTACCGTCGCCGAATTGAATGCCACCTGAATTTTAACATCGTTGGCGATAACGGTAATATAACCGACCAGATCATGCACGAAGACCTTTTCCGCCTCGGTACGGCTGTCGATATAGGCATAATTACCGTTACCATGATCGGCGAGTCCTTCCATTTTTGCATCCTTATAGTTGCCCATACCGAATCCAAGTACCGTAAGGTAAATACCTTTCCCCCGTTTTTCTTCGATAAGATTCACCAGCGCCTCATCACTCGAAACACCGACATTGAAATCACCATCGGTGGCGAGAATCACCCGGTTATTGGCAGATTTGTCATATTGTTCCTCTGCCATCTGATATGCCAGTTGGATACCGGCCGCACCGGCGGTTGATCCTCCTGAAGTCAACCGGTCAATCGCACTGATGATCGTCATTTTCTCGGCACCAGAGGTCGGGGGAAGTACGCAGCCCGTCTGGCTCGCGTAAACGACAATCGCCACACGGTCATCAGCGTCCAGTTGCTCGACCAGTAGTTTGAACGCCTCCTTCAGAAGCGGCAGCTTATTTTCATCACTCATCGACCCTGATACATCGATAAGAAACGTCAGGTAGGAAGGGGCCGCGATTTCCTCCTGAATTTCTTTTGCCTTGAGCCCGATTCTCGCGACCATGCGATTCCGGTTCCAGGGACATTCCGTAATCGCCACTGATACCCCGAGAGCCCCCTCCTCCGGCTGCGGATAGGAATAATCAAAATAATTGACAAATTCCTCGATGCGAACCGCGTCGGGAGGCGGAAGCTGACCGTATGATATAAACCGTCGGCAGTTAGCATACGAAGCAACATCAACGTCCACCGAAAATGTCGACAGGGGCTGTTCATCCACGGCAAAAAAAGGATTTTCAGGCAGCGAAGCGTATTCCTCTCCTGAAATTGACACCGGGTAATCACCACCGGTATCAAAATATTCCGATGCACCTCCTGCCTCCATCGGATTCTCCATCAGTGTGCAACTAACCAGTACCGCCTCTATCAACAATCCCACCACAGCGACAATCGACAAAACGGGTCTGCAACTTCGTTCTGACATAGGACCTCCTTTTAAATAACAGATAATTGCGGATACAGCACACCCACGGCGTACGATACGCGATCTGCAACAGCAGTCGAACTTACTTTTTACGGATACAGTATTTCAGAAACCAGCACGTAACTCTCCCGCAGCACCCCGTTATGGTAATGACGCATACTGACCTTTCCGTGCGCGGAATGAAAACAGTGATACCAGGCATCGTCACCCGCAGTCTGCAGGTAGATAAAACATGAATCAAGAAACAAGAGCGGCGACGGGACATCGGTGTTCTGCCGGTACATCCATGCCGTTCCGGTTTTCGTAAAACACTCCATCATCGAGGCGACCGTATCACCACCCGGCAAATCAATATCCCAGGCGAGCAGTTCTCCCACCGGATAAGCATACCAGAGAAGTGCAGAATCAAACAAAACCGTATGTGTATCGACAAACGAACCGACGACATAGAGTCCCCGCAGGTCAACCGGTCCGGTTCCCCGGTGCGACACCAGATACCCGCTGTCAAGCGATTCCCATTCGTACCGGTACACGTATTGAAGCGATGAGTCGAACCCGTCATGATGTGAGACCGGAATCAGTTGTCGATTGTGGTCAAGCTGATACATTCCTGTGATTTCAAGTTTGAGATCACGATCCGGAAACGGCATCTGCTTCCCCGAGCTGTCGAACATCGTGTACCGGAACACCCAACGGTTCCCTTCCTGCAACGGCAGGATACTGGCGGTGGTGGGAATCGGATGATCGGTTTCAGTTGTTCCACCTTCCATGGGTGACAGTGAACATTGGAGAACACCGGCAACCATAGAAACCACCACAGGAATAAATAGTCGTTTCATTTTCCATCACTCCGTTTCACCAGGTATGCCGACAGGTGGAGCGATACATCGACACCGGAGAAATCGTAATTACACTGTGTATGATCGGAATAAACCGAACCGGTGGTAAGCGGTACCGCAACCTTCTGATACCGGTACCGGGCAAGCAATGTCACCTCGAAATTTCCGGCGAAGGTGTATGAATAGCCGCCGCCGCCCCATGGCAGAAAAAGATACCCGATATCGCTGTACCGTTGTCCGGCCACGGCATCATACAACTCATCGGTGAATGTTGACGTGACAGTATGGTCAACCGTGAAACAGTTCAAACCGACGAGAAGCACTATTCCCCGGACATACCGCTGCGTGAAACAATAACCAGTTCCCCACTCGAATACTCCAAGCCTGAACTGCTCCCGAATCGCAAGTTCAGCTCCATATTTCCGCTCATTCCCGTCGATGCGGTACGAACCGTCATAGGTTTTCTCCTGTTCACGGGTCATCCATGAATAACCGAACGTTGCGATAAACTGTTCCCGAACCTTGAGACGTACTCCGACACCGCCGAAGAAACCGTCACCGTTCTCGATGAACCGGGGAGATATACCGAACTCGCGGAATCCGGAAAATGCATCGTGTAAACCATCAGCGGCGGGCTGCAGATCGTAACGCCCATACCATCCACCAAGTGAAATACCGATGCGGAACCGTTCCGCGCCGCCTTTATGCTGGATGCGAACAGGGTCGAACTTTTCAAATTGACGCATATCGACCGGGACCATTTTTCTCCCGTTGACCGTTACCTTCGAACGCCACTTTTCACCCTGGCCATTCCCGACCATGATCTGATAGGTACCGGGATTCAGGGCGATGATCATGCGTGACCCCTTCTCCTTGTTCAGATCGGCGACGATGTTGTTGAGAGAATCGGACATTGTGACCGAACCGGCGACACTTCCTTCGAGCAACACACCCCTGGCGCCGGTGGTGAGATCCGCGAGAACAACGTCGCCCTCTCCCTGGATGCGGAAACGGTAACTCGGATGCTGCACACCGCCCCACGTCCGGGCGGTACTCGATACCGTATGATTGTAGGAGTACTGGTATGCCTCGGAAAGCGTAACCTTGCCGTCGCCCGAAATATCACCGCTTCCTCTGAGAGCATTGACAAAATGAAACGTGAATATGGAGTTGCCGAGCATATCCGATTCCTGTGCGTTTTCGGTCGGCGAGCTTGAACTGAGAATTACCTCTCCCTTGATTTTTTCCGCATCTTTGAACAGAAACGGTTCGGCGAGTTCCCCTCCCTTGAGCCGGGTGAAACTCCCGCTCTGACAGGCATCGAAGATTCCGATACGAATCGATGCCGGAAACTCGCTGAATTTTTTCTTCATTTCGGTGAGCGGTAACCGTGCCCCTCCCATCTTCAGATAATCCCGGTCGGCATGCCCGGTATAGTAGAGCAGCAGCAGGTTATCCTCACCGGACGGCAGCATTGCCGCAAGACGATCAAGGGCACGGGGAACTTCATCCGGTCCCTTTCCCGCGACGGTGATGATATGTTTTTTTTCAAAACCGCAATAACCGCTCAACGTCGTCCCGATCGCCTTCAGATCATTATCGACGAATTTTAGCGCAGCAACTTCACTTCCACCATGCGCATTCCCGATGAGCAGTGCAAAACGCGCCGCCCAGGCACCGTGAGCAAAAAGCAGCAGAAAAAGCGGAAGATGGCGGTTCACCGTTACCGGTTCTCCTTTTTATTGATAATGACCGATCGTACCTTGGCGCCACTTATGGTCACCGGCACGGTTCGGAGCGATTCCGTCCCGTTCACCGACTTCTTCACCAGCCCCTTTACCGACGCGACATCGAGCGGCGTCTCGGAAAAAACCGCGATGTACCGTTCAAGCCCGATGTATCCATCCAGTCGTATACTATGCGGCAACGGTACTCCGTTTCCCGGCTCCAGAACCATGGAACTGTCTCCTGACGTGGAATAGAAAACCGATACCCTGCCGTGTTCGTCGACACTTGCAAGAATGAAATACCGTTCCTTTCCGCAGGAATAGGTGAACTGTATCCGTTCCCCGGGATAAAAAACACTGTCTTTCCTGACTGACGGCTGCCCCGTACTGTCGGAAACATATAGTGACAAAGCAACGCTTCCTTTGGTCCGCCAGGAGGCATCCGGTTGCCGGTGCACCAGTAATGTACTGAGTCCGAATGCTGCGATCATTACCGCAGCAACCGATAAAAGTGCAGTCATCGGTCTAAAGGGAACCGTCGAATAATGCCGTTCCTTCAGCACTGGAGGTTCAGGAAATGCTTCCAGAAATTCTTTCTGTTCTATTTCCATTTTCCCGATAAAAGCGGAACACTCGGAACAATGTTCCAGATGCCGCCGTACCTCTGCCGTTCTGATCGGGGAGAGATCGCCGGTCATATAGCTCAGCAGCGTCAACGAATCGTATTCTTTACAGGTCATGCACTCCAAGCCTTTTTAATGTACCCGGTACCGCGTCTCTGAACCGTTTGAGGTTTCTTCGGATCGTCGCGGGTGACTGACCGGTGATTTTCTGTATTTCCCGCTGATCCAGTTCTTCTATATAGGTATAATAGACCGCCACACAAACATCCCGCTTGAAAGAACTCAGTATTTTATTCAACAGATCCCGGTTGGAAACCGTTTCCCCGCCCCTTCCACCGTCGGCAAGAGTATCTGCATCAACCGCCCCGATGAATTTCTTCCGGTCACGCAGCACATTGAAACAGTGATTCTGTGCGGTTCTGAAAATCCACGGAACCACCTTTTCCTTATCATTAATCGTGTCATACGCCTGTACCAGTTTCATAAATACCACCTGCATGGCATCATGTGCCTCATCTCGGCTGCCGAGCAACCGGAGACATCTGCCATAAATCATATACCCGTAGGTTTTATATAGTCTGTCGACCTCAGACTTGCTCATATCAGTTCTCACTTATTACGACACGGCACCAATGCGGGTTCGCTCAAAAAATCAGTTTTTTTCAAAGTACCCCAGAAAAAAAGCATTCACCCTAATATACCTTGTATATTTGGTGATACCTGCACCGAATCTTCGTATCACGATACCAACCTATCCCATCCAGAATTGTGGTGATATACAGACGGTCAGCATTTCTTCGTACTACCCTCCCGAAAGGATTCTTCATGACCGCTCAAAAGCAGAACAGAAGAGCATTGAGCAGCTACGGCAGACTGGGCATTTTACTTGCGGCGATCGGTGTGCTCCTGGCGGTTGACTCGACGGCGCATCTTTCCTTTCTGTATAAACTCTGGCCGCTCCTCTGCACCGTTCTCGGTACGGGTTTCTTCGGAATTTATATGCAGCGCGCACGACGGGAAAGTTCCTACATCGTCGTCGGAACCTATATTGTCGGATTCAGCTTCCTCGCCTTGTACTGCAATTTCACTTCCTGGGGCAATCTTGCCACTCTCTGGCCCACTTTCATCGCACTGCTGGGAATAAGCATGATTGCCGGTTTCATTTTCGGCAACCGGCAGCCGGGAATACTCCTCTCCGGTCTCCTTTTCTGTTCAACGGCGGTAGTGTTTTATCTGGTATTCAGTTTAAATAATAATCTCTGGTGGTCGGTTTTCATTCTTGTCGGGAGTAGTTTTTTCATCTATGATAAAGTGAGGCGTTTCTGATGAATAAAAAAAAGGTCGCTTTCATCGAACCTGCCGGCAGTCAATCCAATGTGTTCGAGAATTACATGCGATTTCCACTTATGGGAACCCTGTATCTGGGTACGATCCTCCATAACGCCGGTCATGAGGTTCATATCTACAATGAAAATATTCTTTCACGGAAAATCGACCCGTTTGATATCAAAGCGGATATTTACTGTATCAGCGCCCTAACGGTGAGTGCCAATCGCGGTCGTCTGCTGGCGCAGGAAATTAAAAGAATTTATCCCGAATCAAAAATCATTATCGGCGGAATTCACGCCTCACTTGCTCCCGAAACCTTCACGGGCGTTGCCGATCATATCGTTTACGGTGAGGGGGAATCGGTTATCCTGGATCTGGTCGAAGGACGTATCACCGAGACCATGGTGAGCGGCTCTGCGGTTGCCGACCTCAACGAGCTTCCTTTGGTCAACTATGCATTGCTTGAGGAATACAAGTCAATGAATACCATCCCGATGATGACCTCACGGGGGTGCCCGTTCGACTGCAACTTCTGCACGGTCACTAAAATTTTTGGGAAGAAGTTCAGGATGTTCACTCCCGAACGGATTATGGAGGAGATCAGACATGCCCTGCAGTATTTCTCCACCCGTACGTTCTTTTTTTACGACGATAACTTCACCGCCAACCGGAAACGGATCAGAGAGTTCTGCAACCTCATCATCGATTCGGGGCTCTCCATCACCTGGACCACCCAGGTGCGATCGGATGTATCAAACGATCCGGAACTGCTGCGGTTGATGGAAGCCGCCGGATGCAGGTTTTTCTTCATCGGTTTCGAATCGATCAACAATGAAACCCTCACAGCCATGCATAAATCGCAGACACGCAGCGATATCGAAAGCGCCATCACCACCATACGGCACCACGGCATCAGTATTCACGGCATGTTCATCTTCGGCGATGATCACGACTCTCCGGAATCGATACAGTCGACCGTTGATTTCGCCATACAACATCATATCGATACCGTGCAGTTCATGATCCTCACGCCATTTCCCGGAACGCAATATTATGAAAGAATCGCCGCGGAAAACCGTCTGATTCATCAGCGATGGGAGTATTACAGTGCCATGTTCACCGTGTTCCGACCGGCAACCATGTCGCCCTCAACACTGCAGCACGAAACCATCCGCGCCTACCAGCGATTTTACTCTCTGCGCCGCTGCACGTTCGACGGACTTCGTCTGCTGATTGACATTTTCGTTGACGCGCTTACCTGGAACTTCAGCAAGGTGTTCACGTACAGTTTCAATGTCGTCATTCTGAAGGCCGGAGCCCGTTTTCTTGTAGGGCGATACGCCAAGACGTTTGAACCGTACCTTAAATTTCTCCATCGTATCGACGAGCGTAACGTCATTGACGAACAGATGCTTACCCCCGAAGGGTAAGCGCCGCTATTTCACCCTCCGTCGGTCGGAGTGCAGGAAATGCATCTTCCGCGAAAATCAGCTCCGCATATGCGGGGTCCATCATGAGAAAATAACCGTTATGCTGGTACGCATAATCGACCTGTTCATCAGTATCGCCGGTAAAGGTTTCGATGATCTTTTCCAGCATTCCCTCCCGGTCGTCAAACGGATCGTACTCTCTGCCGAGTGACAGGTGTTTCGGGTCGGTTCCGGTAAAAGGCAGATCAAGTGTTCCTACCGAAAAGTTTTTCGTGGCCAGAACCAGCTGCCCCAGATAAATTCCCTCGCCGATCTGCACCAGTTCATCGACCAGGCGTGACATCGGGAACTTTCCATGGAGTGCTCCCCACCGGTAGTTGAGCTGGTAAACCTGTTTCCCCCGCACCTCCGGTACTACTGATGTTCCCACGGTTGCAAGAAAATACCCGCCCGTTTTCTGATAAGGCACAATTCGTTCTTTAATCAGATTTTCTTCGGTAATGGTGCAGTGGAATCCTTCGACCGTAATTGACTGGGGCCTGTCATGAAGATCCCAGAGTTCAGTCAACAGAGGAAGACTGACCGTTTCCAGTGGATTCGGACAAATCGGGTTCCTGAAAAAGTTTCGACCGATCCTCGTTGTGTCATTGTCATACTGTTTGTATGCTCTTACCCTTTTTTCAAGCAGTATACGCAGGGTATACGGTTCAATCGGTTCAAAGGTCTTTCCCGTCCACAGGGAGGAATTCGCGAAGGTCGCGTTCCATGCGGTTGCAAGGGTTTCGAGCTTCGCGATCACCGATCGTTCGTTCCCGAAGAGTTTCGCCGTATCCCGGAAATAATCGCTGTCCCGAATGCACACCGAGACCCCGAGCATCGGCCCGTCAAGCGGTTCGTACCGGCCGCACCTGAAAAGCGTATCGAGTTTGCCGTAGAGTTTCGGCCATCGGTCCCGCTGTGAATTATCAGTAAGAATGCGGGTATACTCCGCCAGAAGCGAAAACATGGTTCCCTTGAGATCGCTTCTGAGGAGATCATCCAGCCTGCTCTGCAGTTCGTCTGTTTCTTTCTTATTACGACAGGGGAAATTGGTGCAGTCGAGAATTGGTGATGACAATGAAAACTCCTTTGCTGAATATGAGGGAGCGGCTAGGGTAGTTCGTCGTAACTGATTTTATTATAATGAATTAAAATAGGTATGGCATGAGGTGAAAACAACAGATATACATTCTGTTTCGGTAGAATTAAATGTCTCATTAACACAAAACACACACTCGATGAATACCAAGTACATTCGATCGTCATCCCGGTTCCCGCCAAGCAGGACGGGATTCAGTACTACTACGAGGAATGGTATTTTTTTCTGATGGACTCCCGTTTCCGCAGGAGTGACGGGACCAGAATTCTATTTTAGTACAGGTCACGACGCAAACAAATCCCACTATTGCATAATCATGGTGTAAACAGCTAATTTCCTTTCAGATGCTTACCTATAGTTGCGATTAAGTTGCACCTCTAAAATAAATAACTGGAGTACCCCTAACCATCCGAGGTATTCGTGAAAATCGTACTCATTTTTTTACTATTCGCAGCAGGTTCAGTCAGCGCTCAGGATACCATGATCACTGAGAAGAAGCCATACTCAGAGCCACCGGCCCCCCTGCCTCAAAAAGAAATTCTTTCCACCGGCTCCCTCCATATAATCGCTCCGGCTTCGAATGCGAAAATCTATCTCGACGGAAAACCGATAGGTACCGGAGAATGCACCGTCAGCGATATTCCGATCGGTCAGCACGTTGTATTCATTCAGGATGGAAAAAAAGAACACACCCTGGAAGCATACACCGTGGAGGGTGTTACTAGAACCATCACGGTAAAGCCGGAGCGGGAAACGTTCGTCAATATCATGTCGACCTATTCCAACGCATGGTGTCACGGCGTGAGAGCCGCCGGTCCATCACTCGATATAGGCGTACAACACAAGGCAAGCTATTACGGTATTAATTTTCACTGGGGATTTTTCAATGACTGGTATGGCGGAAATGTGAATGCAAATTCCAAAGGTGAGGGAAATCTGGTCGGAGGCGCTGCCCTGCAATGGTACTATACGGTTTTCAATTATAAAGACTACTTGGAAGTTGCCCCCGGACTCGCCTCCGGTTTCTGGTATTTTGGAGGACATGTTTACAATTCAGATTATGATCCCGAGTCATATTACGACTACGGCGACTATTTTGACGAGCTGTTTTTCTCCGGCCCGTCCCTGCGCCTTTGTGCCGGATTCAAACGCGTGTATTTCACCTGTGCATATACGATGCTGATAGGATCCAATCTGGGCCATGTTCTGGTGCTGGGGACCCGGGTGGTGTTGTAAATTCAATAGAATTAAACCAGCGCAGGATTCCCTTGTACCAAATACCTGCTGGCTCGCTGCGAAATTCACGACAGATTGTAACTATTCAGTTTTCTGCGTACCGTTTCTATTCAATTTCCCACGTCAGTACCGGATTATCACCTGACGACATAGTGATCAGATACGATTTCCCGGCTAACGCACTATAGCGTATAGCATCCGGATTGTCTCCATTTCTCGAAGCAGACACTGTTCCACCCATTGCAGGAGGAAAAGTGACATAATCGGAGGTTTCATCGGGAGGGACATCAGTAATCATTATCATATCACCTTTACGGTGATCCGATTCTATGGTAATACTCACCGGTTCATCGTTCCGGTTTCGGACACGCACCTGGGGGTCACTTTGTACACAACCGGCAGCAAGCAGATACAACCACACCACCGGGACTATCAACGCCATCTTCTTCATATTGATTCCTTTCATACAAATGTAGCTGGAATACTATGACTACGATCTGAAATTTGCCATATTTAGATTTTATGCAGTATTGTCGATACGTCCCAGACATTGTCCGACAAACTTTTTCAAATGGTTTTTTCAATGAATATCCTCCTCGCCCCGGATTCCTTCAAAGGCAGCCTCTCCGCAGTCAACGCCCTCAAGGCGATGCGGACCGGAATACAGCGTGTTTCCAAAAATATCACCACCATTGACCTGCCCCTTGCCGATGGCGGTGAGGGATTTGTTGACGTACTGGTCACACCATGTAAAGGAAAGGTTCTGCGGAAACAGGTAACCGGACCGCTCGGGAAACCGGTTACGGCACGATTCGGACTCATCGACAACGGGAACACCGCCGTCATTGAAATGGCTGAAGCCGCCGGACTGCCGCTGGTGAATGTCAGGCAGCGTGATCCCCTGCGCGCAACAACCTATGGAGTCGGTGAACTCATTCTTGCGGCAGTAAAAAACGGATGTTCCACCATTATCATCGGAGCGGGCGGCAGCGCCACGGTTGACGGCGGTGTCGGACTGCTGCAGGCGCTGGGGGTGGAGTTTTTTGATACCAACGGAAAACCGGTGGGGCGCGGCGGAAAGGAGTTACTGAAAATATGTTCTATGAATATCGAAGCGCTTGACCGTTTTACGGATATTTCCTTTGTCGTTGCTGCAGATGTCACCAATCCACTCTGTGGCAGAACTGGAGCCGCCAGGGTTTACGGTCCGCAGAAAGGAGCAGATCCGGAAACGGTAAACCTCCTCGACACCGGACTGCGGCATTTTGCACGAGTAATCAGGCAATGTTATAAAAAGGATACACTGACGATTCCCGGTGGAGGCGCGGCGGGAGGAATGGCTGCCGGTCTTCACGCATTTCTGAATGCGGATATCGTTTCCGGTGTGGATATGGTGCTTGGGAAAAGCGGTTTTGAGGAGAAACTCAAAGGGTGTGATCTTGTTATTACCGGAGAAGGCCGCACCGACATACAGACCCGTAACGGGAAAGCCCCTCTCGGGGTTGCACGACGTGCCCGCAACCAGGGCATTCCCGTTGTCTGCATCTCCGGGAGTCTCGGAAGAAATATTGACAAACTATACAACGAAGGATTCAGCGCATTTTTCAGTCTGTGTAGCGGCCCGATAGATGAATCAGCAGCTTTAGCCGATGCTCCACGACTTCTGGCACAGGCGGCGGGAAACGTTGTCCGGCTTTATTGCAATAGAAAATGAGCTGCAGAAGGTATGCTCTACCGATTCTCATCCTGATCGGTGTCCCGGTCCTGTTCCTGATCGATTTCCCCGGCAGTTTCTTCCTCGATGTATTCACTGTTTTTACGGTCTTTGGCTTCCTGCCGTCGATCAAGTTTCCGCTGTAATTTTTCCTGCCTTTTTTCCCGTTTTGCACGCGCGATAGCAGTCTTATTGAACGTTGCTCTTGATTTTCCTGCCATAACTTTTCCGTTTCCAGGTTAATCCGTTCAGTAACGAATCCGCGCCAATGGATGCCGACCCAGTCGCACGTGGTGATTAATTACAATGCATCGACTTCACGACAGGATCTTTCTATAACACCGGCCGCTGATGACCGTTATACATTGTATCCCGCTTATGAATGGTGATTGCATCCGAAAAATACTCCTCAAAACTCATCTTGCAATCAATAACTCCCCGCGGCGTAAACTCGATCACCCGATTGGCTGCCGAACTGTTCAGTTCGTGATCATGCGACCCGAAGAGGATGACTTCGGGATATTTACACATACCGTCGTTCACTGCAGTTATCGCCTCGAGGTCGAGGTGATTCGTCGGCTCATCAAGCACCAGAACATTGGCTCCCGAGAGCATGGTACGAGCAAGCATGCACCTGACTTTCTCTCCCCCGGAAAGCACTTTCACCGCTTTCAAAGCATCCTCACCCGAAAACAGCATTCTTCCGAGAAGACCGCGGAGTTGCGCCACGTCCTCTTCATCCCTCGCGAATTGTCGCAACCAATCAACGATTGATAGATCACTGGTAAAAAAACTGGAATTGTCCCGGGGCATATAACTGACATTTGTCGTAATGCCCCATTCGAATTCGCCACTGTCCGGCGGCATTGTCCCCGCCAGAATTTCAAACAGGGCTGTTTTGCAGTTATTGTTGAAACCAATGAAAACAATCCGGTCGCCACTGTTTACCGTAAATGAAACCTCCTTGAGCAGGTGCTCCCCGTCAATCGTTTTATTCACGCCGGTAACCTGAAGAATATTCCTACCGCAACCGCGGTCCGGTTTGAATTCAACATAGGGAGATTTTCTTGAAGAGGAGGGCATATCCTCGATGGTCAGTTTTTCAACCAGTTTCTTCCGGGAGGTTGCCTGCCGCGCCTTTGACGCGTTTGCGGAAAACCGGGCAATAAACTCCTGCAGATCCTTTATTTTTTCATCACGGCGTTTTTTATCGTCGGTGAACCGTTGAAACGCGAGCTGACTTGCATGATACCAGAAATCGTAGTTGCCGGTGTAAATTTTAATGGTGCCGAAGTCGATATCGGCAATGTGCGTGCACACCTTATTGAGAAAATGCCGGTCATGACTCACCACAATTACCGTGTTCTGAAAATCATAAAGGAAGTTTTCCAGCCAGGAGATTGACTCAAGATCGAGATGGTTGGTCGGCTCATCGAGCAGAAGGATGTCCGGATTACCGAACAGCGCCTGCACCAGCAGAACCCGTACCTTCACCCCACCCTCCAGAAATTTCATGGGAGTAGCATGCATATCAGGCAGAATACCTAATCCGTCAAGAAGTCGCCCGGCTTCCGATTCAGCCTCGTAGGCATCAAGTTCACCCATCTTGGCATAAATTTCGGACATGCGCATGCCCTCTTCTTCGGTTATGTCCATTTTTGCTTCAAGAACATCCCTTTCCTGCAGAAGATCATACAGTTCTTTATGACCAAGAAGAACGGTCTGCATAACCGTATAGTCGTCGAAAGCATAATGATCCTGCTGAAGCGTCGCGATCCGTTTACCTTTAGGCAGATGCACCGTGCCCGAAGTCGCTTCGATTTCACCCGAAAGAACTTTTAAGAAGGTCGATTTACCGGAACCATTTGCCCCGATAAGTCCGTAACAACTCTCTTCACCGAATTTAACCGAGACATCCTTGAATAAAATATCATGTCCGAATGAAATGGACAGATTTGTCGTTGAAATCATTACAACTCTTTCTGAAACGAGCGGGTTTTTTCGTAATTAGACCGGCTTCCCACAACCGTCGACAATCAGTACCTCCGTTTTACCCGCCAACCGACCACAACCTTTCATACGTTGTGATGGTGCTTGAACTTAATGCCTACATGGATCAGGACTGATAAAAACCGCAGAAGTTTTCCAGAAGAGGCAGTAGTGCAGATACAATGAATGGTCGCAGGTTTCTTTTTATACCAAAAGAAGCCGCCCCAATATACCTAATAATCGATCCAAATGTACTGCTTTCTTTTAATCAATGCTCTTTTCTGAAATTTTTCTCTGCTCCGTACGATACATTTTTCCTGATCGGATCAAAAAGATACTCCAGTCCGTTCACCTTTATTTCGTAGAGTAACCCGAGCATCTCCCCCAATTGTCCCTTCGGAAATCCCTTCTGGTGGAACCACACCACATACGGTTCGGGGAGGTCGATGAGCAGTGTCCCGGCATATTTTCCGAACGGCATTTTCATGGTGGCGAATTTGAGCAGGTACTCTTTTTCGGTGAGGTTTTCCATAATGGGGAAAATACCTGTACGACGGATTGTTTTCAAGATTATGGACATGGAGGATGAGAAAAACAGGCAGTGAAACAGGGAGACACGGAGAGGATGCAGGTGATACTATTGGGCACATGATACACCCGACATCCTCAGCGTAGTCTCCTTATGCAACGGTTGTCGCGGAAAGCGCAGTGTTTAGAAAATCTGTCGGCCGGTGGCCGTTGAATGACCGACAGGTGACCAGCATGATACCTATTAAACAACTACCAGATATATGTTCGCATCAATTACGGCCTTTCTGCTTTTATCGTAAGAATCGATTGCGAACCGCTTTCTGCAGGTTTTACCAGCAATACCCCCGGAGCTGTCTGAAACATGCGTCTATTTACCGATGCAGCATTGTTACTATTTCTTCGTACTGCGACATTCCGCCCCAATAAATTATAAGCTTTCACATTTTCCCTTCGAGCAATAGACAATTGTCTGAAGCGGGAATTATCCCGGATCACGGCATTGTCGGCAATTGATGGAAGCGGTGCACCATAAAGCAGCGACATGATATAGCCTCGCGGAATTTCAATAACCGAACCCGAACTCGGACAGAAAGGTTCCTCTTTGAGCTTCATTGTGTCTCCTTCCGTCCAGGGAAATTCAGTAACCGAGGCAGGGTCTCCTGTTACGGTAACCATACCGTACGTACTGGAAGGATTCACGTAAAAGTCAAAGTATACCCGCAATTCATCACCGATCATAATCGGAGACGGTCCTTCACATCCGGGATTGGTTATCGGCTCTGAAGCTCCGTCCCAGGGGCCAACCCACCAGGGTCCCTGTGGCGTCGGACCGTAAACGTAATGAATATTCTTGGATCTTTTTCCCGCTAACGCCGGTTCCCGCTCATCTTTAAAAAACAGATAATACATTCCTTCTGAATACTTTATAATAGAAGCGTCGATTTCCGTATACCCGGGGTCAAATAATTTAACCGGATCGGAGAACGTAACGAAATCTCTGGTCATCACATAGAAAGACCGTTTGCCCCCTTCACCAAAATCTGTCGACCAGTAGACCATGATACTGTCATTGATATCATCATAGAATATCTCCGGTCCCCAACAACACTGACTATTGGGAATTTTTTCTCCGACAGGCAGGTACCTCTGATCGCTCCATGTAGTGAGATCTTTCGATGTCGCGTACCCGATACCATTTTCATTCCATCCGGTTTGCCAAACCAGATGAAAAACTCCGGTCGCCGGATCGAACCACATACCGGGATCACGAGCCAGTTTTTCAACTCCGGCGGTTGGTGCGAATATTGGTTTTTCATCATTGATTTTAACCCAATTGACGCCATCCGAACTTACCGCCATCCTGAAACCGGAATCCTGTTCCGCATTGTAAAAATAGGTATACAAAAAGTAATGCTCACTGGTGGTGTCAACCTGTGCATACCCGATGCCGAGGATTCCTGTCAATGCCACTGCAAACAGCGACTTTTCCAGAATACCCGCACTCATTTTCATGGCAACCTCCCTTTGGTTAAAATTTAGTCAACAGCCATGTAGTATTTCATTCCGGCACGAACCGAATCAGAGCATTCATTCAGGGAATAATGCATTTCAGTCTGAATACAATTATATTGGCATACGATACCCTTGAATTCGCATTCATCGAATCGTCTTTTATATAAACACGATCGACACCGTCACTTCCAATGAGTTCCGTATTTATTTTCATCCCGCCTCGTCCGATACATTTGAACTCGGCATCGGTAAGAACGCCACCGATCGAGGTACCAATCAGCATGGAACCTGATGCGAAACGGAGCACACTGTATGCATCATGGAATTTCAATCCCGGATAATCGATGGATTCCATATTTTCAATATTCCACTCCCCGACCTTGTTGCCCTTCATATCGTAGCTGACGATAAAATTCCGGTTGGGTACCTGACCCGCAGTATAAATGGTATCAAGCAGCACTTCCGGTTGGGAGCAGAATTCCGGAAACGTATCGCTTTCCGTTTCGGTAAGTGCCGCATCAAGCGTGCGGACAATCATCTTTCCCGTCAATGAACCGTCCGCCCAGCGGAAAAACAGATGTATATGTTCCTCATCGGCAACAGCTTTGAAAGGAATAATGTCTTCGGCAATCGAGTCGCTTCTGCGGGTAATGGTTACGGTTGTAACAGAATCAAGGTCAGGGGTGAACTTAGTCAGAGTAACACTGTCGGTTTGAGGAACTGCCAGTTCATCAAATCCGGTATGGAATACCTCTACCGCATAAACAACACCTGAATTATCCACGGCAATATGACTGTAATAGACCGGTGAGTATTCATTTCCCCATTGATCCGTTGTACTATAACCATACCAGACATCGTTGACATATTCACCTGTCCGATCTCCATTATCGGCATATTTCGCTATCCACCCGGGCCCGGCCAGATATACTGATGTGTTTCCATTCGCACCGTTCACCGCCAGTACGGCATTTTCCGTCATCGGCAAACAACGAATGGTATCGATGGGTAAAAACATGTTTTCGGCATAAAACTCGGAAGACGTTGAAGGCTTTCCGATACTGCGATCCTTGCCGACCGCCATCAGGGAATAACTGACGGGAAATGCGAAACCGGAAAATCCGATTGCATCCGCAATGAATGTGGTATCGGTATTTTCAAGGATTGCATACGGATCATCAGTATACGATGGATGTTCATACACATAGAATCCTCCGACTCTTGAGGTGTCGGCTTTCGGCCAGGAAAGTGTAGCAAACATCATATTCGTGTCGTAATGTATTTCAAGCGCTCCCACATTCGGAACCCCCAGATACGGCAGGTACAGTATCTCTTCGATTTCAGTAGTTTCTCCTGATACTACCGTAATCAGAGTGTCAACATATCCGTAGTCTTCATGTGTCGTCAGAAAACGAAGCAGATACTCTCCTTCCGCCAAATCCGGCAGGGAAAAGGCACCCATAGTATCCTCCGGAACCGTATAGGTGTTTGTGCCGATGACCAGGATTATTATTTCAGCGGAATCATTTTTCTCTTCCAGTCTGGCGGTTCCGGAAATTGAGCCGGGGACCTTCAGGGTATCATTCACTCTCGTTCTGTTATCCGTTGACACATAGATTGAATCCATAAATGCTTTTGCGGTATTTTTCTGTGCATCGATGTTGTAAAACCCATTCTCCTTCAGCTCGAACGCGAAGGTACCATCCCCGCTTGTTTGAGTTGATTCGATTTCCGCAACAGGATTTGAGGAATAGGCATTATAATCAGCGGGAATAAACCGGATAATCGCATCTTCCGCCGGTGTTCCATCACTGTTGTAAACCGTACCGCACACATTTGCGCTGGTCGATTCCGAAGAACCGCCGAGGTCGGAAAGGCCGGTGTCCCTGTTGCAATCAACAGCGAATAGCGTCATTATGCTGATCAGTAACATTCCCGTCAGAATTTTAGCGACTGATGTATACCCTGTTTTCATTTCAATTTCCTTTATTGGAAAGGATTACTCCTCATCCTCACATTTCCATCGAGACCAGTTAATGGCATATATTTGCACGGCATTAATCTTAATGTTATAGGTCAACAGACGATCAGTACCGCAGGACTGCGTAATATAACAGTAACTATTCAAACCTTCGTTACAAATTCTTCCAACAAGACATTTTTCCGGGTTAACGACAAAAACACTTCTGTACCTGGTACTGAACATTATGGAACCGTTATTGAATGCCAGGACATTTTCGGCGGTGAAAACCTCCGATACCTTCATGTCCGGTGAACCGGCGGATTCAAGCAGTACTGCCTGCTCAGGGAATAGTGAATTATAATGCTGTTGCAGATCATTCATAACAATGAAATCACCCGTGTCCGAGTCGTCGGAATGCACAAGATAAATACCGCTGCCGGAGGTGTTGGTGAAAATGAATTCGTCATTTCGAACATTCTGCAGACGTGAATACCCGTTTTCCTGAAAAACAATTGTATCTACAAGGTTCAGCAACGTATCAAATACCCATAACGTGCAGTTTCCTCCGTTTACAAACAGTCGCCCGTCATCTGTGGCATACATGGGATCCATCCTCCAGTCAATTCCCGGTATAAATTTGCGGGAATCCAGAAGAAAGAGATCCTCCGAAAATCGTTTCAAGGTACTGTCACGACTGTCTCTCATATAAACATTACCGTTATTGTCAACTGTCACACACTGCGTAAAACCGTTCATATACACATTCTGTTCACAGTATGCATCACAATACTCGGCGATAACATTACCTGCTGAATCGATCCTGGAAATCCATCCGGTTCCGCAAACATAGATATTCATTAAAGTATCGGCATAACAGGCATGACATGGCTTCGTATTCGACGAATAATAAAGAGGAATCGTACGTTCCAGATGCAGCATACTTTCAAACGGCACATCAGGAGCCATCGCTGCCGGGCCGAGTCTATTCTCCAACCCGCAGGCGGCAATGCTGTACCTCAAGGTATCAACTTCTTTTATAGAATCAAATCCGTCATCAATGAATTCAGTCGCCGTCTTTGCAAGAACGGCATAGGGTTCTCCGGCTACGGGAGTGTTTCTGAATACCCACAGACACTGCACATTAGTCGTATCCACCGGAGGCCATGACAGGGTGGCCAGCTGCATGGCAGAATTCATGTCCACCCGTACTGTCCCGATCTCGGGAATACGGGTCCATGGCAACTCGACAGGCACTTCAATATGTGTTGTTTCGCCGGCAGTAACAACCTGTCGAATTTCCAGAACCCCGTATCCTTTATCCGTAGTCAGAATGACCAGACGGTACTCGCCTTCAGCAAGATCATTAATCACAAATGTGCCCGATGTATCCTCAGGTTGGGTATACATGGAGGTACCCGGTACAAGAATGATCACGGAACGATTATCATCTTCCGGCCGCAATCGCACGCTACCGGTAATCGATCCCGATTCCTTGAGCGTATCGGTACTCGCCTCAAACCGGATATTGTTCGCCCCATATACGGAATCCCTGTAGCTGAACAGATTATCTTTACGGGAAGTTACGTTGAAAAATCCTGATGTCCGGACTGAAAATGCATATCTGCCCGTACCATCGGTTGTAGTAGATTCAATTGATGCGGCTGCACCGTCTATATACGGATCATAATCCACCGGTGTAAGACGGACGGTAACATTCCGTGCAGGTTCGCCGTTTTTCAGATTGATTTTTCCGACGATAGTCCCCGGCAACTCCTCGAAAGCAACGGGACCGCTCTCATTGCCGCATCCGGTTTGAACAAGCAGCGGAAATATCGCCGATACGGTGTAAACAAGAAACCGTTTGAACTGTCGCATGCTCATTATCCTTTCGCAGGTTTCCTGATTTTTGACAGAGGAAAGAGTTGATAATTGATCTGATACACGCGGTCGGCCGGATTATCCTCGGCCACAATCCGGCTGATATGTGCCCTGAAATTCTTCAGTTCGTTACGGATGCGCTCATATCCTTTCCGCGAGACCCCGATGGTAAGTGTCGAAAAATCCCGTAACTCCCGTTCCTCAACCTGATGCGCATTAAGCGCAAGATCCATTGTTTCGCGCTGATATTTATTCACCGCTACCGCAACAACCGTATCGCGGGTGGTTATATACGGATCGCTGTATTCGTAACGCCCGGTCTTTTCATTTTTTCGAATCAGCTCCAGTTTCAGCAGCAGTTCCACCGACTCACGAGCCTGTTTTGGAGTAATTGCCGGGTCCACTACTTTCGCCAGTATTTTATAATCACCATCAAACTTCAACTGCGTCACCAGTTCCCGCACTACGGAGTGATACCACTTTGAAAAGTATTCATACTGATTTCTCTGCAGACGTACGCCTTCATGCTTCGGCTCCGCCTTCTGCATACGATCCAGGTAATACTCCCGTTCCTGTGTCGTTGTCGCATCGTTGAAATGCACCAGCGATTCAAAAAAATCTATCTCACGTCCTTTGAGATTGAGTACCCGTGCGATATTGAACAGGC
>JAFGHA010000266.1 GCA_016930275.1 Chitinispirillaceae bacterium
AGTCAAGTTTGCACGGAGTGAAGGTATCATCATCGCACCGGAAACTTCACATGCGGTGGCAGCCGTGATTCAGGAGGCACTCAAAGCGAAAGAGGAAGGAAAAGAGAAAGTGATTCTTTTCAATCTGAGCGGTCACGGCCATATGGACCTTCTCGGCTATCAGAAATACTTTGAAGGTGCCCTCTCCGATTACGAACTCCCTCAGGCCGAAATCGACACGGCGGAGAAGGAACTCGACGGTATGCCCCCGGCAAAAGTCGCCAGATCGGGCAAATGGTAATTGAATGCGCGGTGAAGAGGAACGGCAAATGCCGTTCCCTTCATTTTCTGAAGGATACCGGTGATGATCAGTGAACATGATGAGAAAAAGCGGCGCTGTCCCATGCTCGGACATGAGGTGTCGTTCTCTTACTGCCGGGCTCCCGGCAGTGACACTCCCTGCAGGAAGATCTTCGACTGCTGGTGGGAAACGTTCGATGTTACATCTTTTGTCAACAGCCATTACGATGCGGCGGTCGTGGGTATGATTACCACACCCCCGACTCCTAAAACAAATACCTTACTGGACCTTATCGAACAGGCCCGCCGGAGAGTCGGGGAATAGTTGAAAGTTTGAAAGATCACAGGTATCAGGTACGTTCGATCAACGTTTACGGGCTCGCTCATGTTGATCCCGCCCAGCGGAACGAAATATAAGCGGTTTTTGCTCTCCGCCACCCTTCGACGATAGCTCAGGATGAGCGCAATAACGGTTTCAGATACCTGAGTTCTACTTCGACAGGATAAACGAAATGCGATTTTTCCTGCGCGTTATCGCCCCCTCCGTAGGTTCCCCCGCAGGGGGCACCGTCCTGGAAGTCCCCCTGCGGGGGATTTAGGGGGCGTGAACAGGAAATAACGCGTTTCATTTTAAAGTACCGAAGTGGAAGCAGGTATGATCAAAGATCAACTTTCAGCTTTTCACCTCCACCCAGCAGCTCCTCCCGCAGCACTCCGTCGCATACCGCTGCCACCGGTCCCGTCATCACCGCCGAAAAATCATCGGTGAAGGAGAGCGCAAGCGTACCACCGGGCATATGCACGGTAACTCGGTTACCGCAGAGTCCCAGCCTCCGGGCGACCGCCGCGGCGGCAGTGCTGCTGCTTCCCGATGCGAGGGTGTATCCTGCGCCGCGTTCCCAGATCTCTATACGGATATTCTCCCGGTCAATCACCTCAAGAAACTGGACATTGGTCCGGTTGGGGAAACGTCGATCTTTTTCAATTATCGGCCCGACGGTTTTCGCGAGATCCGCATTCACCTCCTCACCGGTAACGACACAATGCGGATTACCGACGGTGGCAGCGGAGTAGGTGTACTCTCTACCGTCAACTAAAATGGTACGACCGAGTACTTCACCTTCCTCTCCCTCAACCGGAATATCCGTCGCCGCGAATGATACCCGGCCCATTTCCACGGTAACCAGTTTTCCACCCTCATGTACACGGGCGGTAACCCTTCCCCCAGTGGTATCGATGGCAAAGGGTACGTCGCTCACCCGTCCGGTATCCCACAGATAGCGTGAAAAAATGCGGAGACCGTTGCCGCTTTTTTCCGCTTCACTGCCGTCGGGATTGTAAATGCGCAAAACGAACCTACCGCCGGTCTCGAGCGGACCGAAGAGAATCCCGTCAGATCCGACACCGTAATTTCGGTCGCATATCCGTCTCACCACCTCCGGCGTCAGCATTGCGGAAAACTCCGCCGGATCGATGACGATATAATCGTTTCCGAGACCATGATACTTGTGAAACTGCATGAGTGGTTTCCCTTCCATTGTCAATGATTGCGCTACTTTTTTCTACAGGGGAAATGACCGGGGAGAACAACGGAAACAGCATTTTCATAACTCCGGACAAGCGGCTGTCAGCCACCCTTCCGGGAGATCATTTTTTCTCAAAATACGTTTTCAGCAGCGCTTCAAGTTCGACTTTCCTGAAAGGTTTCTCGATACTTCCGGCAAACCCGTACTTCTCAGGATTTGCCATGACCTGATCATCGGCATAGCCGCTCGCAACAAATACCGGGACTGTCGTATCGATTTTCCTGATTTCCGCAAGCGCCTCCACTCCCCCCATGCCCCCGGGAATGGTGAGATCAAAAATCATCGCGGTCGGCAGCGTACCTGCGTCAAACTGTTTCCGGAAGTAGTCAAGCACCGAAGCACCATTTTCAAAATATACCGGGGTATATCCCATCGCGGCAATCATACCACCGATAGTATCGCGCATTACTTCCTCATCGTCCATCACCATAACCACTCCGGTGCCCGAGTGGCTCACGGTTGTCGTGTCCGGAAGTTCCGTCACGCCTTCGTAGGAAACCGGAAAATAGAGAGAGAATGTACTTCCTGAACCGGAAGTTGATTTCACCTCAATCGTTCCACCGTGTTTGCTGACGATCGAGTAGCAGGTGGCCAGTCCGAGCCCGTGTCCCTTCGGCTTGGTGGTGTAAAACGGATCGAAAATACGTGAAAGATGACTTTCCGGAATACCGATACCGGTATCGCTTATCGAAATGAGGATATACTCCCCCGGCGAAAGCGTTGGCGGGCAGCCGTCTGCCGGACCTACCATTGCCGCGGTAACATTGAGCGTCCCGCCCCCCGGCATGGCCTGCTGCGCGTTGATGACGATATTATCAATTACCTGACCGATCTGATTACGATCGAACAGACACGGCTTGAGCCCCTGCTCAACGTTGAAAACACAGAATACCTTCGATCCGCTCATGGCGAATCGTACGGTTTCCTCAACAAAAGGAAACAGGTGGTCGACCCGCTTGACCGGAGCACCACCCTTCGCGAACGTCAGCAGTTGCTGCGTCAATCCCCTCGCCCGGTCGATCGTGTACAGAGCCTTCGTCAGATACCGCTTGACGCGCGGATCTTCAGCCAGATCGTTTCCGAGATCTATATATCCGAATATCCCCCCCAGAAGATTGTTGAAATCGTGCGCGATACCTCCCGCCATCACCCCCAGAGAGTCAAGTTTCTGTGCACGCTGGACCTCATTCTGATACAGTTTCAGCTCGGTAATATCCGTCTGCAGGGATACGGAATGCAGTATGGTACCCTGCTCATCACGCACGGCGCTTACATTCAGAAGTACCCTCCGCTGCTCGCCGCCTTTCGTGACAATGACCATCTCCTCATTCTGGATACTGCCGGTTTCCCGCCAGACCATAAACAATTCCTCCATTCGCTCGAGGGACTCCGGTGCATAGATCATTTTCAACGGTTGCCCGATCAGCTCTTCCCGGTCATATCCGAGCCGTTCGCATGCGACATCGTTGACATCCATGATATTTCCATCAGTGTTGACCATATAGGCCAATTGGGATATCTGCGAAAAAAACTTCTGAAACCGGTCTTCGATAAGACGATGACGGGTAATATCCCTGCCGATCGAAAGAACCGAACGGACATTCCCTTCCGGAGTGAATTCCGGCACAAGCCGCCAGTTGAACATGGTGTACCCGTTTTTTCCATCAAAGGAGAACTCCGTCTCGAAAGATTTTTCATTATGCACCACATGCTGGAGCGCCTTCTCCCAGAATTCACACATATCTTCGGTAAACCCGAGATCCCGAAAGGTTTTCCCGAAAAAATCGGTGGCATTGAGAGACACCACTTGATTGATATTTTCCGAAACGAACAGAAACCGGCATTTACGGTCGAGCCGCATGACCACATCGGGAAGCCCTTCAACAAGCGCACGGTGTGTTTCCTCACTCTGCCGAAGAATGTCCTCCATGACCTTGCGCGTGGTGATATCGCTGAATATACAGGCGAAGCGCCCCGGTTCAGGCCTGAATGCGGTAACACTGAAATGTTTTTTAATGGTACCCGAATAATTTTCGAAGGTGACCGGTTCACCCGTCAATGCGACTTTGCCGTACGTCTGGATCCAGTAAGGTTCCGTATCAGGCATGACTTCAAGCACGGTTTTTCCGATAATATCCTTCGCCTTAAGTGTCGTCATGCGTTCAAACGCCGGATTGGCCGCCAGAAACCGGTAATCGACCGGTTTTCCCTGATTATTACAGATAATCTCGTGCAGTGCGAATCCATCGAGCATTTCCCGGAAGAGAATCTGGTAGTTCTCTTCAGCTTTCTTCTGCAGGGAAATATCGTCAAACACCACATAAACCTGATAAGCCTCCGTTTCACCGGCCCGGAAAAGCGGTACCGCTACCATTCTGATCCAGACCGGGGTTTTTCTTTCATGATTATGCATTCCGATGACGATATTCCGTATTTTCTGTCCGGTTTTAAGAGCAACACGCACCGGATGCAGATGCGGAGGGAGTTCTGAACCGTCCTCATTGGCGCCTTTCCAGTAGTGATGGGAAAGATCAGTTCCGATGACCTGTTCCTCACTCACACCGAGTATTCGTAACGCCGCCGGATTGATACCGGTAGCCGTGCCTTTCCGGTCGAAATAAACGACTCCCTGAGTCATGGTCGTAAACAGTGCCCGGAACATATCGTCCTGGTTTTCCATACGTATCTCCTCTGAATGAGGTTCTCCGGACATTTGATTTTTGGATGCATCGTCGATAGTAATATCGTCGATAGTAATGAAGTAATGCAGATAAAGATCATCCGAAATCGGACGCCAGTGCGCATTCCACCGGCAATCCCTCAACCGTATTTCGCCATCGCAGGATGTTCCCTCTTTTATTGTTTCCTGCGCACGACACCATGGGCATGGTTTGTCCCGCTGTGCCCATGAGGAAAAACAGGTAGTTCCGGGTACTATGCCTGCGTTCCCGGCATACTCGTTTGCGGCAATGATGACCCTGCTTTTCGCCTGTACAATAAATGCCGTTCCTGCACATGCATTCAGAAGCGCGCTATGGTCATTCGTATCAGATTTTCCATCGTGGAGACAACTAGCCGTTGGTGCGCTCATGAAGGTGCCTTTCGTGTGATGCAGACAGATAAATTCTGCATTCAATTACTCGTTTTTTCAATAGACTGTAAAAAATTACCACACCCGTGCTCTGGCCCGTCCGGTATCCATTTAGTAGTTTCCTGATATGCGGATAGTTGCGGTACTCAACCATAAAGGTGGTGTGGGAAAAACCACCTTCACCGGGTGCACGGCGCAGGCTCTGGCCCTGAGCGGTTTTCGCATCTGTGTCATCGACAATGACAGCCAGCATAATCTCTCTTCGATGCTCGGCGTGGGGGTTCAAAAGCCATCCATTCGTGATGTATACTGCAGCGACGAAGCGAGCGCCCCGAAGACTCTGCTCCAGGCGATCCGCAAGACCGAGGTTGCCGGGCTGCACCTGATAACCGCCGAAAAACAACTCTGCGACAGTGATATACGTGACACCGCTCTGCTCGGACAAACGATGGAACTGTGCGGACTCGAACGCTATTACGATATAATTCTGATCGATAACGCTCCGGGGCTTGACCGTGTTCAGGGATCCGCAATCAGGGCTGCACATGAAATATTCGTTCCGACCGAGTTGCGCCAGTTCGCGATCGACGGGTTGGTGGAAATGGAAGAAACGATCAACGAACGCTACCCTGACGGTGCGAAAATTTCACGCGTGATCCCGAACTTCTTCAAAAACACGAAACGTCAACGTGCGTTCATTGCCGCATTGCATACGATGTTTCCCGGCAAGGTAACGAAGACGGCGATCGCCGTGGATCCGGTCTTCGACGAGGTTGTTACCGATCATAAAATACTGTTTCTTCATCGTCTGTACTCCAACGGTGCCGCATACTATCTTAAAATCATCCACGAACTGTTCAATCTCGATGAAGAAACCGTTTGGGAACAGGTCATGGAAAAAAGGACCGAACGGATGCGCCAGGAAGCACGCCGGAGATTCTACGCTCAACGGGAAAGGAACCGCTCCCATGGACAATGAATGTGGAGCCCCCGCATTCGACAATATCGATGATGTACTGGCGGAACGTATCGTACAACATGGGCGTACCCATTCGGACCATAGTACCACACCATCAGCGAAACATGATACGACACCTGAATCCGGAAGTGATACCTCCCCGGAAGAAAATCATCCCGCAACCGGTTTTCCTCCGGCGGGATTACTGGTAGCGGGAATCATCGTTATTTGCCTGCTACTGCTCCTGTACTGGATTTTTCACCGTCTTTCACGAAAGTAACTCTTTCGCCATGCGTCATCATTTTTCCTCTCCCGGCACCGCACTGTTCTTTGCCCTGTTGTTCATGCTCACCGGGAAAGGAAATACGGAGCAGCCGATGCTGCGGGGAACCGTGTATGATGCGCAAGGTTATGCAGTACGTAATGCCCACCTCTGTCTCTACGGCGCCGATTATCATGCTCTTGACAATACCGAGCCACGGATTTTTCCGCAGGGTGCCAGCCGCTGCAGGAAGAGTGACCGTACCGGCACCTACGAACTGTATATGGCTTCACGTACCCCGTATGTGCTGCTGATTCGTAAAAAATCGCTCTGGTCAATGCGTCTGGTCACTCCCGACAGGGAGAGCGACACGCTTTTCTCCCGGGATACGCTTCGCCCGCCGGGATCGCTGCGTTTTCAGGTGAACTGTGAAAACGCAAAAGATCATAGCGTACGGATAGCGCTCAGCGGAACGCCGTTCACGTTTTCGGGAACCGAAACCGGGACGATCGAAATAAATGACGTTCCGCGAGGTACCTATGCGGCGATTATCCGATCGGTAAAACGAGGTTACCGGACGGTACAATGTTCACTGCGCGTCCGCAGCGGGCAGACAGACGTATTTCCCGATACACTTACCATCCCGCTTGCCGCTGCGGCCTGGGTACCGACCGCACCCGTCATGGTCGAGTCCGTAACGCCTCCCGGTTCCTCAGTGGAAACCGCTCCTCAAAAAAAACAACCGGTGGAGAAACCGATACCGGTAAAAAAAGATACGGTACCGGTTGCAACGCCATCAAAAACGGTTGTTCCGCCACCACCCCAAAAAACGTTCTCCCGTTTACCGGGAAAACCACCGGTAGTCAAAGCACCGGCCGATACCTTTATCGGCATATTCGATACACTTACGCTGTGCGGAAACGCATCCGACGATGGATCGGTGGTTTCCATGGAATGGGACATCGGCGCCACCGGAAAGCCGGTCGTCACCACCACCGGAACGGTCCAGCTGCCGCCGTTCAAAGCCCCGGTCAGCTACCTCAAATGCATTTTCCGGGCTACCGACAACGAAGGCTTATCGACAACCGACACCATGTTCGTGCACGCGGCACTGCTCTGGATGAGTGTTTCTCCCCCAAAGGAGCTTCTCGGAAGAAACGGGCATTCCCTCGTTTCGTACAGCAATCAACTGCTGCTTGTCGCCGGTAAACGAAACGACGTCTGGAATTCGTCAGACGGCATCTCCTGGACACTCCTGACCGATGACGCTCCGTTCGGCAACCTGTTCGGCCACACCACCACCGTGTTCAACGGTGCGCTCTGGATTGTCGGCGGAAAAATCGGCCCGAAACTATTCGGCACGTCAATCTGGAATTCATCCTCGGGTGCACGCTGGGAACGGGCATCGAAGATGCCGTTTGATAAAAGGGTATATCATTCGGCGGCGGTATTTCGGGGAAAACTCTGGATTATCGGCGGGCTGGGTGATTCGGAAACCGATCCGATTCTCAATGATATCTGGTCATCGGCGGATGGGGTCAACTGGATGCTCGTCACGAAAAACGCTCCGTTCGCTCCGCGGTACGGACACGCATGTACGGTATTCAACAATAAACTGTACGTCCTCGGCGGTTTCAATGACGCCGTCGGTTCACAGCGGAGTTTTAATGACGTATGGGAATCGGCCGACGGAGTTACCTGGACCTGCACCGATAAAAACGCTCCGTTCTCGAAAGACCGGTATCACTGCGCACTTGCTTTTGACGAGAAGCTCTGGATGGTGGGCGGATACGACAACGAAAGCGGTGTCGATCAGTTCACCGATATTCTCTACACCGCGAACGGAACCATCTGGACCGATCTCACCGGTACGCTCAAGGGCGGCAACCGGTTTTTCTGTGCAGCCGTACCGTTCGGGAACCGGATTCTCGTAAGCCCGTCCGATTCGCATAAACTGTGGATCATGCGATAGGCAGCGTTCGTTCCGCTACCCGATCATAGCCATGAAATGCAGGGCTCGTTTCCGTTATCCAAGGTATCTATTTAGTTTCCGTTCAGGATTCATAGAAAAGACCGCCCCTACTTCGACTCACTCAGTATGAGCGGCCTTTTTAATGCGATTTTCATACAATAATAATACTACAATGTATATACAATAACAACACTTGAATCTCTCGCTGCAGGACGTTGCGGGTTGGGGATAGGAGAAAGGAATTGTGCGGTAGTATACCTGCATCCAGCTGAAGTGGTGCCGATTTAGTGGACATGCAGTTAACCCCCGGTTGATTGAGCGCTGAAAGCGCATAACCATACAGTTCACCATTTCGCAAGGACACAGGAGTGGGGTGTCGACCCCACACCGCGGTCCCGCTAAGCGGGATGTTCCGGCGCCAAAGCGGTATAGTAAAAACAGTGCAAAGCACTGGATACCTAACGCTTCAAGAAAGGATTGACAACCCTCTGGACACCGCGCGCTTAAACAACCGCCGGGCGAGCCGCAGTCGCCCCGTAGGGCCGGTGCATTTTATCAGGGACGGGTAGCATGATCGCGTAAACAACAGGCTAATGGCTTAACAGTCTGTCTGGCGTGCGGCGCCTTTCCGGCGGAAGACAGTACTTCCGGCGAGGGTCACGTCCGTTCCCTCGGAGTTAACAGGATGGAACCCGATCTGATAGAATTCCTCCTGGTCTTCACTGAATTCGTATCGCTGTTTCTTCTCAAATAATCTGATGGAACGAACGTGACCCAAGAAAAGAAGTCCTGTCTTCTGGCCGCGTTAGCGACGCACGCCGGCGATTGTTGTACCAGAATATGATCCTTTGAGCACTGCAGATACCCGCACACGACAACCCTACCGATCAAACGGGGCGACTGCGGCTCGCTGCAGTGCTGAAAAAAGCATTTTGCACACTTTGTGGCGATTGACAAAGTGTGCCGCCTGCCGGGGCGGGACCCGGCACAGAGAAATGAAGTTGCCTTTTTAAACATGTGGAAGTAAGCATTTAACAATGCCACCCACTCCTGAAAAACCCGAAACCCGGAGGATTTTTTTATAGATATAGGGCTTTTATCATAGGGATAACAACATATCACCTTTACTATTCGCCAGTTCCCGCACTGGCAGGCGGGTTCCTTTTTGCTGGCCCAAAAAGGAACGAAAAAGGGCCTTTAGCGATTTACGTTACGCTATCACCCTTACAGCCGGGAGCCTTTGAACTCGGGCAGACAAACACCTGCCCTCAGACAGCAAAGGTTCTTAATCCGGCCTCCAGAGTGAGCTCCACTGATATCGCAAGAGCACTACATTTCTCCGCCACTGCTGTGGCTCTCCAATCTACCTTAATTTGAAAATGTAAAAAAATGAAGCCATCCCCCTTCACAGGAGCCAGCGGAGGGTAGCGTTAATAAACCGCATAGTTCCGTTCCCTCGGTGGTATCGGGACTGTAGAACTGATCTGATAGTTTACGTCATGTCTTCACTGAATCCATATCGTGATTTCTTTCTCACTTGGAAATGTTCTTTATTCAAGAAGCTACGGAGGACCTGATATTGAAGGAGGAACCGGTATTATTTCAACCGATGACGGCGGTTATATTGTTAGCGGTTATACTTCAACTGCAGATACAAATTTTGGCTTATCCAACGGCATGGCAATCAAACTTGATTCCACAGGAAATATCGAATGGCAAACAACCATTGGTGACTCACTGCATGCAGAGTACACTGCGGACATTGTACGTACAATTGATGGTCAAATTGCTTCGTTGGGGACAAAAAACACTCAACATTGGAAGGATTCTGCTGAATTCTATCTTGTTAAAATGAATTTATCAGGAGAAATACTATGGGAAAAAACATATAAAGGTTTAGGATTTGCCCGAGGATATAAAATTATGGAACAAACCAATGGTAACCTCATTTTAGCGGGTCAGTCAGGAACTGTTGGTGCTTCGCGGAATGCAATATCAATATATGTAATCGGGGCGGATTCTACCGGCAACGTATTATGGGAACATAAATACCAAATGGATAATGATGACTATGGTTCTTTTTTATGGGGGGCAACCTATCTCAATGACAACAGAATGCTTTTAACCGGGGAGGCCAGATATGGTAGAGCGATCATGATCGATTCTACAGGAGCGATTATCTGGATGAATGATTATGGAGATCCACATATCGATTTAAGTATGAATACCTACACTTACAGTGTGAACATGGGTGTACAAAATAGGCGGGGAGAAATTGTTCTTGCAGGTATCGGTATAAACAGTCCATTGAATTTTACTAATGGCAGTAATGATTTCTGTATCTTCCAGGTTGACTCAATGGGAAAAGCGGATTTTTCCAAGGTTAAGGATTATGTAGGGGTTAAAAAAGAATATTCAAAACCTTCATCTGAATCATTTCCAAGTTTGTTTTCTGCCATGAGCAACCACGAAAACACTGCCACCGGTTCGGTTAATTTTTACAATCTCATGGGACAAAAAATCACCCCCTTCAATACAAGTACCGGTAACGCTTCAATCTTGAGGAATAACCGGTCGGGAATGATTGTCGCGAATATGAGAAAAGGGGGCTTTAAGTATTCCGGGAAGATTGTTCAAATAAAGTAATTGTAAAGACCTTACAATGCGGAACCCTGATTACCTTCTGTTTTTCAACGTGCCTGCCACCTTCTCAACATGACCATTTCCGGCAAATTGAAACATCTTCAAGTTCCAAATTACTGTTTTTCATCCCGGGTACAGAAATACAACGGGATAATCCGTTATCGCATGATAACGATATTTTCGCTGCCGTATTGATTCCGGGGAAAAGTGGTGGTAGATTGTAATCAGGAGAGCAGCATCATGATCAGTGTATTCGACTATACCGATTACCGCCGTTACCTGGAAGACTGGTATACGGAAAAAAAGAAGGAAAACGGATCGTTTTCCTATCAGCTCATGGCCGAACGGGCCGGGTTCGCCAACCGGGGGTTCGTCTACCTTCTCGTAAAAGGAAAGCGGAGCATCTCACGCGATAACTGCCTGAAACTGTCGCATGCGCTCGGCCATGACCGGTACGAGGAACAGTACTTCGAGAACCTTGTCGCCTTCAACCACGCGAAAGGGATGAAGGAGCAGGACCGGTACTTCGGCAACCTCTGCCGGATCAAGGCGCGGGGGAAGGGCCCTTCGGCCCTGCAGACGGTCAACCGCTCCTGTTATGAATTCTATTCCACCTGGTATCACAGTGCGGTACGTTCGATCATCGACCTGTACGAGTTCCGGGGAGACTGGAAATGGCTTTCACAGATGCTTACCCCGGCGATCACGGCAAAGCAGGCAGAGCGGTCGGTTCGACTGCTGGAACGGCTGGGAATGATCGAACGGGACCGGAACGGCATCTGGCACGTTACCGCCAGGAATATCACGACCGGAAACGAGGTTGCTGCACTGGGTATCAGAAATTTTCATCTCGGTTGCAATGAGCTTGCAACAAAAGCCATAGCATCGCTGCCGGTGGAACAGCGGAACGTGACCGGATTGACGATGGGAATCTCGCCCATGATGTACGGGAAAATCTGTGAAGAAATCGATCAATTTCAGAACCGGATCGCCGAAATGGTGAGTGAGGACGACAGTGCCAACCGGGTCTATCAACTCAATTTTCACCTTTTTCCACTGTCGAAACCCGATGGGGAAAGAAAGGGGAAACAATGAACGCACGGAGCTGGTTTCATGTAGCGGTGATCTGCTGTGCCGCAGGGCTTCTGCTGTTGCGCTGCACGCTGCCGTCGTCGCAGGACGAGGCGGGAAACATTTCCCAGACGGGCAACGGCAGGGTTGCAGGCATTCTCTACGTATCCGACGGCGCCACCCCCGCCCGTAACGCCATTGTGACCATCCGTCCCCGTGCATCCCTTGCGGACACGGTTGGACTGGGTATCGGTAAACGTCTTGCCGATACGGCTACCGTCACCACCGACGACAGCGGAAAATTCGAATTCGATTCCACGCTCGATACCGGATTGTACGTCATCGAGGCAAATCAGGGGGATACAGCACTTGGTTTGATCGATTCGGTACATGTTACCGACCCCGACTCCACCGTGGTGGTGGAAGATACACTCAAACCCGCAGGTTCCATTACGGGAACCATTTATCTCTCCGAAGGCGGCGACGTGCGGAAGGTGTTTATTCTCGCCTTCGGGATCAACCGGTTCGCCACTCCGAATACGGACGGACAATTCTCGTTCGATTCCCTTGCCGAAGGAAAGTATGATTTGAGGATCATTTCTTCTCTGGATGATTATGCGGTGCTCGATACCTTCGGCGTACCGGTGGTGAGTGAAGAGGTGACGGATCTTGATACGCTGAGGATTCCATTTACGGGGATTCCGACTCCGGAGAACCTGACCGTTTTCTACGATACGCTTACCAACAGCGTCACCCTGAGCTGGGAAACGGCAGATCCGTCGCTGGTACAGGGCTACAATGTGCTCCGCCGGGAGGGAACATCCGGACAGTACACGGCGGTCAATGCAGCATTCGTACCGGATACCTTCTTTACCGACACTCCTGAAAACGGCCTTGAAAAGGGGGTGACCTACCAGTACATAATCCGGGCGACAGATGCCGACGAGAATGAGGGGCTCAACTCACAGGATGTGACGGTACGGATAGCGTTTTTCGTCGATGCGGGGAAAGACACCATGTATCAGCTCGGGGATTCCGTTATCCTGCAGGCACGAGTCGATACCGCTACGGTTGGAGCGGCGACGGAGTACCATTTTGATGTGGATGGAGACGGTACAGAAGAGTTCGTTTCGGAAACGGAGAGTTCGTTCGGCTATGTCTATACCGATACCGGCACGTACGAAGCTGTTGTTTCGATCGAGGGTGAGAGCGGGAGTTTTTCCGATACGGTGGAGATTACGGTTGTGCCGAAGGACACTGCCGGTGCCCCGTCCGCTCCGCAGGGATTGTCGTTGTCATACGATACGCTTCTGCAGATCGTGACGTTGACGTGGAATCCGAATGCGGAGAGTGATGTCGCCGGGTACAATGTGTATCGGAAGCATTCCGACAGTGATTTTGTGAAGATCAATGCTGCGGTTGTTACCGATACCCTTTACAGGGATTCTACAGGTATTCAAGATCAGACCTACGAATACAAGATTACGGCTGTGGATAATACTGATAATGAAGGTGAAAAAAGTATGGGGGTGAGTGTGCAGGTGGTGGGGGCGTTTAGGTTACTGCAGACACTTAAAATCGACAGCTTACGTGATGATCCGATTTCATTTGCGATTGGAGCCGATACCTCTTTTTATGTCGCATTTCGTGGAAACAATAATGGATTTGTGGGAGTATTTGCTAAATCAGGAAGAAATACGCTTTCAATTGGAGTTGGATCGTTTAGCCAATTATTCGACCTGTGCCTTGATTCCAAAGAAAATATTTATACTGCCGATCCAGATCGGAATAGAATAATAAAATTCAATAAGACAGGTGATTCTTTAACTCAATGGCAAGTTCAAAGACCTATCCGCATATTGGTTGATCAAGAAGATAACTTATTCATATTACACGGAAGAAATCCTTATCAGATCACCAAATTCGATACAGCAGGAGTTGTTTTGGCAAGTGACACAGCAGTTACCTCGATCAATGATATTGGTGATATGGTAATTGGAATAAATGAGCAGGTTATCCTAATGGATGGTAGCACAAATAACCTTCTCACATTTAATAGCACATTAACCGATAAAAATTATTCCGTTTTCAGCCTAACTGGTTATTTACGAGCAATAGATTGGGAAGGAAACTATTATATAAAACAAAATGAAAAAGTTTTTGTCTTTAGTTCGGTTGGTGAAAAAATTGCTGAATGGCAACCTGCCATACCTTTCGAGCGAATTTCGATATTTGGCAATATCATCTTTGTACTTGGTAATAATGGGCATGAAGCAATTGAATCGTATTCAGTCCCATTTTAAATTTAAAGGGGGGCAAAGGTTCTATCTAGCCCCCCTTCGTTGGTGTAATTTTACGCCAATATTACTTCATTTCCTGTTCCAACTCTTGTACATAAATACCCATTCCTCATGTAAATTATACTCTTCCCTGTTCCTGGGGCACTTGGGGTAGTAGTTAATTGCTCAAGTGTTATATAGCCTTTATCAGTACCTCCTGCATCAACACCGATATGTAGTCCTGATCCAGGACTCGTCGTCCCAATCCCTACATTTCCTCCATCATCCACCGTCAACCTCGGTGTACTGTGTGTCACCACCGCGAGACTTTCAGCAGAGTAGTCAAAATATAACCCGTAATTATATGTTTTCTGGGTATGAACAAGGTAACGGTTACTGCCACCGTTATCGACAAGAAAATCACCGCCTGCAAGGGTTAGCTTTGACGTCGGCGTATCAGTCCCGATTCCTACTGCCCCGGCACCATCGATAACCAAACTCGTTGCAGCGGTCGGGAAATCTGCATCTGTGGAATCTCCGGGAGCGATGGCAAATTTGTTAGTACCGTATACCATACCCATCGACCAGACGAAATTGCCGTATCGCACGAAATTCAGGTATTGCCCCGATGATGCAGGCTTGGTGATCACAAGGTTGCCGTTATAATTGTTATCGGGAGTCGTTCCCGTCGGGTGCACGGTAATCCTCCCCTCGACATCGAGTGCCTGGGTAGGTGTCGCCGTTCCTATCCCCACGTTCCCCGAGGTATCGATCTCGATCCCCCTGCTGGTTCCCGCGGCAAGCGTCAGGGCTGCCGCTTTCGGCGCCGGCGGGCTTACCGTCGTGTCGGCCTCGAACGACTGCAGCCAGTTGCGTCCGTCTTCGTACGTCAGGCGTATGAATTCGCTGCCGTTGACTTCCGAATCGACTCCGATAAGGAGCGCACCGGGGCTTTTTATCTGCGGTTCGGGATTCCCGGCGTTGCCGATGCCGTCACCGATACGCAACGAGGTGTTGGTGTCCTGTACCGTCAGTTTTTCACTCGGGGTGGTTGTTCCGATCCCGAGATTGCCGGTAGGCTGGTCGATGGTAATCTGGGAGGTGTACCCGATATCATTATTGCCGTACCCCATGGATAATTTGAGATCACTATTGCTGTAACGGATACTGTAACTATCCGCAGCTGTTTCAGCAGTCGGGGGGCTGGTTTCTTCCGGTTGGCCCTTCCAGGTCAGGAACGGGGTATTTCCCTGTGCGTTCCCTTCGAGTGACAGTCCGATTTCGCCAACCGTCTGATGGAGCAGCAATGCACCGTCAACCGTAAAGTTGCGGTCTTGCGCATAATTGATTCCAGGGTCAATGCCCTGATAATCATTCCCGGAAATAATCGCGGACTCAACATTGCCGGTAATTTCGAACGCTTTAGTGAAACCTGAATTGTTATTCTGAAATCGACAATTGCTTAATGTAAGCCTCCCGTCCGACATGTACACCCCGCACGAGATTTCCACAATATTGTTATCAACGAACAGCACATTTTGAATATTCAGTATTCCGGCTTTTTCCCAGACTACACATTGCGGGTTTGGTGGCGGTGAGGATAAGGGTTCATCGAAACAGGTAATTGAACCGTTGATAATGGTTAAAACACTTGCAGGATCACCCGAAGTCAGGATAGCTTTCTTTTCGGAACACAGGTTGTAATCATTGGCGTAATAATCTCTTACTTTGTAATTCAGTCCACCGGTAAGCCTGACATTAGTTAAATAAGCTTCTCCTGCGACAACTTCGATACAAACATCACACTGATCAAACTGGATATTCGTTCCCATAATATCTACAGCGCCGTCAAAACCCTCCGCGGTTTGATTGTTATGATCGAGAACAAGACCTCGGTGAGCGGTAAGCGCAAAGACGTCATTGAGGATGCTCCATACGGCAAATTTAATGTGAATTGCGGTACAATTCCTGAGGACATAGGTATTCCAGTCTTTTCTTTCCTGGTTAGCGTCCGAATAATCTTCGTATAAAAAATATGGACTGAAGTTTATTCTTTCGATATAAGTTACATCCCATAAGCCATCGACAATTATTCCGTTCTGAAGTGGACACCCGTGTATGTTTGATAAATAGACCCTTCCAATACCCTGTTCCGTAGGCGGTGAAGTCGGACCAGGAGGACTGCCGATTTCCACCTCGATGTAGGTCCGGCAATAAATCCCGATATAGGGATTTACTAAAAGCATATTCCTGACACTGTTATCACTGTTCACCGTGCTTTCATCCTGATATTCTTCGAGATCACCCATAATGATGCATGCCGGATATTCAACTATTTGAGGATCGGTAGTTCCCGATCCGCTTACAATACCCTGTAGCGGATAGAAAATGGTGAGACCTTCAATACATGCATTTTTCATAGATCGTTGCAGTGTGATAAACGGAATGTTCGTGTCAGTTGGCAGTAATACCGGACCTTGCATTTCGAATTCAGTCCCTGGAGAACCTGAGATTGGAAACCACTTTGACTGACTCCAGTTGGCGGGTTTTGAACGCATTCCCCGCAGGATGACATTCGATTTGATAATAAGTGTACTTTCCGGAGCAGGTGAAGCAGTCGATGTTCCAAAGAAATAGTACCCGGTTGGAACAAACACTACCCCTCCACCGGTACTTTCTGCGTCATCTATGGCTGCCTGGAATGCAGTGGTGCAATCAACTGGGGTACCTGCTAAAACCATCCAATGTATATTTTCTGGCGGACTTGTAACATGCCACGATGCCCCATTTACGGTTGCGCTATTTGCATCAGCCGACGTAATTGTATAGATTCCAATATCCTGCCCATTCAATATTAAAAGAGTATCATTAGCCAAGACGGAAGAGAATGCACCAAGTTCTTCTATTCTGGTTGATGAAGTAATTTCTCCTTCAGTACCATAAGTTTTTTGTCCTGAAATCGTCTCGGCCCCATAATCCAACACGTTGAATACTTTCTCTGTTGTCCACACCCGGTTATCGAATGATGGTGGGCTGGTAATGTCACCTAATCGTATATTACCGTTTACATGCAGACATTCCAGGGGATCAGCAATTCCGATTCCCACCTTCCCGTCATTTTTAATCCGCATCATTTCGTTTGTTTCATTAGTGGAGGAAAATATTATACTGGCACTTTCCGGTGGTGACGTGTTATTGTTACAATCTATTCTGACATCACCATCAGCTCTTCCAACGATATCGGGTGTATCGAGATCCCAACCTGTAGACATACTGCACCTCCCTATAAAAGTTTATTAAAGTCGTATACTTCATACTTTTCAACCAGTTGCGGCATGGATATTATATAATCATGAATTTAATGTTTACCATTGATTGTGCACTGTATGACGGGCATAATTAAGCAACGTTGATTTTGATTAATCCTCATTCAAAGCCCCGGGTTTAGTGAACATGCAATTGGTTTGAACAGCATTACTATTGAATACTTCGGAGTAAATCACATCGAAATTAGTTTATAAGTGGTACTATTCTATTGTCTACAACTGCAATTACTTCCATTTGTTTAGTAACATATCTCCTTCCTGACATTTGCGCAAGCATTTTATACATTTTCCATAAAAAAGTGTTACCCCTAATTGGTAACATATCGTTACCGTTATCAATTGATAACGATAATAGAGTAGACCTCTTGATTAAATTATAAACTGGTGTTAAATTAATGATATGGAGCGATACATTTAAACTGTATTGGACCTTCAAATAAACGAGAGTCGTAGGATATAATATTCATATAAAATGTACGTTAAAAACTGAGATATACGATGTAGGAGGAAATATGAAAAACATACCCAAAATTACAAAAGTCTTGTTGTTTCTGCTGGCTGTTACGGTTTTTAATTCCTTTTCGCAGGATAACATATTAGTACCAACTTTTTATGGAGGGCTAAGGGGCGATTACTGTGCATCAGTTATTAATACAGCTGATGAGGGTTATTTTTTGGCAGGCAACAGCCATTCATTTAATGTTGGCGACAATAGTGCATACATCATTCATGTTGATTCTATGGGTGATACAATTCGTTCAAATCTCTATGAAGGTAGCTATATAAGCAAAATTATAAATATTTCTGACAACAAGTATGCAGCAATTGGACAAATTTCATCAATCGATAAAGGGACAGATATGTGGTTCCTATTAATTGACTCTCTTGGAAAGGTTTTACTTTCCAGAAATTATGGTGGTACAAATGATGATGTTGCATCCTATATTTTTTCTACCGACGGTGGTGGATTTATACTGAGTGGATATTTAATGATTCCCGATACAAACTATGGCTTATATAACGGAATTGTCACCAAACTTGATTCGAGTGGAAATATACAATGGCAAACAACTATCGGGGATTCATTGCATCCAGAAGATATTTCTGCGGCCATAAAAACAAAAGATGGTGAAATCGCACTTATAGGTACAAAAAACAGTCAGTTCTGGTCTGATTCTGCAAAATATTATCTTGTTAAAATGAATTTATCTGGAGAAATACTATGGGAAAAAACATACAATGGTTTAGGTTATGCAAGGGGAAGTGCAATTATAGAACTGAAAAATGGTAACTTTATTTTATTGGGCCAATCAGGTACTGTCGGAGATTATCGCGGAGTAATTTATGCAATTGGTGTTGATTCTACAGGAAATGTGCTATGGGAAAAAAAATACCAAAGGCAGGATAATGACTACGGGTCTTTTTTATACGGAGCGAATCACATTTCAGATAATCAAATATTACTAACTGGTATGGTTAATATTAAACAGCAGGGTAGCACGACTAATGGGCGAGCAATAATGATTGATTCAATGGGAGAAGTGATCTGGATTAACGACTACGAACTTGAAAATGTGACTGGGGGGGTAATAAATGCTAAAGGAGAAATCATTCTTGCTGGTAACGGTAGTGTGTATAGTAGTATAAATTTTGGTTCATCAAATGGCGATTTCTGTATCTTCCAGGTTGACTCAACGGGAAAAGCGGATTTTTCCAAGGCTAAGGATTATGTAGGGGTTAAAAAAGAATATTCAAAACCTGCATTTGAATCATTTCCAAGTTTGTTTTCTGCCATGAGCAACCACGAAAATACCAATGGCACCGGTTCGATTAATTTTTACAATCTCATGGGACAAAAAATAACTCCACGGTTCAACACTAGTACCAGAGCCGGTTCTGTTTTGAGAAATAGCCGCTCAGGAATGATTGTCGCGAACGTAAAAAACGGCAAACAGGAATATTCCGGCATGCTTGTTCAAATAAAGTAAGCAGGGAATCCACTTAAATCCACCAGTTGAAGTTAATTGAAAAATGATTCCAGTAAGCGCTGAAAGCGGTAAAAAAGAAACAGTGTGAAACACT